>CAMLIF010000011.1 GCA_946479985.1 uncultured Flavobacteriales bacterium
GCCTGGAAAGCAACACGCGTTGGTTTAGGTAAATTGTTGTTGAATGAAACTGCTCTGGACAATGACCTGACTGAAAACTGGGCTGTTGTTGCTGAGGCAATTCAAACAATTTTGAGAAGTATCGGATTCCCAAAACCTTATGAAGCGTTAAAAGGTTTGACCCGTAAGAACGAGAAGGTGACACAGGAGTCGGTTCACGCTTTTATTGAGACATTAAACGTTGATGAAGCTTTGAAAGGCCGTTTAAAATCAATTACACCGCATAATTACACAGGTATAGCTTTGGTTTAACACTTTTCATTATCTTGGGGGTATGAATGCTTTCGGGAAGTGGAAAATTGTGCTGTTGTTTCTTGTGTACGCGGGCATTTCGTATGCGCAGGTAAATTCCATCGATTGGGGGGTTGACAATCGTCGTAAATCTACGTTAATTGATATTTTCCCCGACAAAGGCTTTAATTTCTATACGTTTCGAGTTGTAGGAAACGGCATTCTTCAATCAAACCGCGTTTCGCGTTATCTTTTCGGGGAAGAAATTACCAGCAAAAAAATTGAGAACAGAGTAGATGAAAACACGGCTACACTCGAATCAATGATGACTTTTAACGGAAGGCTTTTAGGTTTTTTCTCCGACAAACGTGATGGGACGAATCTACTATACATGGTGAAATACGATACGGAAGTTGACCCTTACGGTGAAGCGGTGTTACTGACCGAGTATGCGCAGCCGCGCTTAGCTTCGAATAAAGGTTTCTTCATGGTCCAAAAGTCGGAAAACGGAAATTTCCTTTGCGTTGAATATGTGATTCCTGCGAAAAAAGATCAATTCGACCGATACGGATACCGGGTACTTGACACAACATTTCAAACGGTTATGGAAGGGGAATATGAGGTTCCGTTTTCTTCCCGATTATCGTCAGTTGATATCCGGCACGTAACCAACAACGGAGAATTTATACTGGGTGTAACACTTTACAATAATTCCAATCCGAGTATTTGGCGCGATTACACTACCATCGATAAAGCAGTGATTCTGCATGTTCAAAAAGACACTTTATTGCAATACGATTTATACCTGGATGAGCGGCGAGTTTTTGATTTTCAGCTTTCCTCCCTAGATTCTACCCTGGTGGTAACCGGGACTTACGGCGAAGCTTTTTCGCCAGGTGCCCAGGGAATTTTTTATCAACGGATCAATCTGAACCAGCATAAAATTGAAGCCGTCAATATTCAGCCATTTCCGGAGTATTTCATGCAGGATCTCAGGGCTAAAACCATTCGTTTTGACCGAACCCGATCTAATTTGAATACCAATGCTTTGAATATTGTCAATTACGCTTTTCGGGATATTCACCAGTTACCGGACGGATCAATGGTTGTAGTTGCCGAGCAGTATTACGTATACATGCAGACTACCAACGATTCCAGGGGAATGATCACAACAGTAAATCACTATTATTATGATGATGCAGTTTTGTATTGTATTTCACCAACCGGCGACTTTAAATGGATAGTTTCTATTCCGAAAGAACAGCATTCTGCGAACGACTATGGTTATTACAGTTCTATCGAATCGGTTGTTTCCGGTGGAAAATGTTTGGTTTTCTTCAACGATCACCGTAAAAACTACGATGAGTTCGGAGAGTTTAAACGATTCAATTATTCGATCAATTTCCCGATTCGTAAAAAACTGTATGCTTTGGCAATTTCTGAGATCGATCTTTCGAACGGAGATCAGCATCGCCGGGTTTACAATGATTATAACGAAACCGGGGGAAATGTGTCGATTAAATTGTGTGCAGACAATCCCAGGTATAAAGAACTGATCTTCTTTTCGTCAGGAAATAAAGAGCGTTTCGGAATCTTAAATTATTAGGCTCTTTTTTTGCGTGTAAATCGAATGTAGACCGCGCCAATAAGGAATATTACTACTACTCCGGCGGCAATTTTCGCTATTAAATCACCAATTGTCTGATAGATGGTTTTACCATCAAGCAGCTGGATTGTTGAGTTGAATGCAATTTCTTCGTCCCAGTTGGTTGAATGAATAACTTCTCCTTTGTTGTTAAAAATACCCGAAGTTCCGGTGTTCGCGGATCTGACCAGCCATTGGTTGTTTTCAATGGAGCGCAACCCTGAAAATAGAAAATGCTGTTTGTAGCCAGGAGTGTCCTGCCACCAGCCGTCGTTTGTAATTACCGCAATGAATTTTGAATTTTGAACAGACTGTTGTGCTACAAATTCTCCGTAAATACTTTCGTAACAAACTACCGGAGCGAAATTGAATTTTTTCATTTTGAAAACAGAAGGAGCATCAGCCATTCCGAGAGTACCATCGCCGCCGCCAAGATCAATTGCAAGGCTTTTTATGAACGGAAAAATGCCTGTAAATGGCAGTTTTTCAACCCCTAGCACCAGTTTTGATTTATGAATTACTTCCGGTTTTTTTTCAATAGGGAAGAATAGTGAGGAGTTGTACCATTCAATGTATTTTCCCGACTGTGGCTCATAATTAGAGGCAGCACTTTTCTCATAATTGTATTGTTGAGTTGTTGTTGCCCCAATTAAAACCGGTATCGGGTGTTTTTTCTGGAATGCATGGATTGCTTTTGTGGCTACGTGCTGGGGAATATAGTCTTCGTAGAACCATTCGTAATAGGATTCGTTATTTGGGTAGAGAGCAGTTTCCGGTCCGACGATCAAATTTGTTTTTTTTGTCGATTTTTCCAGAGCAAGTCCCAATAGTTGTTGTAACTGTTCTGAATTTGATCCGACAAATTTTTCAGTGTAGGGATCTTTATTTGGTTGAACAACAACAACTTCGAAATTCTGTCCCGTAGTTGATTTTAGTGCTCCAAGGATCAAAGAAAGTGCTATTGGAAGTAAAATTAATGCTCCAATTGTAAAGCGTTTTTTTTGCGAACGGTCTGTAGGCTGGCTTATCATTTGAAAGATGAGGTAATTGATGATCAGTACCCACAGGCTTCCGCCGAAAACGCCCGTAATGGAATACCATTGAACAAGACTTGGGGTGGAGGCAAAGACATTTCCAAAAGTCAGCCAGGGCCATGAAAGATCCCAGTGGAAGTGGAGCCACTCAAATGTCAGCCAAACCGAAACAAAGAGCAACATGAACCATTTTCGCGAAAAACTGCGCTTGAGTACATGGAAAACCAAAAATGCAAGTGCCATTAATAAGCTGTTTGCAAAAAACGCCATCAGTGCGCCGCCAACCGATGCATAGATAATCCACCAGGTTGTACCGATGTTGTATACAATAAACGTAAAGTAAGCATGAACAAACAGGTTACCTGCTTTCTTTTTATTTGAGAAATAATCTTCTACAAACAGAAGCGGGATCCATGAAATAAAGGCCAACGGGAATAAACTTCCCGTTTTTGGGAATGTAATCACCATTAATAAGCCTGAAAGAAAGCTTAATGACCATCTTGATATCCGACGCTGTGTTAAATTTTGCATTTTTTTTTCAAAGATAACAGATTTCGGAATCCGCGTGCAGTGTGCCAAAGCGTGAGTTTTTGAACAGTTTTAGGATTGCAATAGTGACTCGCTATGGATAAATGTTTGAAAAATAAGCTGGTAGTTTAAAAAACAAGCATTAATTTAACACCCAACAAAACTAGATATGAAAACTCTCCTCCTCTCCAGAGCGGTTATGCCGTTGTGTTTCGTATGTGCTGTATCCGTAGGATTTAGTCAGGAAAATGAATTGCATCGTGAAAATGAAGCTTCCCGTGTAAATATTTCTGGTTATGGTACATCACTGATTACGTATCAGTTATCAAGCCTGGTAATCTGTAAGGATACTGAAAAACTAAAAAGCTTTATTCAGGAATTTGATGGTGTTACTTCCGTTGTAATCGACGAAGATGACATTGCTATTCAATTTAATGAAGTAATAAATACAGGCCAGTTGGATTTGTTGTTTGAGCGTATTGAAATGCTCTATCTCACCACAAGCACTGCTAAGAAACACTGACCGTTATGAAAACAAAGCTACTTTCACTTCTTGTATCAGGGTTGATAGGAATCCTATGTACAACTTATTCTTTCTCCCAGGGTGCCGATACCCCGGCGGGTGCTACGGGAGTTCCCGTTTTAATTCCGTTTAATGCTTCCGGAACAACCGTCGGTGCTGCTAACAATGTTGACAGTGATCCGACCGCCGGAGTAGTAACCATTGACGGAGGAAACGATTGGTTCTATTATTTTTGTGCTACAACAACCGGAGTAGTGAATATCACATTGACTTACAACGGTTCTGCCGTCCCACAGATATTTCCTTCGTTACAGGTTTTTAATGAAGTTGGATTGACAACTTATGCGGGAACCCCCGGAAATGCAGCCGCATCACAAACTGCAACGGCATCCACAGCAAATCTTGCCAATACCATTGGAGTTCCGCTGGCAGTAACTGCCGGATCGTGCTACTATGTTATGATAGATAATTCGAATTACAATACGTCGAGTTTCGCATATAATCTTCAAATGACTTATGCTACCACAACTACAACACCGCCAACTCAACCGGGTTGTACAAACATGGGTTTTGATAATGGAACAACTAGTGGCTGGGTTGGTAACTGGGGACATACAGTTGTAAACGGAGGAATGGGTGCTCCAACACCAACGTACACTCCTGTTTACGGAACTTTAAATCAGGGCCATCACAATGTTACCACGGCAGGTCTTGATCCTTTTACCGGTGCTGTTCAGCAGGTTTGTCCGTTAATTCCTTCGAATGTAAACTCTATGCGCCTTGGAGACGGACCGAACGGAAGTTTTGGTGGTGCTCAGTTAATGCAGAAATTTTCAGTGACTTCCGCCAACGCGTTGCTTACATATTATTACGCAGCTATCATGCAGGATGCGGGGGCTGATCACCAGAATTATGAACAGCCTTTCTTTAAGATCGAAGCGCTTGATTGTTCGGGAAATCCGATTGCCTGTGGAAATTACCTGGTAACTGGTGGTCCGGGTATTCCTGGATTTATTCAAATTGGGGCATCCACAGTTTACTACAAGGACTGGACACCGGTTTTATTGGATTTAACGCCCTATATTGGTACTTGTGTTACGATTAGTTTTACAATCGGGGATTGTTCACGAGGTGCTCACTTTGCTTATGCATATTTGGATGCAACTTGCGGACCGGTTGAGATTGTTGCTCCGGCTTCTGTTTGCCAAAACACAAGTACAACGTTTACAGCGCCAACCGGAGCAGCATCATACTCCTGGGTAAATACTGCTGCGCCGGGAACTGTTTTGGGAACTACAAATGTTCTGACAGTTGCACCAACGACTACCGGAACAACGACTTACCAATGTACTATGACTTCCGTTTCCGGGTGTAATACTACCATTTCGTCAACAGTAAATGTTTTACCAACGCCACAAATCACTGTTACGAATCCGCCTGCGGTTTGTGCGCCGAATGTTGTGGATATTACAGCTGCAAGTGTTGTGACAATTACTTCAGGATCAGGAACAATATCTTATTATTCTGATGCTGCATGCACGATTCCTATAGCATCTCCTGGGGCAATTACTGCCAGTGGAACATATTATATTAAAATCCTGAATGCGAACGGATGTTTTGATATTCGCCCGGTTACAGTTGTGATCAATCCAACTCCAACTGTGAACGTAACAACTGCCGATCAAACGATTTGCCTGGGACAATCTGTGAATTTAGCCGGAACGATTTCTCCTGCTGCTTCAAACACACCTGTTACATTTACCAATACCACAGATTTTCCTATTCCTGATGGAATTGGAGCTGGAGTAGGACCTTCGGTTAGTTCGCCAATTGTGGTTTCGGGTATTAATCCTCAAACCGTTGGTGTTTTGCCAATTGTTTCTGTAAACGTAAGCCTTACTCATACATTCGATCAGGATGTTCAGATGTATTTACAATGTCCGGGAGGAACGATGATCCAATTATCTACGGGAAATGGCGGTGCAGGAGCAAATTATACGAACACTACTTTTGTTCCAACAGGTTCGCCATCAATTGTAGGCGGCACAGCTCCTTTTACCGGATCATTTACACCGGAACAAGCGTTTACTTTATTGAATGCCTGTGCAGTAAATGGAACATGGAATCTGGTGGTTTTAGATGATTTCCAGGATGATACCGGAACAATCCTTGATTGGTCGATTACATTTAATACGTATACTCCAGCGCCAACATTTGCATGGTCGCCAACGGCAAATATGACCAATTCTACTACTTTAACTCCAACTGTTACACCAACAGCGACTACAACCTATACTTTTACCGGAACAAGCTCAACCGGAGGTTGTACGGCTTCTGATCCAATCACCATAACTGTAAACCCGATTCCAACAGCAACAATTTCAGGAACTACAAGTGTTTGTCAGAATGCAGCTTCTCCCACCATTACATTCACCGGTTCAAACGGAACTGCTCCGTATGTATTTACATACAACATAAACGGTGGTGCGAATCAGACTGTTTCAAGTGGTGCGGGAAGCTCTGCAACGGTATCGGCACCAACTGCCACTGTGGGAACCTTCACTTATAACCTTGTAAGTGTTACCAGTGGCGGTTGTCCGAATCCTCAAACAGGTTCAGCGATAATAACAGTAAATTCATTGCCAACCGCAACTATTTCGGGTACAACATCTATATGTCAAAACGCAGCATCTCCGAATATCACTTTCACCGGCGCAAATGCTGCAGCTCCGTATACCTTTACTTATAATATCAATGGCGGGGCAAATCAAACTATTTCGAGTGGGGCAGGAACAACAGCAACGGTTTCCGTTCCTACTACAACAGCGGGAACTTTTACATATAATTTGATAAGTGTGTCAAGCGGTAATGGTTGTTCGCAGAATCAAAGCGGTTCAGCGATTGTAACAGTAAATCCATTACCTACGGCAACAATTAGCGGAACAACAACGATCTGTCAGAATGCCGCATCCCCGAATATTGCTTTCACTGGTGCAAATGGTGTCGCTCCATATACATTTACTTACAATATCAACGGCGGTGCAAATCAAACCGTTTCAAGCGGTGCAGGAAGTTCAGCTACTGTTTCTGTCCCAACGGGAACGGCAGGAACGTTTACGTATAATTTACTGAGTGTTGCTTCAGGAAGCTGTTCTCAACCCCAAACTGGATCAGCTGTTGTGACGGTAAATCCGTTACCAACGGCAACCATAAGCGGAACTACTACTGTTTGTCAGAATGCTGCTGCTCCGGATATTACGTTCACAGGAGCAAATGCCACGGCACCTTACACTTTTACATATAATATCAATGGCGGTGCAAATCAAACCGTTTCAAGTGGTGCGGGAAGTACAGCAACTGTTTCTGTCCCAACGGGAACAGCAGGGACTTTTACATATAATTTAGTAAGTGTTTCAAGAGGAAATGGCTGTTCTCAAAACCAGACGGGATCTGCAATTGTGGTTGTAAATCCGTTACCAACGGCAACTATAAGCGGAACTACTACTGTTTGTCAGAATGCTGCTGCTCCGGATATTACGTTCACAGGAACGAATGGAACGGCGCCGTATACCTTTACTTATAACATTAATGGTGGAGCCAACCAAACCGTTTCAAGCGGAGCTGGAACTACTGCAACGGTTTCAGTGCCAACAGCAACTGCCGGTACTTTTACGTATAATTTAATAAGTGTTTCAAGTGCAAATACTTGTTCCCAGGCTCAAACGGGCTCAGCAGTTGTAACAGTTAATTTATTGCCTACGGCAACTATTTCGGGAACTACAACAATTTGTCAAAATGCGGCTTCTCCGAACATAACTTTCACAGGAGCGAACGGTTCAATTCCATATACATTTACTTATAATATTAATGGTGGAGCCAATCAAACGGTGTCGAGTGGAGCAGGAAGTACTGCAACAGTTTCGGTTCCAACCGGAACGGCCGGAACGTTTACATATAATTTAGTAAGTGTTGCCAGTGGAAGTTGTTCTCAGCCGCAAACCGGATCTGCAGTTGTAACCATTAATCCGCTTCCAACGGCAACTATTTCAGGAACAGCAACAGTTTGTCAGAATGATCCGAATCCTACAGTTACATTTACCGGAGCCAATGGAACCGCGCCTTACACATTTACTTATAATTTGAACGGTGGAGCGAATCAAACGGTGTCGAGTGGAGCCGGAACAACAGCAACTATTTCAGTTCCAACAACAACTGCCGGAATATTTACGTACAGCCTGGTGAGTGTTTCAAGCTCTACGGGGTGTTCTCAGGCACAAACAGGTTCAGCAGTTGTAACAGTTAATTTATTACCGACAGCAACAATTTCAGGAACTACAACAATTTGTCAAAACGCAGCTTCTCCGAATATCACTTTCACAGGATCGAATGGTTTAATTCCGTATACGTTTACTTATAACATTAACGGTGGCGCCAATCAAACTATTTCGAGTGGAGCCGGAAGTACTGCAACAGTTGCAGTACCAACCGGAACGTCAGGTACGTTTACTTATAATTTGGTAAGTGTTGCAAGTGGAAGTTGTTCTCAAACACAAACGGGGTCTGCAATTGTAACCATCAATCCGTTACCAACTGCAACAATTTCAGGTACAGTAACGGTTTGTCAGAATGATCCGAATCCTACGGTTACATTTACCGGAGCCAACGGAACTGCGCCGTATACATTCACTTATAATTTGAATGGAGGTGCCAATCAAACCATTTCGAGCGGTGCCGGAACAACAGCAACAATTTCAGTTCCAACTACTGCGGCAGGAGTATTTACCTACACTTTGGTGAGCGTTTCAAACACGTCTGGATGTTCCCAGGCACAAACTGGTTCAGCAGTTGTAACCGTTAATTTACTTCCTACAGCAACTATTAGCGGTACAACAACAGTTTGTCAAAATGCCACTGCTCCGAGTATTACATTTACCGGAAACAATGGTACAATTCCATATACCTTCACTTACAACATCAATGGTGGAGCCAATCAAACAATTTCAAGTGGTGCAGGAAGTACGGCAACGGTTTCTGTTTCAACAGCTACTGCCGGAACATTTACTTACAATCTTGTAAATATTTCTTCGAGCGGAACATGCGGTCAGCCACAAACCGGATCTGCAGTTGTAACCATTGATCCGCTTCCGTCAGCAGCTATTGCAGGAACAATTTCGGTTTGTCAGAATGATCCTAATCCTACAATTACGTTTACCGGATCGAACGGAACTGCGCCATATACGTTTACTTATAATTTGAACGGAGGTGGCAATCAAACTATTTCAAGCGGAGCAGGTACAACAGCAACAATTTCAGTTCCAACTGCTACGGCAGGAGTATTTACATACAATTTGGTGAGTGTTTCAAACACGTCTGGATGTTCCCAGGTACAAACAGGTTCAGCAGTTGTAACCGTTAATTTACTTCCTACAGCAACTATTAGCGGTACTACGACAGTTTGTCAAAATGCCACTGCTCCAAGCGTCACGTTTACAGGAACGAACGGAACGATTCCGTATACATTTACTTACAACATCAATGGTGGAGCCAATCAAACAGTTTCAAGTGGTGCAGGAAGTACGGCAACGGTTTCTGTTTCAACAGCTACTGCCGGAACATTTACTTACAATCTTGTAAATATTTCTTCGAGCGGAACATGTGGTCAACCGCAAACAGGCTCAGCGATTGTAACAGTAGATCCGCTTCCAGCAGCAACAATCTCCGGAACAGCAACCGTTTGTCAGAATGATGCAAATCCGGTTATTACGTTTACCGGATCGAATGGAACGGCACCTTATACGTTCACTTATAACATCAACGGCGGAGCAAATCAAACTGTTTCCAGCGGTGCGGGGACAACAGTAACGGTTTCTGCTCCTACAGCAACAGCGGGCACCTTTACCTATAATTTGGTGAGTGTTTCCGGAGTTAACGGTTGCGGACAAAATCAAACCGGATCAGCAGTTGTTACAGTGAATTTATTACCAACAGCAACAATTTCAGGAACTACTGCAATTTGTCAAAACGATCCGGCTCCGAACATTACGTTCACTGGATCGAATGGGGTAGCACCTTATACATTTACATATAATATCGATGGTGGTGCAAATCAAACGATTTCAAGCGGCGCGGGTAGTACAGCAACGGTTTCTGTGCCAACCGGAACTTTAGGGATTTTTACCTATAATCTGGTAAGCGTGGCATCCGGATCTTGTTCCCAAAATCAAACCGGATCAGCCGTTGTAACTATTTCAGGATTGCCAACTGCAGTGATTTCCGGAACAGTAACGGTGTGTCAGAATTCAGTGAATCCTTTGATCACATTTACCGGAGCGAATGGTTCCATTCCATATACGTTTACCTATAACATTAATGGCGGAGCCAATCAAACTGTTTCTAGCGGAGCCGCAACTACAGCAACTGTTTCTGTTCCAACTACTACTGCCGGTACGTTCACTTACAACCTGGTTAGTGTGGCAAGCGGAAGTTGTTCACAACTGCAAGCCGGATCTTCAACAGTTATTGTGAATCCGCTGCCTACGGCAACTATCAGCGGAACTGCTGCTGTTTGTCAGAATGGAGCAACTCAGGTTATTACATTCACCGGCGCAAACGGCACAGCACCTTACACGTTCACATATAACATCAATGGTGGAGCCAATCAAACAATTGTGAGTGTTGGGAATACAGCAACGATTAATGCACCAACAGCAACGGTTGGAACCTTTACTTATAATTTAATCAGTGTAAGTGAAACGGGTGGTTGTTCTCAGGCACAAGCCGGTTCTGCTGTTATTACGGTTGATCCGCTGCCTACCGCTACTATTTCGGGAACAAGTACGGTTTGTCAAAATGGCGCGTCGCAGACAATTACATTTACCGGGGCAAGCGGTACAGCACCTTATACATTTACATATAGTTTAAATGGCGGTGGAAATCAAACAATTGTGAGTAATGCCGCAGGAGTTGCCACTTTAACAGTTAATTCAGCAACAGTTGGAATCTTTACTTATGATTTAATAGACGTAACAAGTTCTATTGGTTGTTCCCAGACTCAAACCGGAACAGCTACTGTAACAGTGAATGGTTTGCCGAATGCATCAATCACCGGAGCCACTTCAGTTTGTGAAAATGATCCGAGTCCGGTTGTAACATTTACAGGAAGTAATGATGCTCCAAGCTATACATTCACCTATAATCTGAACGGTGGTGCCAATCAAACCATTTCAAGCGGAGTGGGGAATACGGCAACATTGAATGTTCCTACAACAACTGCCGGAACATTTACATATAATTTGATTTCAGTTGTCGGTAATAACGGTTGTTCACAAGCTACTCCGGGAACTGTAACGGTTGATGTTTTTGCATCTCCAACAGCATCAATTTCCGGAGCAACAGCAATTTGTTCCGGTCAAACGGCTACATTAACTGTAACCGGAACACCAAATACGACTGTAACCTATACCGATGGAACTGCTACGGCAAGCTTGGTTTTGGATGCATCAGGATCGGGTTCAATCGCAACGGCAGTTCTGACTTCTTCCGTGACTTATACCTTGCAGTCTGTTCAAACTCCTGCACCTGCCAATTGCTCTACAGCGCTAACAGAATCAGCAACCATTACGGTTAATCCGATTCCGGTGGCTGATCCGGTAGCAGATATTGCGGTTTGTGTTGGTTCGTCGGTTACAGTTCCCGGATTCAATGCGACACCTGCCGGATCAACATTTGGCTGGACGAATTCAAATCCGGCAATCGGCCTGGGAGCGAATGGAATAGGGGATATTGCGTCTTTCAACGGTCAGAATTCGGGAGCAACGGCTGAAACCGGCACCGTTTCCTTTGCACCGACTTTGAACGGTTGTATAGGAGCTGTCGAAACGTTCGACATTACAATTTATCCGTTGCCGGTTGCGGATGCAGGATCAGATGTTTCTTCTTGTCAAAACAACGGAACGTTGGTAATTGGAAGTACGCCGATTATTGGAAATACTTATTCGTGGTCACCTGCAACGGGATTAAGTTCAGCTGTTTCTTCCATTCCAACGGTGAGTACTACAACATCGGGAACAACCAACTACGTGGTTACAGTAACATCGAATGAAGGATGTATTTCAACTGATAACGTCAGTGTAACTGTTTTTGCAACTCCTGCGGTTTCAATTATTGCAAGTACAACAACGGGTTGTGCTCCGGTAGAAATTTCCTTTACTAGTGTTGCTCCGGGCAGTGTAAACTGTGTTTGGGATCTGGAAGGAATTGGAATTGTTACCGGATGCGGAACAATTACGGAAACTTATAATTCGCCCGGACAGTTTGGGGTCTCGTTAACTGTAACAGATAATAACGGCTGTACAAATACCGCGGCTTCAGCCAGTGATATCACTATTTATCCGGAAGTTGTTGCGGCGTTCGGAGTGGATGCAATTAGTCATTCCATGATCGATCCGACTTTCCAATTCCTCAATAACAGTACAAACGCAACATCGTACTACTGGGAATTTGGCGATGGAACTTCATCAACTTCAACAAATCCTTCGCATACATATCCGGAAGTTGAAGCTGGCTATCACGTAACATTGGTCGCTTCAAATCCGAGCGGATGTAATGACACGGCACAAATCATGGTTTCCATAACACCGGATTTGATTTTCTATGTACCCAACGCATTCACTCCTGACGGAGATGAGAATAACAATGTATTCTTCCCGGTATTTACAACCGGATTCGACAGAACAAGTTATACCATGTACATTTTCAATCGCTGGGGAGAAATCATCTTCGAAACACATGATTTGGATTTCGGATGGGACGGAACTTACCACGATGCAATGTGCCAGGAAGGAGTTTACACCTGGAAAATTATTATCAAGGAAAGAACGGTTGACAAATACCATGAATATCACGGGCACGTCAGCTTACTGAAATAAATAGAACTAAGAAGAAAGCGGTAATTCAAAAGAGTTGCCGCTTTTTCTTTTTAGAATTCTTCGAAAATGAGGTCTTTACTTGCGCTTACACCTGCCATTGTTCCTGAAGAAACCGCGTTTGCCACGGAGCGCATAGGATTTGAATTGTCTCCGCATGCATAAACTCCTTCTATGGTTGTTTGCTGCAAGGGGTTTACTTCAATATATCCCTGATCCGTTAATTTACATCCTAATTTGTTAAGGTAAGAGCAGTTTTGAGCAAATGAGATGCGTGCGTACAATGCTTTCAATTCCTTGATAGAACCGTCTTCGAAACGAAGTGATTCAAGCTGGCCGTTTGTTTGATTGATCGATTCAATTTCAGCTTCAATGATTTCGATATTACGGGAAGATAATTTCTCCGTTTGTTCGGCAGATAACGTGGATTTCCCGTTTGTAAACAAAGTCAAATCTGGGGTCCAGTTAGAAATGAGTTGTATGAAATGAAAACCATCTTCACCATTGGCCATAATTCCCGTTTTCTCATTTCTGACCTCGTATCCGTGACAATAAGGGCAGTGAATAATTGAAATTCCCCAACATTTGTTGAATCCCGGAATATCAGGTTTGATATCTCTGATTCCAGCAGCGAGAATTAACTTTTTTGATTGAAATGACTCGTTGTTCTTGGTGCGAACTGAAAATCCATTTTCGTTTCTTTCTGCGTTTAGTACCAGATCTTTCAGAAATGTTACCGTTTCGTAATTCAGAACTTGTTCTTTGGCTATTTGAGAGATCTCCAAGGGTGTTTTTCCGTCTTGCGTAAGGAAGTTGTGCGAATGTGGTGTTTGGCTGTTGCAAGGCTGTTCAAAATCGATGATGAGGACGGATCGTAATGCACGACCTAGCGCCAGAGCTGCAGAAAGTCCGGAATAACTTCCGCCAATGATAATTACGTCATAAGTGCGATCTGATTTCATATTCGTTTTTTAGAAAGGATAGCTCAAATGTACGAATAGAAACATTAAATGCAACAATGTTGCAAAATAATTTCATTAGTTTGTTTTTCTGAAGTAGGAAGTATTCTTTTTTTGATCGTCAGACCAATGGTAGTTTGAAGTTTTCGTTTTCGATCATTTCGAATATATAAAAAAACCGCCATCCACCTGAGGCGGATGACGGTTTCTTGTTTTATTTTATGTGAAGACTATTGGAATACAACAGTCATTTCTACACGTCTGTTTTTCTGACGACCTTCTGCCGTATCATTTGTAGCAACCGGTTGTGTTTCACCGAAGAACAATGTGTTCAAACGGCTGGCTTCAACTCCTTTTGCAATTAAATACGCTTTCACAGCCTCAGCACGTTGTTTAGACAATACAAGGTTTTTCTGTGCATCACCTACGTTATCCGTGTGACCGGAAATCTGAAGTTTCCACTCTTTTTTCTTGATCAACAATGCAGCTAATTCATTCAATGATGTGTAGGAAACATCTTTAATGATCGCGTTACCTGTGTTGAACTCAAGGTTTTCGAATGCAGTGTTCAAAATTTCCTGCTCAGCTACTTCAATTTTCGGACAGCCTTTGTTCTCAGGAACACCTTTCACAGTAGGACAATCGTCATCTTTGTCTAAGATTCCATCACCATCCGTGTCGATGTAAGGACAACCTTTGTTTTTAGCAGGACCGGCAAGGTTCGGACAATCATCGTCTTTGTCGATCAATCCGTCGCCATCTGTATCCGGCCAAGGACATCCGTTGTTTTCTTTCGGACCAGCCTCAGTAGGACAATTATCAACGAAGTCGAATAAACCGTCGTTATCTGTATCCGGACAACCTTGGTTAGCCAAAGGACCAGCAACATCCGGACAAGCATCTTCAGAATCTTTGATTCCGTCACCGTCTTTGTCAGGACAACCATTGAATGCAGCTAAACCAGCTTCATCCGGACAATCATCTTTCGGATCTATAATACTGTCGTTATCTCTGTCAGGACAACCGTTGAAGGCAATAACACCAGCTAAATCCGGACAAGCATCGTCTTTGTCAATGATTTTATCTCCGTCTCTATCCGGACAACCTTTAAATTCTGCAGTTCCCGGATCATCAGGACAAAGGTCTTCAGAATCCTGAATTCCATCCATATCTCTATCCGGACAACCCTTAAACGCCCAAATTCCAGGTGTTTCTTTACAGCCGTCGATTTTATCAGAGATTTTATCGCCATCTAAATCTTCAGGCTCCATGTACAGGATTGGTAATCTTAATCCTGCATAGAATTCAGTTCCTCTCACTTTTCCTGCAGCGAAAAGAGAATTGAAATCTACAACTCCAACTGTTAACGGGCCTAAGCGTGTTGCAAGACCAGCTTTAAATCCGGAATAAGAGTTGATGGACATTGGTACGTGAACACCAAACCATGCATGATCAAAACTTGGTGTTAATGCAAATTGAGAAGGAATGGTAACCTTAGAGGCATTGCGTTTTCCAAGAATGTTGATCATTCCGGTTCCGTTTACGTAAAACCATTTCCAAATGTGGTAATCGGCCTGTAAACTTAAAGAAGTAGGAGTGTTCATGTAGTATGTTTCTCCTCTGTCTTCCGTTACAGTCCAACCTGTTCCGGGAGTAGTTGTCAAACTATCAATTACATGGTTGAAATTCTCCAGTGAATTAGCATCTTTAAAAATACGCAGGTCAATAACCGATGACTCTACATTGAAGTCACGACTTGAATTCCCTTTCGTAAATTTCATTCCACCGATATCCAGGATTGAGGCACCGAAACGTAATTTATACTTTTCTTTCGAACGCATCCAAAGATTCGTTTCGTTATCCATATCATACTTATATTCTTTCCAGTCTGGACGCCATTCGTATACAAAGCCGAGATCCAGACCAAGACCCAGTTTTGTGCCAGGCGTATATTTTCCGCCATTGGTACTCATTTCATCAATGTTGTTCGAATATCCATATTCGAAATTCCCCTGAATGTAAATGGCAGTGTCTTCATTGGATAACCGGTACTTCATGTTGTCGGTATAAACATATCCTGAAGCTACTCCCTGAAGTAATTTAAGACGGCCACCAACTTTGAAGAAATGTTCACCTTCATCTTTTAGTACCTGGCCATAGTTAATACCAAATTCGTTCCAGGCCATGAAGTTGGCATTTACGATCTTATCATCAATGTCAATATTCCAAAGTTGTGAAAAGTCCAACCCGTTCTCAGCTAATTTCGCCAGTTTCAAATCGAGATCTGTGATATTACCAACCATTCTTGATTTTGCTGAGAAACCAACCGCAATTCTCGGATTTATGTGAAAGGCGAAATTCAATAAATCAATTTGATAATTGATGTATGCCCCGCGAGCTTTTGCGTTTGAATTATATCCGAAATAATCAAATACTGTTCTTTCGTAAAATGTTGAATCGGGTTTCATCCACATGGTATCAGTTGTGAACGATTTTTTCCACCAGGATGTCATTTGAGAAGCATCGAAATACTTAGCGTTTTGCCAAACACCAACATTGAAACTTGCAATGTTCAGGTCGAATTTGAATCGTCCGTCAACGAAACTTGCCGGTTGATTGTCGAGTGCCATTACACCAGCATAATTGCTGGAATGGACTCCGAGATAATTCTGTGCACTAACCGTTTGGCTCACGGCAACAAACAATAATGGACAGAACCACCTAAGTAATTTTCTTTTCATAAGCGTAGTTTTTATTAGTATAACGGGTAGCGGAACAAGTAACCATTTGATCCTGAAATCAGAAGCAGTTTGCCGTCTGCTGTATTCTGAAATACAATTTTTTCTGATCCTTCAAAAACCTGTTTATATGCTTCGTTGCCGTTTACTGTGTAAATATAACTGTTATTTGAAATTCCGTCTAATAATCCAACAAAGGTTTTACCAGTTTTACTTCTTATAAGGTAAGCATCCTGTATGGTTCTAAGCTGGCAGTCGAATTGAGTGATTAATGTTCCCATTCCATCAACAACATAAATATGCTGTTTTTGGGTAAGGAAGAAAAGTTCCTGGTTTTGAGTTGATTTGTAGCGGATCATTTTAGATGCGTTGCCTACAAGTAATGTCGACTTACCATTTTCGGAATAGCGTACAAATTGATTCTGCTGAATACCAACCGGCAGAATGTTGTTATTGTAATGGGCCAAATACCAATCGCCTTCGCCCAGATTGAATGAACGAATGCGGCTTTTCTTTTTCAGATTGAATGTATGCCAGGTGTTGTTTGCAATTACATGTGCCAATATTCCGCGTTTATCTGATGATACCTGAACCACTGCATTGCTGTTGGTTCCAACACTCGAAGAGTAGAGTTTTTTACCACCTGTGTTTACAACATACACCGTACCATCGGCCACAACGGCAATTGTTGCCTGTCCGCTTAAAATGAATGGAACCGCAGCCGATTGAGTATTTGTAAATGCAACCGGGAACCCGCTCAGTTCTGTACCTCCCGACGAAAATGCGTGCAGACCCGTTGAAGTGGTAAAACAGACGTTCTGGGTTCCGGGAAGAATGGCAGGAACACTGCGAAGCTCATCGGTAAATGTTCTTGTCCATACCAATCGGTCGTTCAGAATAAGATGAAGGCTATTTGCATCTGTAGTCACGTAAATCATTGAAGTGCCTTCAACCGGAACAATGCTCGTAATACCACCATCCAGGCGTATTGGCTCTAAAGCGTTTATTTCATCGGAAGAAACAGATTTATCTGATTTAATTCGGGATTCAACAACCGTATGTACTGAATTCGTCAGGAAACTCTTGGTGATTTGTTCTTTCTCATCAATATAGCGGTAGCTAACATTTTTAGGAGTGTTGGCAAATAACTCTGTTCTGAAATTTTCAGATTGCGCCAAAGTATTTCCAGTTTCGTAGTTTCCGATAATGGAGTTGAGAAATGCTTTATCGTCAGAGATTAATGCGTATCCATTGAATAACTCAATGTGAATGTCTTCTGAAAACAATTCGAAAGGAATAGGACAGTTAAGTATTCCTTTGGTTTCTGAACCGGTTTCGTTTTCAATCTTACCTTCGAGCACGGTAAACGGATCTCTTCCTAATTGGTAATCAAGAATAATGCATTTGCTCTTTTGATTGGAAAGCACCACCATTCCATGATTCATACATTCGATAAGCGGATTGTTTCCTACGAGCGTTGCCAGGTAATCTTTCTGGTAAAAAGAGTAGCTGTCGAATTTAACCGGAATGAGATCCTGGAAATATTCCTGATCGTTTACCAAAGGCAATGCCTGGTTCGAGCTTTGAGAAATATATTTTATCTGATTCGTTGAAAGAGAGTAGGCATTCTCCAGCAAATAGGTTTGATTCCCCTGTTTTGCCTGGCGATTTCGTTTGACTATACTAAAAGAAGCTTTTCGATCCACAAAATTCCAGTCAACAATTGGTTCTTCAGTTTCTTCAAAATCGTTTAGTGAAAGAACAACAAAATTTCCACTGAATCTTCCTTTCCAGCCATTGGAAACGTGTATTTCCTTCCCGTTTTTTGCGGTTACTCCGTATCCCATTTTGGTAAAATACTTTTGCAGTATTACGATACTCCAGGGTTTGCTTCGTTCAAGAATCAATAATTTTCTGGAAGAGGAAAAATAGAAATGCTGAATTCGCTCAGGATTGGCAAGTGTTTGAATGTAAAAAGGTTCTGTTTGCACAAATCCGCATTCCGGATTCGAGTAAAGCAATTCTTTCGGTTTGTGAACAACCAGTATAGATGTGTCGGCAGTTGTAAAAACGCGCTCCGGAGTAGGGTAATAGCCATTGCTCCCCATGGTAATCACAACATAAATGATCCACGCCAGGGCAGAGATTCCTAAAACTGACAGAACGGTTCTATTCCACATAAAATTCTTACTTTCTCAAAAGTACATCTTACGTTTATGCGTTGAAATGCATGAATGAATACTATTGAACAAAAAAGTGTTTAAAGAATCTGTATATTAAAACAAACTCAATTGATCTTCAGGTAATAAGCGGAAACCGGTTCTGTGGTATTCACATGCACCATGTAATCGAATTGCATCTCTGTGTTTGATGGTTGGATAACCTTTGTTCACATTCCATCCGTAATGCGGAAATTTGAGATGTAAATTTTCCATGTATTCATCACGATAGGTCTTAGCCAGAATAGAAGCGGCTGCAATCGACAAATATTTCCCGTCGCCTTTAATGAGTGCGATCGAAGGAATTCTAAGGTCGAGCAAGGTTTTGTTTCCGTCGACCAAAATTAATTCAGGAGCTGTTGACAATGAGTGAGCAGCACGCGCCATGCCTGTAAGACTAGCTTTGAGAATGTTTAATTTGGCAATTTCGTCTTCGTGCAGGAATTGGACATTATAAGCCAAAGCTTCCTTTTCTATGATAGGCCGAAGTTCATTTCGTTGTTTTTCATTAAGCAGTTTTGAATCTGTTAATAACTTGTTTTTGAAATCTCTTGGAAGAATTACTGCAGCGCAAACAACAGGGCCAGCAAGGCATCCCCGCCCCGCTTCATCACAGCCTGCCTCGGTTTTCGATTCATCAAAAAAGCTCAATAATCCCATTCAAAACATTTTTGGTAAAATAATTGTATATTGCACTACGAAACAACTTATTATATACTATTTACGTTATAATGCAAAAATAAGAAACCATGAAAAAATTACTTCTCTTTACCCTAGTTTGTTTTGCCTCTGTTTTAAGTTTTGGTCAAAAAGTGGCTAACGCTTCTGCGGAATCTTTGAAGAACGGCAAATCTTCTGGAAACTACACTTTCGTTATGCCTGCAGATGTTACTGCTGCGGAAGTTGATGGAGTGAAGAACTACTACAAACAGTATTTCACTGTAACAATGGACGAGAAAAAACACGAGTTGACAGTTAACTTGATTAAGAACGACGAAACGAGCGCTCGAGTTATCAATCGTTTGATGGTTTCATTGGAAGTAAGTGATTTTTCTGTAGGAGGTACCGAAATGACTTTCGATGAAATGTTTGAAAAATATATGAAATAGACTTTTTAAATTCTAATATACGAATCCCGGTCACTTAGTCGAAGTGCCGGGATTTTTTTTGCTAAAAACCTTGTTGTACTTTTGTGGAACTAATTTTCGAAAAATGATTAAAAAAGGATTACTACTTGTTGGTTTGGTTGCCCTGGCAGCTTGCGGAAGTATGAAGAATGCAGATTCTGTGCAAGGTAAAGCATACGGAAAAGTAAAGGTTGATGAAACTAAAGCCGTTACAACGGAAGAAATGATTAAGTCGTTCGATGCCTCAAAAGGAGATCAGGAATTTACTGTTCATGGTAAATTGACGCAGGTTTGTCAATCGGCCGGGTGTTGGATTAAAGTTGAAAACACTGCCGGAACTCCATTGATGATCCGTTTCAAGGATCATTTTACGATTCCAACTTCAACAGCTGCAGGAACAATGGCTTATTTTCACGGAGTAGCGTATATGGATACAACAAGTGTTGAAATGCTGAAGCATTATGCTTTGGACGCAAAGAAATCTCAGGAAGAGATCGACAAAATTACCGAGCCGAAAGTCACAATGATGTTTGAGGCCGACGGAATCAAATTTTAGGACTAGACAAAACTTTATATAAAAAGAGCGTGATCATTTCGAACACGCTCTTTTGCTTTTTACCTTTTATTTTCTTTAGTCGTATTTATTCTGATTAATGAGTTGTTCGGCAATCAGTTGACGTAATGCTTTCGGATTTATAGTATTCGTTTTTGTAAAACGTTTCACCCCGGCAATCATCATTTTAGCTTCATCACCCTCGGCAAAACTGAAAATTGCATCTTTTGCAGCCTTTTCAATTCTATCAGCTGTATCGTAGAAATACAATTTCGCAATTGCAATTTCCCGTTGTGCTTCGGCAGGATTTTTTGTCAACAACATTTTCTCTACACGAAGTAAAACCGATTCGGCCTGGTAAACCCAGATTGCAATATCTGCAATGTTCATCAGAATTTCCTGTTCTTTTGAAAGTGTCTGCATTAATTTTTGAACCGCTGATCCGGCAACCATCAAAATGACTTTTTTGAATTGTAAAAGAGCTTCTCTTTCAAAAGCCAGTTCACCTTCTGGCAATTCTTTGAAATCAGGAATACTCATCAATTCTCCCGCAACTTTCATTGCCGGCCCCATCAAATCGAGTTTTCCTTTCATCGCGCGTTTCAGGATCAAATCCACAATCAGCATGCGGTTAATTTCGTTTGTTCCTTCAAAAATGCGGTTGATACGTGAATCGCGGTAAGCTCTTTCAACTGTTGATTCTGCAGAATAGCCCATTCCACCGTAAATCTGAACGGCTTCATCTACCACGTAATCTAAGCATTCTGATCCTGCTACTTTTAGAATAGCGCATTCTGCAGCAAATTCTTCAATTCCTTTCAACGTTGCAGGACCTTTTTCTGCTCCTTCATTTATGTAATCGTGAATAGCATCATCAATATTTTGCGCAGCCCTGTATACAGCAGATTCCAACACATAGGTGCGCATTACCTGTTCTGCCAGTTTATAGCGAATAGCTCCGTATTTTGAAATGGAACGACCAAACTGCTGACGTTCATTTGCGTACTTAACAGAATCAGAGATTACTTCCTTCGAACTTCCGAGAACACCTGCCCCCAATTTAATTCTACCGATATTCAGAATGTTCAACGCAATCTTAAACCCGTTTTCCCGTTCAGAAAGCAGGTTTTCAACCGGAACTTTTACGTTGTTGAAGAAAATCTGACGAGTGGAAGAGCCTTTGATTCCCATTTTTTTCTCTTCAGGATTCAGAGTGATTCCTTCACTATCGGCTTCAACCAAAAAAGCACTTAAGTTCTTGTCGTCATCTATTTTAGCGAAAACAGTGAATAAGTTTGCAAAACCACCATTGGTGATCCACATTTTTTGCCCGTTCAGAATATAATGTTTGCCATCTTCCGAAAGAACAGCACGAGTTGAACCTGAATTGGCATCGGAACCTGAATTAGGCTCTGTTAAGCAGTAAGCAGCTTTCCATTCTCCGGTAGCCAGTTTCGGACTGTATTTTTCTTTCTGAGCTTGTGTTCCGTAATAAAGCAGAGGCAAACTGCCAATTCCTGTATGTGCGCCAAATGCTACGCTGAACGAATAACCTTTTCCTAATCGTTCAGTTGCGAGAAGAGACGTTTTGAAATCAACTCCCATTCCGCCTAATTCTTCGGGAACAGAAAGACCTAACAAACCAAGTTCTCCGGCTTTATTCATTAACGAAGGCATTAAACCTTCTTCCATTTTATCAATCCGCTCAACTAACGGGTAAATTTCATGCAGAATAAAATCGTCGCAGGTTTTACTGATCATTTGCTGTTCTTCCGTCCACTCTTCCGGTGTAAATATTTCTTGTGGAGTAACTTCTTTTATGAGGAATTCTCCTCCTTTAATTGTTGCAGACATGGTGAAAATTTTGTGATTAAATATACTATTTTTTATAAAGCTATGCAAGCATAGCAATATTTTTTACAGGTTCTTGTGCATTTCAAAATGTTGAAGAGTATCAAATAATTTGTAGGAAGCCCGAATGAGTGTGTAATTCAGCTTTTCATAGAAAGGTAATGCATAATCGCGCGCATGCAGAATCATTCTTTTATATCCGATTCTTTTTCCTTCCTGCTCAACAGCATTCATAAGTCTTTTTCCAAAACCTTTGCCCTGGATATTGTGTTCAATGGCTACAAAACGAACCTGGCAAATTTCGCTGTCTACTTTGTCTAATCTTGCAATTCCAACTATAATTCCTTCTTCAAAAAGTGCGAAGTGAATTCCGGTTTCATCGCCTTCATTTCTTTCTGAGCCCGGTTCTTTGCCTAGTGGCTCTCTAAGTATTCGATAACGGAGATCATAGTATTGTTCCCATTCCGCCGCTGTTTGAGGTGTTCTGATTTCCATGGCTATTTAATTCGAAATGCAATTTGACTGACTCTTTTCGTGAGTTGATTTTCTATTTGCTCTTCCCGTACCAGGTTTTGTGCTGCTTTATTTTCGAAAACTTCCGACAGATTCCGGATGATTCCTACCGGCACATGCATTGGGTGGAGAGTTTCTGTAATCTCTGAACTTGTTAGCCCGTGAATTTTTTCCTGGAGAAGCTCCCTCAGGATTTTTCGGTTTTTAACCCGTTCTACATTGTTTACAAAGCGAATGTCAGCGAAAAGATGTGCTAATCCCAGATAATCACAAAGCATTTGAAAATGTTTTTGACTTCCGATTGCAAAAGTGATCCGTTTATGATCTTTTGTTTCGAATTGTTCGCCGTAAGGTGCAATGTTCGGATGCAAACTTCCGATTCGTTCAGGCACATGATTCGCCATTAAATAATTGGAGGCCTGATTCGTAAGAGAGGTTATAGCTGCATCGTAAAGAGAAACTTCAACAACCGATCCTTTTTCAGAAAAGGTTCTTTGATACAAAGCGGCCAGGATTCCTTCTTTCAGCTGATGAGCAGCAAGAACGTCAATCAACGCGACAGGCATTTTTACGGGGCCGGAATCTTGTGTTCCGTTCATTGACATGAATCCGGTTTCTGCCTGGAGGATCAGATCATAAGCAACACGATCATTTTCCGAACCGAATCCGGAAATCTTTCCTATAATCAAACGATTGTTGAGTGCCTGAAGTTTTTCATCTTCTAT
Organism: uncultured Flavobacteriales bacterium; assembly: GCA_946479985.1. Next base: position 23,610 of record CAMLIF010000011.1, read on the forward strand.
TCCAAATTTAACATCATCTCCTTTTTTAAAGTTGGTGAGAAGAATATCGGCATCCTGAATTAATTTCAGGAAGATGGTTTTGTCTCTTTCAAGAGACAGATCAAGCTTTTGATATGTTTTTCCGTAATTAACAGAAGCGAAATATCCAGATAGAGAAGATTTTGAGTTTTCAGATGCCAGTTTCCAGCTGCGTGTAACATCAGGAATAACCGGATGTTCAATTTTAACAACTTCTGCACCAAGCTCGGCCAGAAATGTTCCAACAGACGGACCGGCAAGAACGGTTGAGCAATCAATAACTTTCAAATGATTCAGCATGAATCAAATGTAGTTATTATTACATTTATTTTTGAATTGTATCTGCTACAATTACGGGTATTTCGTATTGCTCTACATGAACTTTAGTGATTCCTTTTCCCCAAAAATTCAACTGTTTGGCACCCGCCATACTCAAATCGATAATGTGAGGTGAACTTTTTCCCATCCGGTCAATTACCGTAACATAAACAACAGAATCGTTTTTCATGTTCGTCACTCTCAACAGGGAACCTAAAGGCAATGTTTTGTGCGCGCAAACCAAGCTATCCTTGTAGTATATTTTGCCGGAAGCGGTTCTTCGTCCGTGTAAGCTATTGGCATAGTAACTTGCTGTACCGCTTTGGTTGAAAAGATTGGTATTACTTGTTTTCTGCCAGGATATGCTATAAACACCATTTCTGATCACATCGGATAACGAGTTTGCATCGTTTGTTTGTTCTAATGACTTCAAGGCAACAGTGCTAAACAACGTTCCGAAAAGTGTTAAACTGATAAGTACATTCATCTTATTTCGTTTGGGGGACCAAAGATAGCCCATTTTTACTCCATAATGTGAACATTTAGAATTCGTTAACAAAAAAGCCGAATTAGTTTTATACTAATCCGGCCTCTTTTTTTGATGTATCAGGGTTTATTTTTTAATCGTCAGCTTTTGCTGGTAAACGTTTGTTTTACCGGTTATTATGCATGTGTAAACTCCGTTGGAAAGGTTCTCAACATCAACTGAATTTGTGTTAGTAAGATTCGAAACCTGAACTTCTTTACCTGTCATGTCGAAAATGCGGATTTCTTCTAAATCTGTTCCTGAAATCTGGAATTTAGAGCTTGTAGGGTTCGGATAAAGTGAAATTGTTTCTTTCAATTCCTCTTTAATTCCAAGTGCCGAATTCACGTTGTAAGTTGTGTTTGTAACGATAGCCGGATTGTAATCGAAATAGATATAAGCTGTGTTTTCGATTTCATCGCCTAATCCTAATCCTGCAACTTCTTTGATTTCATAAATTACATAACCTTGTGATGCGTTCAAATCTTGTAAGCTTGGAGTTAGGTAAATGGCGTTGAATACGAACTTCACAATTCGTGTTGCCGGATCAATATTGAAAGAAACACTATGATCAGCACCTAACAATCTGAAAGTAGAAAGATCAAGGTTCTCAGAAAGTGTGTCAACTACTTCAACATTCACTGCGCTGAAATTTCCATCGTTTTGGAAATGGATGATGTATTCAAGTGTTTCCTCAACAGCTGCATCAATTTGTTCGGCTTGATTCACTTCTTTTGCATTCGGGTCGTAAGAATTGAGAACAGTACCGCACGTTGAATCAGAATCGTTCGATGGATTTGAGTCGTTAGGATTGCTGGCTGTCAAATCAAAGCAAATGGATGTTCCTGCCGGAGTATTTCCGGGGAATGTGAATGGAATTGTCAGCTGAATGCAATTTGCCAATCCAAGGATATCGAAAGTCAGTGTGTTTCCTGTTACGATCGCATTTGTCAGCCCGGAAGTGTTTGGTGTGAAACCTGCAGGGAAATTCAGTGTCATTGCAGCATCTGACGTGTCGGAACAGGCGTTGTTGCAAACGTCAATGTATACGTTTCCTGTTTGAAGCGGAGCAACAAAATTGCTAGGCCAAATGTAGTTTACAGAGAAATCAGGATTTTGAGCTGCAACACTGCATGTTAATTCAAATGACATTTGAGAGTTATTTGCCAAACCATCAGCATTGAATGAAGTGATTGTTTGGTCTGCAGTAGCCTGAATATATCCGTTTGTGGTTAACCAGGCGTCATTTACACTAACGGTATATGGTGCATTGTTCGGATCCAGTCCCATATATCCGTAATAGAACCCCGCAGCGGGAGTAATTGTTGTTGTAATTCCATCAGATCCTATACAATCCATAGGAACGTCTTCGTACCATACGTTCGGAGTGTTTTGGAAAACATTTGCGTAGAAATGTCCACAAGATGTTTGACTGAATGCAAATAAATCTCTTTGGTCACCTGTACCGAAATAAGCTGCATTCACTGTACTGTAAAATTGAATGTCGACAACGTAATTTCCAGGTACAGCATACGTGTGGGCCGGCATAAATGAGCCGTAGGAATTTGCGGCTATAGCAACAGGAATATTATCCGTATTTCCGTCGCCCCATGAAATTTCAACATTAACTGTTTCTACCAAAGGCCCGTTTTCAATGTATCCGGACAAACTGTTCTGACATCCGATTAATGAATCACTATAAACATAGTAGTTCTGTATCTGAGCGTTTGCATTCTGAAACAGACCTGCAATTGTCAGCGTAATGAGTGTAAGTATTTTTTTCATATTCTAAAACTTTTCCTAAAGACAATTCCAAAAATGAAAGGGTTGTCCGGGGATTGATTTTTTTTAAAAATATTCCTGCTTCTTCCAGCGACTAGCTATTGGAACCGAAATCCAATACTATCTTTGTTCTCATGCTAAAAAATGAATTCGTACAAAAAGTTTCTTCCCTGCAGGAGAAGTCAATAAAAAACACATTGGAATTGTTGGATGGCGGTGCTACCGTGCCATTTATTTCACGATACAGAAAAGAATTAACCGGCGGATTGGATGAGGTTGAAATTACCACGATCAGAGATTCGGCTAAAAAATACGATGAGATTATTTCCCGTCAGCAAACCATTATTTCTTCGATAGAAGAGCAAGGCAAATTAACTGATGAACTCAAAAGTAAGGTATTGACCTGTTTTGATTCTACAACGCTTGAAGATATTTATCTTCCTTATAAACAGAAGCGACAAACCAAAGGTGATAAAGCTAAGAAACTTGGACTGGAACCATTGGCCAGAATGATCATGTCTCAGCGTGGTGGTGATCCGGAACAAATGGCTGAACGTTTTGTCAAGGGCGATGTCATTGATGAACAAATGGCTATTCAGGGTGCAGTTGATATAATTTCTGAATGGATCAATGAAAACGCAGCGGCACGAGCCCGAATCAGAACCTTGTTTCAGCGTAAAGCCGTTTTGGTTTCCAAATTAGTGAAAGGAAAAGAAGAAGCTGGAGCCAAATACAAAGACTATTTTGATTTCTCGGAACCGCTTTATAGAACGGCCTCTCATCGGTTTTTAGCACTGTATCGTGCAGAGAGAGAGGGGATTATTTCATTGAAAGCACAGCCTGAAAAAGACGATGCTTTGGAGCAATTAGAACGTTTCTTCGTGAAATCGGATGACGAATGCGGGGATGTTGTGGCTAAAGCGTGCAAGGAATCTTATTCGCGTTTGATGTGTCCGAGTTTGGAAAACGAAGTATTGAATGAAGCGAAGGAAAAAGCGGACAAAGAAGCAATAAAGGTGTTTTCGACCAATCTTCGGCAGTTATTGCTGGCTCCGCCAATTGGAAGTAAGCGAGTTTTGGCACTTGATCCGGGATTCAGAACGGGTTGTAAAGTTGTTTGTTTAGATGAGAATGGAGGATTACTTACAAATGTCACAATCTACCCGCACGCTCCTCAAAATGAGAAAGACAAGGCATCTGCGAAAATCTTTCAATTGGTTCAGGCATATAAAATTGAAGCCATTGCCATTGGTGACGGCACCGCGGGAAGAGAAACAGAAGCATTTATCAAGCACATTCGTTTCGACAGAGATCTGGACGTTTATGTTGTTCGTGAAGATGGAGCTTCTATTTATTCTGCAAGCTCAATCGCCCGAAAAGAATTCCCAGATTACGATGTAACAGTTCGTGGTTCAGTTTCAATTGGTCGACGTTTGATGGACCCTTTAGCCGAATTGGTAAAGATTGATCCGAAATCGGTTGGAGTAGGCCAGTACCAGCACGAAGTAAATCAAACAATGCTGAAAGATGCGTTGGATGATGTAGTTGTTTCGGCGGTAAACGCAGTTGGAGTTGATTTGAATACTGCTTCGCCTTATTTGTTGAGTTATGTTTCAGGCCTTGGAGCTTCGATTGCCGAGAATATAGTGGCGTACAGAGCAGAAAACGGTGGAATTAAATCGCGCGAAGAACTGAAGAAAGTAAAACGATTGGGAGATAAAGCATTTGAGCAGGCAGCCGGATTCTTACGTGTTCGCGATGGAATTCAACCGTTAGATAATTCGGCCGTTCACCCGGAAAGTTATAAGCTGGTAGAGAAAATTGCGAAGAAACTGAATCTTCAACTGAACGAATTGATTGGGAACGAAACAGTTCTGAAAGGCATTCAGAAATCAGATTTCCCGGATGTAGATGACTATACCTTTAGCGACATTATTAAGGAGCTGAAGAAACCAAGTCGCGATCCGCGGAAAATGGCTAAGGTTTTGGAATTCGACAGCCGAATCAGAACAATCGACGATTTGAAAACCGGAATGTTCCTGACAGGAATTGTAACCAACGTAACTAATTTTGGAGCTTTTGTGAATATCGGAATCAAGGAAAACGGGTTGATCCATAAATCTCAGTTGGCAGATGTGTATGTGGAAGATCCTTCTCAATTCATCTCATTGCATGAACATGTTGACGTTCAGGTGGTAGAAATTGATGTGCCGCGAAAACGAGTTGGACTGAAGCGAATAAAATAATTGTGTAACAACCGTTTTTGATGACCGTTTGTTTACCAACTCTATAAACCGACATAATAGACTATGAAGAATAAGTCGTACCTGCTTTTTATACTGTTTGCTTTTTTGCTTTTCGGAGCTAAAGCACAGCGGCCCGATTCTGTTCAGCTCAATGGTGAGTGGCGCTATGTTTATCCGGTTGAAGAGAAAATCATTTTCAAATACAACTATTATTCTCATTTCGAACTTACGGAAGAAGAATACTACGTGTGGCTGGAATGGAAAATGAAGAACGATCCGCGTGCAGATCTGAAGACAAAAGAGTTGAAGCCGGCCATTCACAAGGAGCGAATTGCCCGAAAAGAAATTGCAGAATCAGAGTATTACTCTTGGAAAGGCTTTAATTTCAAAAGAGGTTTTAGTAAGGTTATTTATAGGATTATTCATCCATTTCGAAGAAGATACCGTCGTGCTGAACCAATTAATCTGAATAAAACACCTCAACTGGCATTTGGAACCGTAAGAGCTGAATTCCCAATTGTGCCGCCGGTTGTGAGAAATCTTCCGGATGGTAGGTACGTTCAGTATTTCGCTCCCCGAATGTCGATTGATAAACGGAAAAATTCAACGGTTATTGATTCTGTAGTTGCCTGTGTATTTGAACTTCATAACGACAATCTGAATGGGTATTATGTGCGAACAGATTTGGGAGGTAATATCTTATGCGAGGGAAACTTAAAAGAGGGTTTCCAGGATGGTTCCTGGTTTGTTACAAAAGAGAAATCTTATAACGCATCCTGGAAACGTCACGAAGTTTATGAAGACTGGACTACTGAAAAACGGCTTTACATATCTGGTTTCCAGAATGGAGAAACTCGAAAGTACGAGGATGGCGATCTGGTGAAAATAACTCAGTTCAAAAACGGTTCGGTTATGGGAATAACTACTGAACTCGACTACGACGACAGTACGGTCTTTGACAGAAGAATGACATTGGATCCGGATTTTTATAAATTATCTTCCACTATTGATCTCTGTTATGATATTATTGAACGGGCTAAATACTACGGAAAATACGATTTGAAAGAACTATCAAATTACACACGATGGAGTAACGATCTGATTGATGAGTTAAGCAGATACAATTCTTCCGGATTATTGCCCCAAGCTCCTGATTCCCTTTTTGAAAGTTCGGAACCACATAATAACAGACTCAAATACAATCCTACGTTCAACAGCTTTTATCATGTTTACGATCGTAAAACAAAGGAGCTCATTTTTAGTCGGGAAATTGATACGGTTGCTAACAAAATTGTAGGTTGGTCCAAAAGACCAAACGGACCGTTGCTTGACACGCTTTATTACGATTATGGTTTAGGAAACCTAATCCATATTTGTTACGATGATGCCGGGAAAGTCTTTTGGCAAAATGGAGATTACGTAATTGATTCGAGTAAGTTGAAAATAGAGCAGACCGTTATGATTGATGGCTTCGAAACCGTATATATGAAACAATACGGTTATAAATTGGGTGAATCAACAGAGCGAAATGATACACTTTATGCCAGAATGTATTGGAACAAGAAAAAGGAACTGGATCAACTGGATTACACCATAGAGAGTACTGACGAAATCGGTTCAATCATTTATGACGGAACAGCAACATACAGTTCCAGGTTTGTCAATGAAATTCAAACATTCAAATACACAGATAGAGATTTGGAAATTGTTCTGACTTTGAATACACAAACGAATGAACGAGATCAAAAGATTACGCTTGCCGGAAAAGAATTTAACGGTGTGATCGAATTTAAGCACGGAAAGAAAAGAGTGATCAGCGTATCGGATAAAGGAAATAAAATTGAGGCTACTGTATTCCGAAACTCTATTTTTGAATATGAAACACCGGATGGAAGTTTTTCGTCGCGTGATGCTAATCCCACAAACATTTCAGATTATTTACTCACATCACTGTTGAATGTACCCAATTTGGAATCAAGAACAAAACGTGTATCAGGGAAAGTTCAGAACAACGTCTTCACGGGAGATGTGCGCTTCGAAATCTCGAAAATGGATCCTTTCACACTGAATTATTCAAATGGTCTCCCGAGCGGAAAAGGTACTTCCCGGGGTCACAATTCATACACACCTTATTTTCACGAAGATTCGTTGGGGAATGATTTGTTTAAGACAAAGTCCTCATCTTTAGTTTATACTTCAACATATACTTTGAAAAATGGTCAACTGGACGGTGAAGTGAAATTGTTTACCGTAAAGTACGAACAGTTTGCATCTATCAATTACCGGGATGGGAAATTGAATGGTCCGGTATGGATTTACAGCGATAATAAAAAACTTTCGGCTACTTACAAAGACGATATCCTGGTTGGAAATCTCCTTACGTCTGATTTTGAACCAATCATTCGGCTATCGCAAACCGGTGATGGTGAATTGATAGAAGGAACGTATCAGTTTTCGACTTCCAATTCATACTTGGTTAGTACAACTTCAGGTTTTGTTGAAGAAAAGTGGGTAACGAAAAGTCTTGGAAATGGATTGTACGAAACAAATCTGTTTGCAGATGACGTACTCTATGAAACACGGATTCAGAATAAAGATTTCCTGCTTCAAACCAAATCTTACCTCAATGGATTTCTTTCTTATAGTAAGGATTATGCGGATTCCGTTATTAGAATTTCCAATAAGATTTTGGGGTTAAGAGATTTGATGAATGAACCTGAAGCTGAGAAAAGCACCGCTCTGGAGCGCGCGAATGTGAACCTCACACCCTGGGGATTTGAAGCTGATCAGGTGACGGAAATGAATTTTCTATCAACTTATTATCCAGCCTCGCAGCCGCATTATTTGAAGAAATACAATCCTACCGGTTTGGTTTCGCGTGAGGGCAATTTCTATGTGGAGAACAGGGAGTATTCTGCTGCTCCGTTTAAACAGGGACTTTGGAAGTATTATGATTATGAGGGTAGAAAAATCCGGGAAATCAATTACAAAGACAGTCTGGTTAGCATTGATAAAAAAGCATTTGATGTGAAAGGTGTGGTAACCGATTATGACTCGTTGGGTAAAGCTATTTCTACAAGATTTTTACTCGAAGAAACAGAGCACTATGAATGTTCTAACGATGATTATTATTCCGAGCGCCAGTATATTATGGTTTCCTGCGTAAATCCTAATCAGAAAAACGGATTGGTAAAAAACTATTATGAGAATGGATCCCTGATGAATGAAGGGAAATTGATAAACGGAATACCGAATGGTTTATGGAAATTCTATACTCCTGATGGAAAACTGGGCAGGTTGGGATCCTATGAAATGGGGCAGAAAAACGGGAAATGGCTAACCGGAGATTTGTCGGAAAAAGCATACATTGGTGATGTTTGTATTGATCCGAATAGTTCTGATCATGAAGTTCTGATTCATAATTTGGAAGAAGACAAAGAAATTAAAGTCGATATTTACAAAATGGGAGTACTGTTGAACGGAAAGGTTTATTCTGAAATCAAAACGCAAAGCTCAGGTATCTCTTTTTAATCGTTATAAGTTAAAACAATGAAATATTTCTTTTTGATACTTTTGTTTATTGGTGCAATCGGTTGTACTTCAACTTCCGATTATGAATTAATTGAAGGGAATTGGAAGTTTATTCGGTTTCAGCAGGGAAAGAAAACATTGCTGAGTGCCGATCCTGCAGAAGAGCGAAAGATTATTGATAAACATATTGCGGAACTGTATGACAATATTAAAGATGTCAGGAAATTTCGCGATAATGCTGAAAAGGAAATGGATAACCGTTTGAATGTTTTTATGCAGTTTAATGCTGATTCAACATTGATCAATACCGATCTTTCAACAGGTATTCCTGATGTACAGCAATGGAAATACGAACTGAACCCTGAAAATCAACAACTTACCATTGATGCATCCGGAACAATGCGTGTTTATAAATATAAAATAGAAGCAGATAAACTGGTTTTAACCGAAAAAGACATGGTCATCACATTCCAGCGTCAAAAGGACGAGAAGTAATCACATAATTTTGTTGTTTGCTTTATTCAGAGTATTTTGATTTTAAATATTGGAACGGTAATTGAAAAGCGTTACTTTGTATAAATGAAAACATGAAAACGATGAATAAAGCAATTTTGAGTTTGATTGGTTTGGTAATGAGTGTTTCTCTTTACGCACAAACCTATAAGTCGGGTGATGCAACATTAGATGCCAACCTGAAAAGTATAACTATTGAAGCCAATAAGGATTTGGGAACGTTCAAGCTGAATGTTGTTTCGACTTATAGCACCTCATTGGATAAGGTGAATTCCTTATTTACCGCGGGCATGGGAGCCGGAGATGTTGTAATGTCATTTGAAATAATGAAAATTACCAAGAAACCTATTGCAGATGTTATTCGTGTTTATAAAGCGAGTAAATCAAAAGGATGGGGAGCTATGGCTAAGGAATTAGGGATTAAACCGGGTTCAACCGAATTCCATGCTTTAAAAGCTTCTTGCGGAAAGAACAAGGATAAGGTGAACAAGAAAAAAGCAACTCCTGCAAAAACAACACCTAAGAAGGAAACTCCGGCAAGTAGTAAAAAGAAATAATAGAGTTTAAATATTTTAATAGGCGCGATGAAAATTGCGCCTTTTTGCTTTAAGCCAATTTTCAGCAGCTTTCTTTTATTTCTCCTCGTAACGGATCAGCAGACCATCTGTGAAAGGAGTCCACAAACACGCTTTTTGGTTGCCTGCTTTTAAACCGGTGTTTGTCCATGAATTACAAGTGTACAATAAGCTGTACCAAACACCTGAATCATAGAAAAAATCATATTTGCTGTAAGGGTGCTTTTTTATTCTGCTCAGCTGATTGTTCTTTTTCAGAAACGAAATTTCTACAAACCGGCATAAGTCCAGGTATTCCTTTTTGCTCAGTTTGAGTTCAAAAATGCCTTCTTCCGATTTTTTTGGCTCAGCCCTTTGAATCAAATGCATGGCTCCGGTTCCCAATCCGAAAGTGGTTTTTAAGGCAGTCCCAACCGTCAGATCACGCCATTCCTTGGTTTTCATGAAAAAGTTCTTTTCTCCCCAGCCCATTGCAAGAAAAGTCCTCGTTGAATCCTGCGCAAATTCAGATGTCAAATTCAGGTCTTTTCCCCAATCTTTTAAATCATTCCGGATCGGAAATATGAAATCAGAGTGAACACCTTTCAAAGTAATGTAAATGGTGTATTCTTTCGCCGCATCTGATTCCTTTGGGTTAACAGGTATCCGTGAGAAAATCCAGTAAGCAATTATATAGACGAATATGAAGGCAAAGAACCCTTCGAAAAAACGACCCGTATATTTACCGGTAACAATGAAAATGTGTTTCATTCTAAAGTTGATTTCGCAATTGAGAAGTTTGAAGATATGGAAAATTGTATTCGGAGTACACAAAGTTTTTCCAATCTATCCTTTATCTTTAGATAAAAACTTGTGCTATGAAAAATATAGTTGTTTTATGCTCGGTAATCGGAGCAATCGCTTTTTCCGGATTATACTCATGCGACGATGGAAAATCGACTGGTGGTTCTGAGAAATCCAAAGTCTCACTAAAGAAAGAATCTGTAAATTATAAAGATGGTTCAACGGACCTGAGTGGTTATGCCGCCTACGATAAGAATGCAAAGAAAATGCCAGTTATACTGATAGTTCCTGAATGGTGGGGATTGAATAATTATGCAAAAAGCAGAGCAGAACAACTCTCGAAATTGGGCTACTTTGCCTTTGTAGTTGATATGTACGGTGACGGAAAGATTGCCGGAAATCCGACTGATGCCGCGGCCTATGCAATGCCGTTTTACGACGATCCGGAAATGGCCAATCAACGAATAAAAGCAGCACTTGATAAAATCAAAACGTATCCGCAGGCAGATTGGAAAAAGGTTGTGGCAATAGGATATTGTTTCGGCGGATCAATGGTTTTGAATGCGGCTAAATCAGGAATGAATTTTAAAGGCACAGTTAGTTTTCATGGAGGATTGGCAGGCGTTCAACCTGAAAAGAACAAGATCAAAGGTGATATTTTAGTTTGTCATGGTGAAGCCGATCAATTTGTGTCTGTCGAAGAAGTAAAAAAATTCAAAACTCAAATGGATTCTGTTTCGGCGAATTATACGTTCAAAACATACGCCAATGCAACCCATGCATTTACGAATCCGGATGCAACTGCGAAAGGAAAGAAATTCAATATGCCCATTGAGTATAATCAAAAGGCTGATGAAGACTCCTGGAAAGATTTCATGACTTTTTTGGATAAGGTACTGAAATAAGTCAAAGGCAAAAAAAAGAGGCAACTGAGCGGAGTCGAAGTTCCTCTTTCCACTTAGTCTTATTATCTTTGCAGATCAAATTAAAATAAACATGGAAATTCCAAAAACGTATGAGCCGCGCTTGGCAGAAGAGCGTTGGTACAGCCATTGGATGGCGAAGGGTTACTTTCATTCAGAACCAGATGACAGAGAGCCTTTTACAGTCGTCATTCCACCGCCAAACGTTACCGGAGTTTTACACATGGGGCACATGCTCAATAATACCATTCAGGATGTGTTGGTTCGAAAAGCACGTATGGAAGGTAAAAATGCGTGCTGGGTTCCAGGAACAGATCATGCCTCAATTGCCACAGAAGCAAAAGTGGTTCATAAGCTGAGAGAAAAAGGAATCAAAAAGTCTGATCTATCTCGTGAAGAGTTTTTGAAGCACGCTTTCGAATGGAAAGAACAATACGGAGGAATTATTCTTCAGCAGTTGAAAAAGCTGGGTGCTTCCTGTGATTGGGAACGAACAGCCTTTACCATGGATCCTGAATATTCAGATTCGGTATTGGATGTATTTATCGATTTGTACAAAAAAGGAAAAATTTACCGCGGAGTTCGTATGATCAATTGGGATCCGGAAGCTAAAACAGCTTTGTCTGACGAAGAAGTGATCTACAAAGAAGTGAATTCCAAATTGTATCATGTTCGCTATAAAATTGAGGGAACCAATGACGAATGGATTACCATTGCAACTACCCGTCCTGAAACTATTTTGGGCGATTCCGCAATTTGTATTCATCCGGATGATGAGCGTTACAAGCATTTACACGGAAAACAGGCAATTGTTCCTGTAGCAAATCGTGTTATTCCGATTATTACTGACGATTACGTAGAGATGGATTTCGGAACGGGATGTTTGAAAGTTACACCTGCGCATGATGTAAATGACTACGAATTGGGCAAGAAATATAATTTAGAGACAATTGATATTTTCCACGACAATGGAATCGTAAACGAAAAAGGGTTGCATTACAACGGGAAAGATCGTTTCGAAGTTCGTAAAGAAATAGCTAGGGAGTTAGACGATAAAGGATACCTGGTTAAAGTAGAAGACCACATCAACAAAGTTGGTTTTTCCGAAAGAACCGATTCGGTTATTGAACCGCGTTTGTCGCTGCAATGGTTCGTTTCAATGAAGGAATTGGCGCAGCCGGCATTGGAAACAGTAATGAACGGAAATATTTCTTTCCATCCGGATAAGTTTAAGAATACATACCGTCACTGGATGGAGAATGTAAAAGATTGGTGTATTTCCCGTCAATTGTGGTGGGGACATCAGATTCCGGCATTTTTCTATGGCAGCGGGCCGGAGGATTTTGTTGTAGCCAGAACAATTGAACAAGCAGTTGAATTAGCGAAGGAGAAATCCGGAAACGCATCTTTAACAGCTTCCGATTTGAAACAGGACGAAGACGTTTTGGATACATGGTTCTCTTCGTGGTTATGGCCAATTTCAGTTTTCAACGGATTAACACAACCTGGAAACAAAGAGATTAAATATTACTATCCAACGAACGACCTGGTAACTGCACCGGAAATTATGTTCTTCTGGGTAGCGCGAATGATCATTGCCGGTTACGAGTACATGGGCGATTTACCGTTCAGAAACGTATACTATACTGGAATTGTACGCGATAAATTGGGTCGTAAAATGTCGAAATCTTTAGGGAATTCGCCCGATCCAATTGAGTTGATTGAAAAATACGGAGCCGATGGCGTTCGTTTGGGAATATTGATTTCATCTCCGGCAGGTAACGATTTACCGTTCGATTCAAGTCAGTGTGAACAGGGAAGAAATTTTACCAACAAGATCTGGAATGCTTCGCGCTTAGTTCAGGGCTGGGAAGTGAAACCAATGGATCAGCCAAAAGCTGCTAAAATGGCTATCGAGTGGTTCGATGCGCGTTTCAATCAGGAATTAGCGAATATCAATGATCTGATGGCGAAGTTCAAGATCTCCGAAGCATTGATGGCTATTTACAAATTGGTTTGGGACGATTTCTGTTCGTGGTACCTGGAAATGGTTAAACCTGGTTACGAGCAGCCGATTGATCAGAAGACGTTGGATCAAACCATTGTTTTCTTTGAAAAATTGTTGTGTTTGTTGCAACCGTTTACGCCGTTTATAGCCGAAGAATTATGGCACATTTTGCGCGAACGTAAAGACGGTGAAGACATCATTGTTGCAAGCTGGCCAAAAGCCGAAACGGTGAATGAGCATATTTTGAAGCAATTTACAACTGCCGAAGAGGTCATTACGAACATTCGTAATATCCGTAAGCAAAATAACATTGCAAACAAGGTTCGCATTGAAATGTTCGTTAAAAAGAACAATGAAATGGACACTTCCTTCGATGCGGTAATTGTTAAAATGGGTAATCTTTCGCATTTGGATTATGTGGATGAAAAAATCCCGAATGCGAATGGCTTTTTGGTAAACTCGAACGAATACTTTATTCCGTTTGGTGACACAATTGACGTTGGAGCTGAAAAAGCAAAAATGGAAGAAGAACTTTCATATACGAAAGGCTTCCTGAAAAGCGTTCAGGGAAAACTGAGCAACGAGAAATTCGTAAGCGGAGCTCCTGAACAGGTTTTAGCCAACGAACGCAAAAAAGAAGCCGATGCGCTTCAGAAAATTGCGGTTTTGGAGGAGAAGCTATCAAGTTTGAATTGATTTTTCATCAAAGATAAAGGTTAGAAAGGCGCAAGAAATTGCGCCTTTTTTGTTGACCAAAGTTTTTTACTTTTACTGAAAATTATCTGCTATGAAACTAATTACCCTGATCACCATTATTTCACATTTTCTATTGCTTAGCTTTAATTCCGCAATTGCTCAGGAGATTCAGTGGACTGAAGATATTAAGGTAAAGTATTTTATTAATGTGATTACGGTTAATGAAAATGAGTACTATTCCTGGACAGCGTATGGCGGCTTTTCAACATTGTCCCATTTCTCCGGTTCCAAATGTGACGGTGAAAGCGGGAAAATTGTGTTTGCTAATAAGTTCAAAAACTTGCTAAGAAATGATTGCTTTGTCATAGGTGAAAATTTAGTGTTTATTTATTCTGTTCTGGAAAAAAAGGAAGTAAAAACTTATGCGCGGCAATATGGTAAAAATTGTATGCCGCTTGCAGAACCAATATTACTCAGTTCAGCTCCTTGTGATTCAAAGATAAATCTCAACAAACTAGTTAGTGCTTCTCAGTCACCGAATAGGCAGTTTATTGCAATAAGTTTTCGAAAAAGTGATGAGTATAATCGATCTCCAGAATTTATTAGTAAAGTTTACGATGCTCAAATGAATTTGGTAATTGAAAAAAATTGTATAATGAAATACCCGGGTAATAAACTTGTTTGGGATCGTTTCATTGTAACAGATCTTGGGGAAATGATATTTGGGTTTTATTATCTTTTCTCAACCACTCAAAGCCAATATATGGTTGAAATTCAAAAGGAGAATTCTTCAGAGAATATTACTTATAACTTTCTTGAAAATCATGCTATGTATTTATCTTATGATCATCAAGCCGGGGAATTGATATTGGCTGAGCATGTTTATCTTCAGGAGCCGGAAAACGAACTTGTATTATCCGGCATTGTAATAGATTTGAAGGATTCGAAGAAAACAGAAATTTATCAAACATTCTCTAATGAAATTCTTCTTGAGGGACTTTCAAAAAAAGACCTCGAATCTTTTGAAGGAGAAAATAAACCGGGGAAATTACTGCGAGAGTTAGAACATTATAAGTTTAAAGGAATTATAGCCTCGCCTGATAGAGGTTGTGTAATTGTAATGGAAGCTGATTATAACAATATTACTACTTATAACACTCCGAGCGGCGCTCAGTCTTCAGGAGATTACTTTGCTGAAGGGCTATTAGTTTTTAAACTTGATGGCGAAAATAATTTGAGTTGGGTCAAAAAAGTGCCAAAATCACAAATGGCTGGAAGACTGGATGAGCTTAAAATAGGAGCCTTTTGTTTTAACGTAAATAATCAATTAATTATTCTCTTCAACGACAACGTTAAAAACTATTTGGAAAGTGGTGAGTTTAATATGGAGAATCAGGAAATTCAATCGTTGCAGGTAGATTTGATTAATCAGGTTTGTTTGGCAAAAGTTGAAGTTGATCTAATTTCCGGAGAGATGGAACGAACTGCTTGGATTAAGGATAATGATTCTTACGCAACGCCCAAGTATTTCAATTATAATCCACTCAATTCTGCACTAGTGCTCAATTATTATCGTATGAAGAAGCAAAAATTCGGGTTATTGAAATTTTAATTCTCCATCTAGATATGTTCGAGCGAAAGCCCGTGAGTAATGAATAAGGGATAGTAAATTCGCTAGAAATCGCGTCTTTTTTCTTGGAATGTAATTCTGTTTTTCCATAACTTAAATGGAAATCACTTTCAGAATGAACTCAGAAACACCTCAAAACAATCATTTATACCCATTTCACATTGTAGCTTCTATTCACGACAGCAGAACTTCCGATCGGATGGTTGAGTATCGTGTACGTCAACGTCGGTTTAACGGAACAAAGCCCTTTGCAGAAATTATTTATCTGACAAAACGAGAAGAATTATTGATTGCTCAATGTGTCTCAGAATTGTGCGATGAGTTAAATCTGCAGATCGCAGCATTCAATTTATGTTTAGATCACATGCATATTTTATTGATTTGTGGAGAAGATGAGGTATCGAAAATCATGCACAGGATCAAGGGGCGAACTGCCAAATTGTGCAATGAACACCGGGCGCGCGTGCGCTCCAGTGGGATTAATCCCACTGGAGGTGTATTGAAAGATGGCTCGACTCCTTTTTGGAGTCGAAAATTCTATTGTAAACCAATTTTGACGGAAGATCAGTATTGGAATACTCTGAACTATATCCAAAATAACAAGGTGAAACACCAATTACCGAAAAATCCTGAGATGGAATTAATTGTTCAGCGTTTTACAAAAGAATATGAAATTTGTTCGTAATCTCGATTTTCTTTCAGTTTACCATACATCTTTTCAAACATTCTAAAATGAGCACAATTTTATCCTCAATTATCACCTATTTTTAAGAGAAAATTAATCACATCAAATGAAAAGAGCGGTCTTAGTAGCATTGTCAATTTTACTGACATCTTCAAGCTTAATTGCACAGAACATTGAGTGGAGCGATCTTACGAAGAAAAAAGGATCGTATCCTGTATTTTATTCTGAAGGAGGAAAGAACTTTTATGCAGTAGCTTTTTCAAGTGGAATTGGACTGAGGCCTTCTGTAATGATGATGCACTACACTTATTTTATAATTGATGCAGATGAGAAAATCAGTTTTCAAGTCAATGGAAGAAGATCCAATTATGAAGGCTCCATTCTTGTAAACGGACAAATGCTGGTTTTTATGAGCCAGGAAGATTCCGGCACCAAGAAATTGTATTACCAAATTTTCGACAGTTCATGTTTACCAAATGGTGAACCGGTTTTGGTTGCTGAATATGCCAATGATAAAGGAAGTAAGCGTTATAGCTCGTTTAATATTTATCAGTCACAAAACAAAGAGTATTTCTGTGTGCAGTACTCTGTTCCCGGTAGAAAAACGGATACGGAAACTTTTGGGTATAAAGTCTATGATCAAAGTTTAGCAATCACAGGTGAAGGAATGTATGATTCTCCATACACAACTGTAGAAGCGGATATTAGCTACAACTATTTATCAAATACGGGAGATCTCTTTATTGGAATGAAGGTGTATACCATGAAGGGAAATGGAAAGATAAACACGCGTGAAAGCCTTCAGGCTTATATGATCTATTTTCTTCAAGGCAATGAAATGAAGGAAGTAGACATGTATAAGTTGGGGCTTCAGGTAGACGACAAATGGCTGACTGATCTTACATTCACAGCTGATGAAAGCAGAATTTTAACTTGTACAGGTCTTTACGGAAGCAAAACCGGAACCAACGGAGCGTTTTATTTTAAAGTTGATTTCGATGCAAACAAGTTTGTGGAAGAAGGTTACAGTGAGTTTAGTAAAGAATTTATCACCTCCGACTGGTCGGATAAAGAAAAAGCGAAGGCGCAAAAAAAAGAGGATAAAGGTAAAGGAACGCCAACTTTGTACAGTTACGATTTTCGGGATGTTTTTGCAACCGAAGATGGTGGAATCATCGTTATAATGGAACAATATTACTGGTACCAGGTTACTACCACCGATTCCCGTGGAAGCACAAGAACGACTTATCACTATTACTATAATGACGTGATTGCTTACAAGGTGAAAAATGACGGAGAATTTGAATGGGTCCAAAAAATCAATAAAGCACAGCATTCCACGAATGATGAAGGATATTTAAGCAGCGTAGCCGGTTATCACAAGGATGGAAAATATGTTTTGTTTTTCAATGATAATATTCAGAATTACACAGAATCAGGTCAATTCGAAACTCCTGAGAAAGGAATAGCCTCTTCTTCAATGACCAATAAAAAGAACTGTGTTGCCCGAGTTGAAATTAATCTCGAAAACGGTGAAACAAAACGTGAGTTGTTTACCTCCCGTGATGAAACAAACGCGTATTGTGTTCCAAAAAGATTTGATGTGGATTATACAAACAATCAAATGTTATTGTACTTCCAGTATAGAACAAAGGAGAAATTCGGATTGTTGAAATTTTAAGGTTATACTATCTCGGAAAGCGTTTTGTCTATCTGCCTCCGGTGGATGAATGAGGCTTTTTTTTGCTTGAAATAATTTTGTAACTTCGGTAAAATCAATTATATGCGCGTTCTTCTATTCGTTTTGATGCTCTTTCTGATCTTTTCCTGTAAGAAGAAAGATTCTGAAAATGAACCAACACCGAAGTATAATTTTCACTTGAAACATAATGGGTTTGCAGATGGAACCGAATTTGATTTGGATACTGCAATTTCCGATGAGTTTTATAAGTCAGGTTATTATGACGATTTTTTATATCGGGAAGTGGCCATGAAATTCTGGGTAGCGGGACCTAATCTGCCGGATACAAATTCTATTGATACCACATGGGCTATGAATTTGAGTTTAATTATCCAATATTCGATGAATGAAATAACTCAGAATGGGGAACTTCCTGCACTGACTTCAGCGAAACTTGCCCAAGCTATAAATTCAACGAATTACTTTTGGAATGATGAATCCGAAATGAAGGAAGTTTATTTTACTTATCGAATTGATGGCTATGAATGGGGATATGCAGGCGGGGCAGATTTTGTCCTGATCAATCCGGTCATAAATGCAGTTCCGAATGGCGGATCGATTGATATTACCGGAACCATCGATTCAATTTCTATTGATTTGGTGGATGGGAAAGTCGCAACAAACCTGAATTTTGAATATACCATTCCGGTTCCTTAGGGAGGGAAATAAACCATTGCTGCGTCGTGAACATGATTCGAGTTATTGAATATCCAGTTTTATTGTTCTTTTTGTTTCTATTTGATCATGTAAATGGTCAAATTATTCAAATTGGCGATGTAAATGAAACGAAGAATAAAATCAATTCGTTGATCGTTGAAGATTCTTCTTCTTTTTATCGCGTGTCCAGTCTATACAAGAATAAAGGAACGTTGCTTTTTATTCAGCGTTTTCAAAATCTGCAACAAGTATACGAAGGCGAAATTCAAACCACGCTTGGTGATAGAGCACTTGGGGTGTTGAGAATGGAAATGTTGAATGGTCATGTCACAGCATTTTTAGTAGCTCAAGAGAACGATCGCATTGATTTCCTGATTCAACAGTATGACACACTTTGCACTCCGGTTTCTGAACCCAAAATATTCTGGACTTTTCCTTTGCTATCCTCTCAAAACATAGGTCAATATTCAATAGAAATTTCCCCGAAAAAACAATTTGCTGCTGCAGTATTGAATTATCGGGATAAAGAAAACGGAGTTGATTATTTGTCTTATGCGCTGTTTGGGAGTGATATGACTATGATTTATCGGGATGACCTTCTATCAGAACGAAATAATAACAACAGTAGTTTTTCCAGTTGGTGGCTCAATGAACAAGGAGGCATGTTAGTTGCTGAAAACGTTTTGACTCCCAAAGCAATCTTTGAAAAGAAAAGTAGCCGGCAAATGGAATATGTGAATATGCATATTCTGGAGAAGGGGGCGAGAAGTCAGTTTCGTTTAGTTGGGCCGCCAAACGCCTACCTTTCCCAATTGACTTGTTCATTAACGGAAAACGGAAGAGTAGTTGGTACGGGTATATATTGCACCGAAAAAGATCATTTTCGCGGAATTTTTTGTTTTACCCGAAAGGACTCTAGCCAGCAGGAAGTTGTAGTCAGTACCTGGGACAGAAAATCAAATCCCGAATTAGCAACTTTTGATTTGGGGTTCTCAAGAAAGAGAAGAGGAAATAAGGAACGTATTCACCAATATGTTTGTAATCAATCCAAATTATTGGGTGAGTTTTCAATGAACAGTAAAACCCGAATTTCAGTTTGGGAAAGACGATACTATATAGTGAATAAATCAAGTGTTACATACGCTGCGAGAGATATTATGATTCTCAAAATAACGGATAATCTGCTCGTTGATACACAGGTGATTCCGAAAATTCAATATTCGTATAATGATGATGGCATAAATAATTCCACCTTTTTAGCTCTTGACTCTAACAAACTTTTGATGTTTTTCAACGACGAATCAAAGAACTATCTTTCGGCCGGTAATCACAAAGAATCTTCTGCAGAACCAACTTTCATAACGCGTTTGTCAGGAATTGATCTGGTTCAGGTGAAGTATGATACGGAAACAAGCAGGCTTGAAAGAAAGTTCTGTTCAATGAAACAGTTTTCGATTTGATGTGTGCGCCAAAATACTGGGTTCTAAACGATCAAAACAAAACACTATTGCTGTATTTCTACTTTAAAAACAAGGAGCGTTTTGCATATTGGCAATTTTGATGGTAGCTCGAATTCCCGAAAATTAAAAAGCCCCGAAGTGATGCTGACATCTGCTCCGGGACTTTAACCTAAAACTAATTACTACTACTATTTGGAAGTTAGTCCACTTTTGTGCGGACTGAGGAATACATGAGATACAATTCGTTATTTCTGTTCTGTAAATAATCGAAATAACGATCGAAACTTTGTCGTAAGATCAATTCAATGTCTTTTAAAATTTTTTCAAGGCTGTGAAGCTGATTTTTAAAAATACCCATTGAATTTTGATCAGTTGTAAGCAAATCTAACTGAGCCACTTTTAAAGCAAATCGTGAAAACGCACCTCTGAATTCAGGAATTTCTCCCCACATCGAATGGTTTTGAACACAAATCGTTTCGATCGTTCTGTAGTTGTTCAGGATGTTTTCTGCCGCGCTCTTCATAGTTCAAAAGTTTAAATTCAACCTTGTTTCTTTCAATAGTAACGCTTTTCAAATCCGAAAGTTGTAATTCAAATGTGAAGAAAACTTAAAGAGAATGAATTGTTGAGTAAACGGTATAGAAATCCAATTTCGTGGTTCTGCTGTTTTCCTTTTCGAATTACATAATATGAGTTTCGGGAGTTTTTTTGATTCAAATTACACGGCGATTTCCTGTTGTTTTCTCGTCTAAACCGCAATCGAAAAAGGCACTTTTATTATTCGCGGGGTATTTCCTGTTTTTCGCTTTAAACTTTTGATTTTTCATGAGCCTAAAAATGAGTCGCAGCAAGTAATAATTCTGTATTTTCATCCTCGTAAATGAACTGCACTTTTTCTAGTTGGACTCTCCGTTTTCGAACGTATACCGTAAGTATCGTTTTTGTTTTTCTGGCTTTTCAGTTGGGGGCTCAAAAAGCTTCATTTCGCGTGTTTTCGGTTGAAGACGGTTTGGCGCAATCTCAGGTCTATGCAATAACTCAGGATCATAAAGGTTATCTGTGGATTGGAACCAGGGGTGGTGGTCTTTCGCGTTTTGACGGAACAACCTTTCAAACGTTCAGTGAAAAGGACGGATTGGTTAACAGTTATGTTTCATCGCTCGTTCAGGATCAGAGAAAAAGGATGTGGATCGGAACGAACAACGGCTTATCGTATTTCGACGGGATAAAATTCCATACCATTCAACATCCGAAAGCATTCAGCGCATTTTCCATTCACGATATTTCAATACGTTCTAACGGAGAAGTCTGGGTGGCAACAAATTACGGTTTGTACCGGGTTGAAGGAAGTAAGCTGGTGGAAATGAACGGAAAGTATGATCTGAAACCAAAATCTGTTAATACACTTTTGTTTGATGAAAAGGACCAGCTCTGGTTTGGTACAGGAACCGGTTTGTTTTCAATCAATTTACATACAGCTAAAACAACATCCTGGGGAATGAAGTCGAAAGTCATGCGGAATTCCATTACCTGTCTGAGCCTGGATAAAAAAGGTGATTTGTGGTTTGGAACTTATGGCGATGGTGCTTATTGTAAACAGGGTGACAAAGCCTTTCGGGTTGATTTGAAACATGAACTTTATACGGAAACTGTTTTTGATATTTTCTTTGATCAAAAAGACATCTGCTGGTTTGCTACGCTAAGAAAAGGAGTGGTTCAGTATAATTCTGTAACGAAGAAATTCGCAGCATTCAACGAGAAAAACGGAATCGGAAATAACCACGTGAGAACCATTTTTTGCGATAATTCGGGCGCGTTTTGGTTTGGAACCTCAGGTGGAGGAATTTCTCAATTTACAAGTAAGCTGTTTACTCATTACACCACTAGTTCAGGTTTAGGAGGGAATTTCGTTTACAGTATTTATAGGGACCGCAGCGGAAAATTGTGGACGGGAACTGCTCAAAACGGTGTAAGTGTTCTGGATGAAAACGGGTTTTATCAGTTGAATAAGGCCGACGGATTTGATGCAGTTAAAGTAAAAGCCATTGCCGAAGATAAAAAGGGCACGCTTTATTTTGGAACCGAAGGACAGGGAATCGGAATGTTGAAATCAGGGAAGTTCTCCTGGGTGAAGGGAACGAAAGGGGTGTATGTCAGGCAAATGGTCACCGATTCCAAAGGTTCTGTTTGGGCAGCAACTTCCGGCGACGGACTATTGAAAATAAATCAGAAAAACGGCAGAGTTGAATCTTTTCGTGTAAAGAACGGCATTCTTCAAAACCGATTGACAGCTGTTTTCATCGATTCCAAAGAGCGTATTTGGTATGGAACCGAATCCGGAGGTGTGGGAATTATAGATCCGAAAACCAGGAAACGTTATTACGTTACCGAAAGTGATGGACTTGTTTCAAATGCAATTCGATGTATTACAGAAGACAAATTCGGGCACATTTGGATTGGAACTGCAGGATCCGGAGTAGTTGAACTGAAATTTACCGGAAAACCAATGATTGTTTCAACGCTCGGGTTGAAAAGCGGTTTGTATTCTGCCAATGTTTATTTAATTGTTTTTGACCAAAAGGGGAATTTATTTATTGGAACCGAATCGGGTTTGGACTTGATTCAATTCTCGAAACAACGAAAGATCAAAACAATTAAGCATTACGCACAAGGTGATGGATTCTTAGGTGTTGAAACTTGTCAGAATGCAGTTTTCCAAGATAAAGACGGTCGAGTTTGGTTTGGAACTATTAATGGTTTAACATGTTACAATCCGGCGAATCTTTCCGTGAATAAAATTCCTCCGGTACTTAGTATCACTGACATTCAGTTGTTCTATGAGTCAATGGGAAAAACAACGGGGAATCTCGATTTGAGTTATGATCAAAATCATTTGAGTTTTCTTTTTAAGGGAATCAACCTTAGAAATCCGGAAGGAGTGGAGTATTCCTGGAAAATGAACGAATTTGACGACAAATGGTCGCCCTGGTCGAAAGAACAGCGTATTGTCTATTCAAATATTGCTCCGGGAAAGTATGTCTTTATGGTTCGTGCTAAAAACGAAGATGGCTTTATCAGTGAAAAACCGTTGAGCGTTCAAATCAGTATTTCGGCTCCTTTCTGGAAAACTGTATGGTTTATTACTTTGGAAATAATCATTTCGATACTATTGATTTGGCTCATGGTCCGCTTTCAAACCAGGCGTATCAGGGCGAAAGCGGAAGAAGCACAGCGACAGGCAGAATTAGCCAGAGATTTGGTCGAATTGGAACAGAAAGCTCTGCGATTGCAGATGAACCCGCATTTCATTTTCAATGCACTGAACTCGATTCAGGGATTAATAGGAACGGAAAACGAAACAAAAGCACGTTATTATTTGGCGAAATTTGCACGTTTAATGCGGCAAATTCTTGATAATTCCAGGGCATCCACTATTTCGCTTGAGGAGGAAATTGCTACTTTGGAAAACTATTTACTGATCGAACAATTCTGTTCAGGAAATAAATTCACTTTTGAAATTAGAATGGATCTGGAGACAGAAATGAATTTCATCAGGATTCCACCGATGCTGATCCAGCCGTTTATTGAAAATTCGATCAAACACGGGTTTAAGTTTGAAGCGAATCAACAACATAATATCGGGAAGATCGATATCCTGTTTTCCGAAACCGAAACCGGAATTCGTTGTATTATCAGGGATAATGGAATAGGACGTAAAGCCGCCGGCGAAATGACCAAAAACAGTACTGAGGCGTATCACGTTTCATCAGGATTATCGATTACACAAGACCGTTTAGATTTATTAAGCGAATCAGACGAAACACATCGTGTTCGAATAACGGATTTGCTTGACAAAAACAATCAAAGTTCAGGAACAGAAGTAGAACTCTTTATACCACTTTTATGATTAGAGCTGTAATTATTGACGACATAGAGCAGGCACGCCTAACATTTAGAAAAGATTTGGAAACCTATGCTCCCGACATAGAAATTGTTGGTGAAGCTTCTGGAGTGATTGAGGGTGCGAAACTTTTAAAGAACCTGGAAATTGATATTTTGTTCCTTGACATCCAGATGCAGGATGGCTCGGGTTTCGATCTGTTGGATATTCTCCCTGAAATCCGATTCAAGATTATTTTCATAACAGCGAGCGATGCTCATGCAATCAAAGCGTTTCGTTATGCTGCAATTGATTATTTGTTAAAACCGGTTGATCCCGACGAATTGAAAATGGCGCTGGATAAATTCAGGAAACAGGGGTATAGTGAAGAAGAGAATTATAAATTACTGAATGAAACACTGAAACAACCGTCTAAAACTCAGGAACGACTGGCGCTGCATGCCCAGGATAAGATCCATGTGGTTTCCATCGGGGAGATTATTCGCTGCGAAAGCAATGTAAACTATACCGAGTTCTTCTTCAAAGATGCGAAGCGCATTGTTGTTTCAAAAACGTTGAAGGATTTTGAAGATATTTTAGGCGATCTGGGTTTCTTCCGTGTACATCAGTCGCATTTGGTGAATACCAAAATGATCAAAGAGTTTGTGAAAACCGAAGGCGGACATTTGATTATGACCGACGGAAAAATGATTCCGGTTTCAACCCGTAAACGTGCAGATGTAGTGAAGATGCTGGATTTGTTGTAGTAGGGGTAAGTCGCGACTTACCCCTATGTAAAACGAATTTATTTTTTCTTTTTCATCCCCATAATTCCGTCGATTGTTTCAACAGAAACAGGATGATAATTGTTTCTCGATTTTTTGTAGACTTCTTTGCCCCAGGGTTTCCATGTTTTCGATTCATTCAAAGCTCCGTATAGAGGAACAAGGAATTTACGACGACCGGTTCTGAACAAGAATTTCTCCAGCTGAGGACGAATTGCCGTATAATCTGAATGAATTCCTAAAACATACCATTCACAAGCTACTTCTGCATTTCCCCAATTTTTGAAATCGAGTTTTGCATCAAGTTTCGCTAATTGTTCCGGTTTCATTACATCCGGCAGCTGACGTATAAATGATTGCCATTCCTGCGGAGTATATTGTTCACGAGAAAGGGCAGGCTGCTGTTTTTTTCCTTTCTTTTTCTTCGGTTTTTTGAAAATGTCTTTTCCGGCAACAAACTCGTCTGCCAAATTCTGGATTTTTTCAAAACGCGGTGAAACCAGGCGTACACAGTTTGAAGGAAGGCCTGCTTTATAGAACCATTCATCGCAATTGAACTCAATTTTGAATGGTTTTAGTAATTTCTTTTCTAAATAGGCTTTAAACTGCTCAGTTGTCAATGTTTGGAACTGGTGATCGTTGAAATAACTTTTAAGGAAAGCGTCGAAACGTTCACGCCCGGCTGCTTTTTCCAAAGTCTTCAGGAAGAAAGCGCCTTTTACATAGGCAACCTGCGTCATTCCGTCATCAGGATTTCTTCCTTTCAAATCCAGTTTCAGCTTTGTGTCATCTGCGTTTCCGGATTTGGTGAATTCGTCTATTTCTGTTTCTAATTCCTGGAATTCAATAATAGAAAGCATGTCGGCGGTTTCTTTGCCATACAATTTTTCCATGATTCGGTTCTCGAAGTAAACAGTGAATCCTTCGTTCAGCCAGAAATCGTCCCAGGTTGCATTTGTAACCAGGTTTCCTGACCAGGAGTGCGCCAATTCATGTGCAATAACGGAAACTGCGCTTCTGTCACCGGAAATCAATGTCGGATTAGCAAAAGTCAAACGTGGGTTTTCCATTCCTCCAAACGGGAAAGAATACGGAAGAACAATTACATCGTATTGATCCCATTTGTACGGTCCGTAAAGACTTTCAGCAGCAGTGATCATTTTAGGAAGATCTTCAAACTCCCATTGTACATCGCGGATCATCTCCGGTTCTGTGTAAACACCACAATTTTTTCCAAGGGGCTGGTACTCCAGGTTTCCAACTGCAAGAGCAATTAAATAAACAGGAATAGGCTGCTTCATTTCAAAGTGGTACTTTCCTGTTTCTGATTTTTTCTTTGGATTTTCAGCGCTCATCAAAGCCATTAATTCCTTAGGAACAGTAACGTCTGCAGAATAGGTAATTCTGTTTGCCGGTGTTCCTTGTACAGGAATCCATGTTCTTGTTAAGATTGCCTGGCCTTGAGTATATAAATAAGGGTGTTCTTTCCCTGCAGTTAAACCTGGATCTAACCAATCTAAAGCTCCGGCGTTTTCCGTAGTTTCATAATAGATATTGATGAAACGGGTGTCCTTATCGATTTTGATACTTAATGGCTGCCCGATGTATTCTTTCATTGGGCCGGTAATGAAATCAGTCTCTTTTTCTTCGCCCTTTTTTCCAAGAGTTACTTTCTGAATTTTCGGGCCGTTGATATCAAAGATTGCCGTATCGGTATCTTTAAGACGCTGCATTTCGTGACGCGCAACTCCGTAAATACGTTTGTTTTCGAAATTAACGTCTAATTCAAGGTCGATGTGAGTTGTTCTGATTTCGTCTACATTGGAATATGTGTGCGTATCATGTGCATTGACGTTCCCCGAAATAATCGGTTGGTCGTTAGTTGTTTCGGCTGCCGGGCCGTCACAACTGGCAAAAAGAAATATAGCGGAACTCAGTCCGATCAATGTTTGGGTAAAATTCATCCAATGGGTTTTGGGGTGACGAATATACGATTATTATTTCACAAGTATTTGTCTGAAACAGTCAAATTCAGTTACTTGTTCGACTTATTTGAAGCAATGTAATCAATGACTTCAGCGGCGCCCTGCAAACCGAAAAGAGCCGGCATATAACTTACTGTTCCGTAAAACGAACGTTTAAAGTTAGATCCATCAGTCATCTTCAAAGAATCTTTTTGTTGCTGTTCTGCCGAGAAAACGCATCGAACTCCCTTAAAGCCAACTCCGCGTTTTTTCAGACGTTTCTTTACCTGGAGCCCTAGTTTACAGTTATAACTGTTCATTAGTTCAGCCACTTTCACTTTGCCCGGATCTGTTTTTCCACCTGCGCCGAGGTGAGTAATACATTTTATCTTTAGACGTTTACAAGCAACAATCCATTCAATTTTTGGAGTCAAACTATCGATGCAGTCCATTACATAGTTCGGTTTAAACTCGTTCAGAATTTCCCAAACGCGTTCAGGAACAACAAATTCTTCTACAACATTTAATTGAATATCGGGGTTTATTTCCCGAATGCGCTCGGCCAACACAACTGCTTTATTTCTGCCGATTGTTGAATCAAGTGCTGTAAGCTGCCTGTTTTTATTGGTGATGTCGAAAACGTCTCCGTCTATAATTGTCATTGTTCCAACTCCTGAACGGGCAATGAATTCTGCTGCAAAAGAACCAATTCCCCCGAGCCCGACGATCAAAACATGCGCATTTTGGAGTCGTAACATTTCGTCTTTTCCTAAAATCAATTCTGTACGTTCTAACCAGTTACTCATATTCCAAAAATCTGTTTGACATTTTCCCGGATTTGTTCCGAAAAATCGCGCAAATTTAATGATTTAATTTCAGCCAGTTTTTGGTAGATCAATTCAATAGGAATTTCAGAATCATCGGTTTCAGCCAAAAGCCTGGAAACGGAAACAGTTTTGATCTTTTCCTGAAGCTGTAAATTGTTTAGGATGGAAGCTCCAATTGAAATTTGAGCATTCTCATAGTTCAACACCTGATCGGTAATTCCGGCTTTATTGAATCCATGATAGATCAGTTTCGTGTTTGGTGCGTGTGCCTGGTGCAAGAAGCGGCATCGATCCCAGGAATTCACACAATGAAGTATAACGGGTTTTTGCAGTTGTTCTGCTAATTGAAGTTGAGAAATGAAAACCTGTTCCTGCACTTCGCCGGCATTTTCATACCGATTGTCGAGACCGATTTCACCTATAGCAACACAATTTGATTTCTTTGCTAGTTCTTTGATCTGTA
This sequence comes from uncultured Flavobacteriales bacterium, assembly GCA_946479985.1. The sequence continues at coordinate 51,621 of CAMLIF010000011.1, forward strand.
GTTCAGTTATTTGTGCTTCGGAAGTGGCATTTTCGGGATGAATTCCGATCGAGAAAAAATGAGTCAAATTCCCTTCATCATTCGGGTTAAACTGCTTGATTTCATTCTGTGGAAATCGAATGTTGTGTGTATGAATATTGAAAATCAGTTCAGTATCAACCATTAAGATCGGATTGTTACGTTAAAATTAAAACAATCTGAATGAATCAGTAGTTTTTTGATTATTTTCACCGTCCATTGTAATAAAACTATATGAGCTCACAAAGAGATGTAATCACTGAGATTGAAAAGCAGGGAACCATTTTTGGTCACCCAAAAGGCTTGTACCTATTGTTCTTCACAGAAATGTGGGAGCGTTTTTCGTATTATGGGATGCGTGCAATCCTTGTCTTGTACATGACCAAAATGTATATGGAAAACGGGCTGGAAATCAGCAAAGGATCAGCTTCATTGATTTATGGGTTTTTTACTGGTTTTGTTTACTTCACACCAATTATTGGAGGTTGGCTTGCGGATAAATATCTTGGACAGCGAAAAGCGATTACAATTGGAGGGATCACCATGTTTTTAGGACAAATGGCTCTTTTTGCTATTAATTCGCACGCTGGACTGGCAATCGGACTTTTACTTTTAATAATTGGTAATGGCTTTTTTAAACCGAATATTTCAACTTTAGTTGGTAGACTTTACCGACAAGGGGATACACGAAGAGATTCAGCATTTTCCATTTTTTACATGGGTATCAACTTAGGTGCGTTGTTAGCTCCAGTTGTTGTAGCTGTTTTATGTAATGACTGGTTCGCTACTACTGGAGTAAACGCCGAGGGGAAAACAGAGATTATGTCTTTTGGATATAAATATGGTTTTTTGGCTGCTGCTATTGGAATGTTAATCGGACAGCTGATATTTAATAGTTTAGCAAAGAAATATTTGCTTGAAATTGGTGAGAAACCACAAAAAGCCGAAGCAATTGAAAATTCAGGAACAATTGATGATGTTAAAGATGTAGTTGTTGCTTCAGCTACATTGACACGAGAGGAGAAGCAGAGAATGTCTGTTATTTTTATACTAACTGCTTTCATAATCTTCTTTTGGGCTGGGTTTGAACAAGCAGGTTCTAGCATGACGCTTTATACAGATTCTTACATTGACAGAACAGTAGGTTCCTGGACCATTTCTACTGAATTATTTCAATCTGTAAATCCTTTGTTTATTGTTATTCTGGCACCGATTTTTGCCTGGTTCTGGGGTTCAAAAACAGGTTCAAGAATGTCAACTCCGGTAAAAATGAGCCTAGGAATGATTTTGCTTGGGATTGGATTCTTATTTATGTTAATGGCAACAAGTCACGTTCAAACCGAAATGGTTAATGGAAAAGAAAATGTTGTGGAGAAAGCTGCATTGTGGTATTTGATAATAACTTACTTTTTCCATACCATTGGTGAATTATGTATTTCGCCAGTTGGATTAAGTGTTGTCACGAAATTGGCTCCGATAAAATTAGCCTCTATGCTAATGGGAGTTTGGATGCTGTCGACTTTTGTCGCAAATATCCTTGGAGGTTTCATTGCAGCATATGTTGAAAAACTGGGTGCAGCCACAATTTTTTCTTCAATTGCCGGTTTTGTGATTGTTCTTGGTCTTATTATGCTGACAATCTCAAGACGATTAAGCAAAATGATGCATGGAGTTAAGTAATAGCTGATTTAATATATAATCCCTTAGTCGAAAGATTGAGGGATTTTTTTTGAATTTATTTTCCGACTTTTATCACGAACATACTTTACTATATGACGCAAGAACCATTAGACCATACGGAGCGCGAAGACGTTACTCTTGACAGCGCATCTGCGGAATTAGCGGCCATTCAGAATTTCAAAGGAAAATACCCGAAACAATTGTGGTATTTGTTTTTAGTTGAAATGTGGGAACGTTTTACGTTCTACGGAATGCGGGCGCTCTTGGCACTCTATATCTCTCATTTGATTTTGACAAATGATTATAAGCCTATTCCTCAGGATGAACTCGTTGCAAAGAAAACAGAGTTCTACAAGTTAAATAAGGAAAAACTTACTGAAGATCATCCGAGGTATTACATTGAAACTTCACAACAGAAAGACAGAGATGTAGCAGAAAGTTCTTCAAACAAACAGTATGGACTGATCCAGGCATTCATCTATGCAATGGCGTTTGTAGGAGGGATGTTTGCCGATAAAATATTCGGTTTCCGAAAATCTGTTTTTTGGGGTGGTATCTTAATGGCGTTGGGAACATTTCTAATGGCTGTCCCCGGTGCATTTACTTTTTATCTCGGGGTCAGTATTCTCATAGTTGGAAACGGATTCTTCAAACCGAACATTTCAACCATGGTTGGAGATTTGTATAAAGATGGCGATCCCAGAAGAGATTCCGGTTTTTCGTTATTTTATTCCGGAATCAACATTGGTGCGCTTTTAAGCGGGCTTACAATTGCCTATATCGGTACATCAATAAGCTGGTCTTTAGGATTTGCATTGGCAGGTGTATGTATGCTTATGGGACTCGGCTTGTTTTTGAAAACGCAAAAAAGCCTTGGACCTATCGGGCTGCCACCTTTCCCTGAAAAACTGGTTGAAAGAAACAAACTTGGACTATCTAAGAACCTGACTGTTTACCTGAGTTCGTTGCTGATGATTCCGTTTTTCTTTTTAATGGTTTATTATCCGTTCGACGTGAATCTGTCTTTTGTTTTTGGAAATGTCAAGTCGGCAAATGGAGACATGGTTCCATACTCCGTTCAGTTCAGTGATTTGTTTATGATCGTTCTGGCCGGAATTATTTTGATTTATCTGGTTTATGTACTTTCGAAAGTAAAGAAGGAAGAATTCGGGAAACTATTGGTTGCAGTATTGCTAATTATCTTTTCTGCTTTATTCTGGTCATTCTTTGAACAGGGTGGAGGATCACTTAACTTTTTTGCGAACGGGAATATCGCAAGTAAGGGTTTGAATATGACTCAGGTCAATAATTCACTGAATTCACTTTGGGTAGTGTTACTTGCTCCACTTGTTGGGTTTTTATGGGTTTGGTTAAGTAAAAGAAGAGCTGAACCGAACACTACAGTTAAGTTCGGACTTGGGTTTTTGATTTTAGGATTAGGGTTCCTTGTTTTTGCAGCTAGTCGATTCTATTCCGATGCCCAGGGACTTACTCCGTTATGGATTTTTGTATTCGCGTATTTGGTAGTTAGTTTGGGAGAATTATGTTTGTCACCGATTGGTTTATCAATGATTACAAAACTTTCTCCGCGAAGACTTACCGGAATGATGATGGGAACGTGGTTCCTTGCAAGTGCTTATGGTCAGTACGGAGCAGGACTAATTGGAGCCGCATTGGCTTCTGGCGATGGTTCTGGTAAAAACCTGACCAATTACGAAAAATTGATACAATACACCGAAGGTTATCAAATCATCGGGATTATATCTGTAATATCCGGGGTCGTACTGATCATCATTTCTCCATTCTTCAAAAAGATGATGAGTGGAGTGAAATAACAAAAACATTTTATCTTTGAGTCCCGCTGGAAAATTCTGGCGGGACTTTTTTATTCTAAACCCATGGCAAACATAAAACAACGCAAGCACCCAAAAGCACTTCCGTATTTATTCCTTTCTGAAATGTGGGAACGTTTCGGTTATTATCTGATGATCGGTATTTTCACGCTTTACCTGAAAGATGCAAAGCAAGGGTTTGAAATGTCGGAAGCAGAATCCGCAAGTTTGTACGGAACGTTTATCGCGCTTGTTTTCTTTACACCGTTTATTGGTGGTTTGTTAGCCGACAGAATTTTGGGTTATCGACTGCCAATTATTGTTGGAGGCGTGCTCATGGGAGTTGGTTATTGCATGATGGGAGTTCATTCGTTTACCATGCTTTATTCGGGAATGGTCCTTGTTATTGCCGGAAACGGATTGTTCAAACCGAATATATCAACCCTACTGGGAAATCTATACAATACCGAGGAATACAAAGATCAGAAGGATGAGGGCTATAACCTGTTTTATATGGGAATTAACATTGGCGCCTTCATTTGTAACATTGTTTCTGCTTTCCTTATTAATAAGTATGGATATTCTGTTGCCTTTGTTGGCGCCGGAGTAGGAATGTTTATTGGGATTGTTGTTTTTCTATCGGGAAACAGACATTATGGTTCTGCAGATGTGAAGAAGGTGGCAGTTCCAGGTGAAAAACCTTGGTGGATTGATTTATTGATTGTGATTGTTCCGGCAGTTCTTTTTGCAATCGTAGGATATTTCATCAATGGTGTTCCTTCAGAAACGAACGAGCATTCGTTCTTAGTAAAAGATGACGTAACGGATGCGTTCCTTTTTGCATGTATTCCTGTAATTTTCTTTTTCGGTTACGTTTTGTTTACGGCACCAAAAACCGAACGTCGGGTTGTGAGTGCTATTTTGGTTGTGTGTTTGGCGGTTATTCCGTTTTGGGCAATTTTCAAACAGAATGGAACAGTATTAAATACTTGGGCGAACAATTATACGAACCGTGATGTTTCTGCTTCATTGAAGGGGCCGTTGAAAAGCATTTGTTTGGCAGACACGATCAATTATACAAAAGGTGATAAGCCAAGTCCGGTATTGGACAATCATTTCAGAAAAGTTGGAAAAGAAGAAGCCATTCAATATCCAACATACTTTAAAAACTATGAACGAACTCCACAAATGAAAGAAGGAGAGCAGGTGGTTGTCTTCAATACAAACATATTTCAATCCGTAAATCCGTTTTGGGTAATAATACTCACTCCGTTAATTGTTGGAATTTTCAGGTTTCTACGTAGCCGAAAAATGGAGCCATCTATTCCGATCAAGTTTACGCTCGGATTGTTCATTACTGGATTATCTTGCTTAGTAATGGTGGCTGCGGCAAATACTTCCATGAACGGAGAGATTAAAACGAGTTATTGGTGGTTCTTTGCGGCATATGGAGTAGTGACAGTTGGTGAGCTCTGCCTGTCACCAATTGGATTGTCTATGGTTTCGAAGCTTGCTCCTGCCAGGTTAACCGCTTTGCTTATGGGAGCGTGGTTCATTTCAACTTCGATCGGTAATAAATTAAGCGGTGTTATTGCTTCTTTGTGGGACGACTATGATGACAAGTCTTCTTTCTTTATGTTGAACTTTTATCTGATGATGGGTGCAACATTGATATTGGTAGTTCTGCTGCCTTGGCTTTTGAAAGTTTTCCGAGAGCAAAAGAAATAACCTTATATATAGTATAAAGATGAAACGGTTCTTACCATTTTTAACTCCAATCATAATTTTTCTGGTACTAATCCCAATCTTGTTGTTGGTAGAACTTTCCCAGTTAGCGAAGATTTTGGGATTGGTGATGGTTCTGCTAACAACCTTTGCGCTTCGGTATTGGTTATTCCGTGCAAACAAATTGGGGAAAGATCATCCGAAGATAAAGTTGAATACAAACGATCGGTATTTTTTGAATTCGGCTCTTCCTATATATAAGAGTATGGATTCTGGTGCTAAAAAGATCTTTGAGGAACGTCTGGGTAGAGTTTTGGCTGAATTAGAATTCGACAATAAAGAAGGGAAAATGGTTTCCCGGGATGAAGGATTGGCGTTCGGAGCGCTGTTCACTGGTTTGACTTTGAACGAAGAATACAAAAGATTGAATGGAAAAATCGTTGTTTTCACGAATGAAGGTGGAGTGCAATTGATTTTCCAGGGACAAAATCCAGTGCTATTTGTGAATTTGGAAGAAATAATGGCCGATTTGAAAAGTCTTTCAGGCATTGGTGAACCCAGTCTAAACACGAAAACGCTGGGGGTACAGCTCGGAAAGTTCAACGATTTAGTAGTTGCTTGAAAAAAAACGAAAAAAAGTTTTGGAGCTAACTACGTGTTTTCAAGGTAGATTACACTTTGTGTTAAGGCAAGATTAAAAAAAACCTCAAAAAACGTTTGCAAAAGAGAAAAGAGTGAGTACCTTTGCCC
>CAMLIF010000012.1 GCA_946479985.1 uncultured Flavobacteriales bacterium
CTTCTGCCCTGATTCAGAATGGAGTTCTCCGGAGTATCATCTTTATGGCGTTTTTTTGCATCATAAATTTCCTGGGCAGTCATGTTCTTCTTGTCAAGTTTTTCGCGTTTCTTTTCTTCTTTCGCTAAATCTTCTTTGGAAATTCCTTCCGGTAATACAGCAATGTGAACTTCAGATTCAGCTACGCCATCAGAGGTAGGATTGATCCACTTGCTGTCAACCGTTTCCATGATGATATCGCCGCTTTTCGCATCCAGTTTTGTTCCCATTGTAATGTCTTTGGTCTCAGGGTTGACTCCAATTACATCTTCTGCAAGGGTTAACTTTTGTCCGCCGAAAAGAAATGCATCATAAGACATATCAGGAAAATAGTATTCGTAGAAGCCATTCAGATTCGGGCTTTCAGGCGATAAATGATCAAAAATAATGCGGTCGTATTCTTTCTCGTATTTCAGACTCATCGAAACCTGGGAAGAATGTTCGAAAAATACTCTTTTCAAGGTTGTTTCTTTTGTTTTGAATATTGATTGCCCGAATTTAACTCCTTTTGAAGTGAAGCTCAATACGTCAAGCAGTTTCATGTTGCTGTTCAATCCACCGCCGTTCCAGCCGAGAAGAATGTATGAATCTTTATTTCCTTCGGTGAAAGGCACAATTTGATAATAAAGAGCTCCGTACCAATTTTCGTTGTCTACAACTTCCGTAGGTTTTGGGTTGTAGATGTCGCGAACGTAATTTAATTTAATTGAACGTGGTTCTTTGTTTAAGGCAGATCGTGTAACAACATAACCGTTGTATAACTGAACCTGATCGGCCAATTCTACGTTCCAGTTTACTATACGTACCAAATTATCCGGACTGTCAATTATTCCGCAGGTTCCTAATTTTGTGAAGTTTATATCGAATACAGTAGGTTCATTCAGCGTTGTTTCCATCAGCTTATCGAAAGCTGCATTTGCGGCCAGTTTCGCTTCGTCGGTTTTAGCGTTACGAAGTGTATCGAGCAATTCGGCTAATTGATTTTCACGTTCAATCGGATCAAATTGAGAAAATCCGACTAAACCGGTTAAAATGAAAACTATGGATAGTAACGATTTCATGTCTCAATAATGAAGTTCAATATTTTGGTTACAAGGTAAATCGTTCGGTGAACAATTACAAATGCATGAAGTCTTTCTTTGCTAATAATTCGTCTTCCGATTCTTCAAATTCAGGATCGTCAACACAACAATCTACCGGACAAACGGCAGCACATTGGGGTTCGTCGTGAAAGCCAACACATTCGGTACATTTATCCGAAACGATAAAGTAAACGTCCATGTCTTTAGGTTCAAATTCCTGATCGGCTTCAATTTCTTCACCTCCAAGTGTTGTGATCATACCTTTCAACGAAGTTCCGTCTGAATAACGCCATTCCGCTCCTCCTTCGTAGATAGCATTGTTGGGGCATTCCGGTTCGCATGCACCACAATTGATGCATTCGTCTGTTATCATGATCGACATTCTCTATAATTTTTTGTGCAAATATACGAAGTCCGCTTCTTTTCGTTGCACAATTCTTACAGAAACATTGGGAAGAGAGGAGAAATTTATTGGTAATTTTGCCGCGTGGAAAGAGAAATAATAGTAAATGGTCTGATACAGTTCGGAAAATTGTTGAATAATCTGGGACAAAACGCGACTTACCCGGGTTTTCAAAGTAGGGTAACAGAATCGGAGTATCTTGAAATTCAACACGCAATAAATAAAGAGCAGCAATTTAATCCGTGGTTCACAAAAGAAAATATTTGTTCTGCCCTGAGTGGAATTGCCTGTATGCTGCAACCTGAAGAACTGGACAAAGTTATTAGCAACTATGGAGTTAACGGTTTGCCTAAAAAAGTTGCTATTATCATGGCCGGGAACATTCCTTTTGTCGGATTTCACGATGTACTCGCTGTCTTATTGACTGGAAACAGCGCCGTTTGTAAATTCAGCTCGAGTGATTCCAGGATTCCACCGTTATTATTGAGTAAATTGATTGAGTTTGCTCCGGAATTAAAGGAAAGACTGATTTTTTCATTCGGACCTTTGAAAGAGTATGATGCCGTAATTGCAACCGGTTCTAATAATACCATTGCAGGCTTAAGTACTTATTTCAAGCATGTTCCGGCCTTATTTCGAAAAAATAGAACTTCCATTGCCGTTTTAGACGGAACAGAAACAACAGAAGAACTCACCTTACTTGCCGATGATTGTTTCATGTATTTCGGAATGGGCTGCAGAAATGTCGGAAAGTTATTTCTTCCGGAGAATTTTGAGATTAACCGGATATTTGAAGCATTTCTATCCTATGGAGACATTATCAATCATCACAAGTATGCGAATAACTATGATTATCAGCGGACAATATTCCTGATGAATCAAATTGCTTTTCTCGACAACAATTCTTTCATGATGAAAGAAGATCAGGGATTGCATGCTCCGCTTTCCATGTTGTTCTATTCCAGGTACACCAATAGAAGTGAAGTGGATGCATTTATTGCAGATCATCAGAACGAAATTCAAATCGAAGTAGGTCATTTGGCTGTTCCGTTCGGAATGGCTCAATCGCCTGGAATCCTTGACTTTGCAGACGGTGTTGATACCTTTGGCTGGCTCATGAAATTGTAGTTATTAACAATTGGTTTTGAGTTATTAACAATTATTTGTAACCATTCACTTACTTTAGCGTAATATCTGACACAAAATCTGATTTTATGCGATTCGTTATTCTTGCTTTCAGTACTTTATCTTTTGTTGGATCAACTCAAGCTTCTGTTGAACACAAACAAATGTCTCAGGACGAGTATGTTAATATTTGGTCGAATGTTGCGGTAGAGCAAATGACCATTCACCGTATTCCTGCCAGTATAACGCTTGCGCAGGGCTTATTGGAGTCCGGAAATGGAAATTCTGTTTTAGCCGTTGAAGGGAACAATCACTTCGGTATTAAATGCAGTAATTGGTCCGGTGAAACTATCCATGTAGATGATGATATAAAAAATGAATGTTTCAGAAAGTATGGTTCTGCTACTGAATCGTATTTGGATCATTCGCTTTTCCTTAAAAAAACGCGGTACTCAAATTTATTCAGTTTAAAGGTCAATGATTATAAAGGCTGGGCGAAAGGTTTAAAAGAAGATGGTTATGCAACTCATCCTCAGTATGCTTCAAAGCTAATAGAGTTAATAGAGCGCTTGAAGCTATATGAATACGATGAGATCAATACAGCAATTGATGCTAATCAGACAATTGCAACAGTTATTAAGGAGGAACCGGTTAAAGAAACTGCATCATCTGCTTCTAAGAATCCAACTGCTTCCTCTACCACCAATACTTCCAGTACAAACTCAGGAACGGTAACGGCTTCGTCGAGCATTTCAGCGAATAAAACGATTGCGATAGATGAGTCGAGCTTAAATACCAGTGCTCATAAAGTGCTGGAACACAAAAACGAGGTTTCATACATTATTGCACGAAAAGGAGACACTTATTACAAAATTGCCCGCGAATTTCAACTAGGGATGTGGCAATTGTATAAATACAATGATTACGGTGATAAAAAAGATATATTGAGTCCCGGAGACATCGTTTATATTGATCCGAAGAGATTACATGCCAAAGAGAAAAATGCGGTTTACATTGCTAAGTCAGATGTTAAACTCTATGAAATCTCTCAGCAGGAAGGTATTAAAGTTGGTGCCTTGATGAAGATGAATGGCATTCTCGATGAGAAAGCGACCATTTCAAAAGGGCAAAAAGTGCTTCTTCGCTAAACGAAGATTGTTGAACACTGATATACATAGATTGTTTGTCAGGTTAAAGTTGTTGTTTGTGAAAGCAGCGAAGTAGGCTTAGTAGTCACTTCGTTGCTTTTTTAGCTTTTCAAGCTTTTTGTTTTGGAATTAAATGTGAGATTACAATGTTAAAAATTGAATTTTTGTTCAATTTAGAGATATTTTAATACTTTTAGAGTGCATTTAATCGATTTAGGATTAAAAGAAAAAGTCAAACTACGTATCAAAACTAATACAACGATGAAACCCTCCAGCGAATTATTTAAGCTCATTAAATCACTCTCCAAATCAGAGAAAAGATTTTTCAAACTTTCATCGGCACTTCAATCGGGAGAAAAGAATTATCTCAAGATCTTTGATTTTATTGAAAAGCAAAGCCACTATGATGAAGAAGAATTAAAAACGGCTTTTTTGAATGAGACTTTTGTTAAACATCTTCCTTCTGAAAAAAACCATTTATACCGACTGATACTGAAGAGTCTGCGTGTATATTACAGTGAGCAAAGTGCTTCAAGTATTCTGAAACAGGAATTAAAGAACGTTGAAATACTTTATTCTAAAGCGCTTTATAAAGAATGTGAGAAATTTGTTCAGCGGGCAAAATCTTTAGCACAGGAAAATGAAGAGTTTTATTATTGGTACGAACTGATTTCCTGGGAGAAACGTTTGCTGGAAGCAGCCTACGAAGATGGAGAATTCAGCCAGGATTTAGATGTCATAGTTGCCGAAGAAGAAACGGTTATTGAGAAATTAAGGAACGTTGCTGAATACCAGGTTATTTACTCTAAAATCAATCTTATTTTCCGTTCGGGAGGTTTCACCAGGAATGAAGCCGAGCGCAAAGTGGTGGATGATATTTCTGATTACCATTTGATCAAAGGAAAAAATACAGCGCTTTCAACCAGGGCTTCTTCCATGTGTTATTACATCAAAGGATTGTGTGCTGCAACAGTTCGCAATTACGAGGATAGTTTTCAGTTCTTTAATCGAACAAAGACCATTTTAGATAATAATCCGTTGATCAAACAAGATTTGGCGCAGCGTTATGTGTTAACGCTTTCATTCCTGATTCGCTGTCACGTTGATAATAAACAATTTAAGGAAGCGCAGGACCTGATCCAGGAAATGCGTGCACTGGAAAAACAAAAAGGATTCAATTCAACAGATATTTCGCTGCGTATTCTAACTATTTCCTTCAATGCGGAGTTTTTTCTGTATCATGCCATGGGCGATTTTGCGAAATCGAAGCGTATTGCAGAAGAGATTGATTTTATGGGAGGTGATCTGATTGATAAAATCCCGAAAGAACAAGCTGTTTTATTCCTTTACAACAAAGCGTATTCTTACTTTGGAAATGGCGATTATAAAAAGGCTCTTCAGATTCTGAATGAAGTTTTGAATGACAACGAACAGCGTTTGCGACAAGATATTTACAGTTTTGCACGCATCTTCAACCTGATTATTCACTACGAATTGGAAAACTTCGATTTCCTGGAATACATTGTAAAGTCTACGAACCGTTACCTGAACAAGTACGAGAGGGATTACGAAATCGAGCAATGTGTGTTGAAACATATCCGTAAACTGGCTAAGATTATTTCTCCGGCCCAGCGTACGGAGATTTTCGAAAAGTTGAAAGAAGAAGTAGAAACGTTGATGAAAGATCCGCAGGAACGTGTAATTCTCGAATATTTCCATCTGCCTGCATGGATCGATTCACAATTGAAAAAAATCGATTTTCCGACAGCAGTTCAGCAATACGACAAACATCTGAATGACTAATTGTATTTTGCCGGCGAAATGAATTCGAATTGTTCGGAATTATTCGTCCATTACGCGATAAATTACTAATTCTCCATTCGTAATTAGCAATTCTTATTCGTAAATTCGCGCCTTATTAGAAAAGCAATAATGGCACAGAAATATACTACAAGACAAGAGGATTATTCGAAATGGTACAATGAATTGGTCGACAGAGCTGATTTGGCGGAACATTCTGATGTGAAAGGATGTATGGTAATTAAACCATACGGATACGCTATTTGGGAAAATATGCGTGATATTTTGGACAAAAAGTTCAAAGAAACAGGTCACTCAAATGCTTATTTCCCGTTGTTCATCCCGAAGTCTTATTTAAGTAAAGAAGCTGCGCACGTTGACGGTTTTGCGAAAGAATGTGCTGTTGTAACACATTATCGTTTGAAGCAGGATCCGAACGGTACGGGACTTATTGTAGATCCGGATGCAAAATTGGAAGAAGAACTTATTGTTCGACCAACATCTGAAACAATTATCTGGAACTCATACAAAAAGTGGATTCAGTCGTACCGCGATTTACCAATTTTGATCAACCAATGGGCAAACGTTGTCCGCTGGGAAATGAGAACCCGTTTATTCCTTAGAACTACCGAGTTTTTATGGCAGGAAGGTCACACAGCTCACGCTACAAAAGCCGAAGCAATTGAGGAGACAGAACGTATGCTGGATGTTTATACAGATTTTTCTGAAAACTACATGGCTGTTCCAGTGATTCGCGGACGTAAAACAGCAAGTGAGCGTTTTGCAGGAGCAGATGATACGTATTGTATTGAAGCCATGATGCAGGACGGAAAAGCACTTCAGGCCGGAACCTCGCACTTTTTGGGTCAGAATTTCGCGAAAGCATTCGAAGTGAAATTTGCTGACAAAGAAGGAAAACTGGATCACGTTTGGGCAACTTCATGGGGAGTTTCCACTCGTTTGATGGGAGCGTTGATTATGACGCATTCTGACGACGAAGGATTGGTTTTGCCTCCGGCACTTGCTCCGATCCACGTAGTTATTATTCCAATTCACAGAACGGACGAAGAATTGGAAATTATCAATGAAAAAGTTGCTCAGATCAGTTCAGAACTGAGAGCTCTTGGGATCAAGGTTAAATACGACAGCGACGATCAGAAGCGTCCGGGATGGAAATTTGCGGAATACGAAGCAAAAGGAGTTCCGGTTCGTTTGGCAATTGGTCCGCGCGATTTGGCGAATGGAGTTGTTGAACTTGCCCGAAGAGATACGAAAGAGAAAAATACAGTTGCATTGGAAGGTCTTACAGCGCATATCGAGCAATTGTTGAAAGAGATACAGGATAATTTGTTAGAGCGCGCTAAAACGTATCGTGCTGAGAAAACACAGCTTGTTGATTCATACGAAGATTTCAAAGTGAAATTGGAAAAAGACGGTGGGTTCTTTATGGCGCACTGGGACGGAACCGCTGAAACAGAAGAAAAGATTAAACAGGAAACGAAAGCAACAATCCGCTGTATTCCTTTGGAACGCGAAGAAGAAACCGGGGTTTGTATGGTAACCGGAAAGCCATCAGCTGGAAGGGTTGTTTTTGCGAAAGCATACTAAGATAATCAAAAAGGAGTTTTATGCTGCGGCGGGCTCGACAACCTTTTAGAACGAAATGAAAAGGTGGCTGAATGCTTGCGCAGTAGATACAGCATAGGCGCGGCGGAGTCGAAGCCCCTTTTCAATTTTAAATTAGAGTTTATGGATACACGTCAGGTAATTCAACAGTTGCTGGAAAAAAAGGCAGCTTTGAAGCAAGATATTTTCGAAGACACAAAAAGCCATTTCGAGCGTTTTAAAGAGCACATTACGGAAGAAGTAAAAGAGCTTCGCAAGTTGGTAAAGGATGAGCGTGTACGATTGAGTGTTGAAGTGAAGGGAGAATTCCAGATCCAGATCTATATTGGAAGTGATGTACTGGTTTTTCAGATGCACTCAAATGTTTTTCGTCTGCCCGATGAACACGCTTTGTGGAAAACCGATTACCTGAAAGAAGATGCCGAACGCGGTTATTTCGGAATTATCAACATTTATAATTTCCTGGCAGAATCCTATTTAAAGAACCGATTGAATGATGTAGGTTACCTGATCGGACGTATTTTCATCAATAAAGATGAAAATTACATGGTAGAAGGGAAGGGGCAATTAGGATTTTTGTTCCGTGATCTAACTCGGGAAAAGATCAATGACGCGATCATGAAACACATTATTCACGTATCATTTGTCTATGCTTTGGAGTTTGATTTGCTGACTCCGCCGTACGATTTAGTTTCGAAAGCCACTGTAATTCAGATGATAGAATTAAATGCAAAGGAATCAGTTCAAACCGGTAAACGTCTGGGCTTCAAATTTGAGGCAGAAGACAACGACTTTTTTTAAGAAAAATTGGTGCCGGGCCTTGTAAAAAGAAAAAATACGGCTATATTTGCACTCCGAAATTAAAAAACGGCCCATTCGTCTAGTGGTTAGGACGCCAGGTTTTCATCCTGGAAACAGGAGTTCGATTCTCCTATGGGCTGCAAGTTAATGTATAACTATTTATAAAGTAAAATGGCAAATCATAAGTCAGCTCAAAAAAGAATCCGTTCTAACGATGTTAAACGTGTCCGTAACAAATACCAGCATAAAACTACACGTAATGCTGTTCGTAAATTGCGTGCGTCTAAAGACAAGAAGGAAGCTCTTGAGTTATTGCCTGGCGTAACTTCTATGTTGGATAAGTTAGCGAAACGCAATATCATTCACAAGAACAAAGCTGCTAACCTAAAATCAGGTTTGGCAACGTTGGTGAACAAATTATAAGAGAAAGAAATTTCAAATGACTCAGGTCTTGTCAGTCCGCCCGAGGCGGATAGATGAGACCTTTTTTTGTTCTATCTTTCCAGCATGAATAAACGGTCGTTTATCATTGTCTTTCTATCCGTTTGGTGTAGTCTCATTGCCTATACTCAGTCACCTTATTTTCATTATTTCGAAGATTCAATCACGCCCGGATTTCGGATTTCCGGATCACTCGACTCAACCGATGTTTATTGTTCCCCTTTTGCGAGTAACAACATTCAATTTTTCCAGCCATCACTCCGAATAGTTTCTTTTGATCAGTTTAGTGCCTTACCCCGCGTAAACATACCTCGTAGGTTTTCAGCACTTCCGCATATCGGATTTTCTTACAGCATGGGTTCCAATACTCAGCAACTGGGAAAAATCTCCTACACACAAGCTGTAGACTCTATGAATTACCTGCAAATGGATTACCAGCGGCAATTGTCGAACGGATCTATGCGCAATCAGGAATTCCAGCGCAACCAGTTCGAACTTTCTTGGCTCAGAAGAGGAAAAGTCTATGCCCTTGAGTTCGATGTAAAGTTTCTGAACTTAAACCAGGGATTAAACGGTGGATTGCTCGACGATTCACTCCAATCTGATTTTGCCCAGATTTTCCAGGATGTAAAAAAGGAAAACGCTTCACAAAAATATACAGTTGCAGCAATCAAACTTGATAATTATTTCTCTTTTGTAGCAAACGATGATCTGAAAACCGGTCTCTTTTTCAATCCTTTTTTCAAAATCACGAATCGGCGTTATTCAGAAACCGATACGCTGGCTCAGATTTATGGTTTTACGAATTACCATGCCGACTCAACTTCTGATTTTTGGCAAAAAGGAGAAGTTGGAGCAAGTGGCGGATACTTTTTTCATACCGAACAGCTGGCATTTAACGCTGGAATTCGGACTCATTACTGGGATTACGACAACGCTTTGGTTCACAACGACACGCTGGAATTTTCAGTTGTTGGAGATTTGATTGTTGACTTAAAATCGGGTTGGGAATGGAAAAACAGTGCCCGAATAAACGTTCTTGGGGCTTTAGGTGAATTCCAGGTAACCTCAAACCTCAATAAATCTTTTGAAAACTTTGCTATTCGTTTGAATGGTTCTGCCGGAAGACGTTATCCCCAAAATTACCAGCGTGCTTATTACGGGAACACGGTTCAGTATTCGTGGACAGACAAAGTACAGGAAACCTTCGTTGATGCAAAAGGATCGGTCAAAATCAATCTGAATAAACAATCTGTTTCTGTTTTCGGTGGGTTTCAGCAGCATTTCAATATGCCGCTGTTCCTCGATGGAAGATGGAGACAAGATACAATCACTTCTTTATCTCTGGCGAATGTCGGTGGAGGTTTTGATTTGAGCTGGGGAAAATTCCTCTTCCAGCCAAAAGCCACGTTTCAATTTGCTACGGTTTCAATTGTTCCCAATGCTATTATCCAGGCCAGGATTGCTTATAACGGAACTGTTTTCAAAGGAAAAAGACTGCGCAATGTTACAGGAGTTGACCTGGGTTATTCAACCGGTTATCGCTTAATGACCTATATTCCGATGATGGACACTTACACGTTCAATTCCGGAAATTCGAATTTTGAAGCCATGCCGAAGATTCATTTCTTTACCCAGTTCGATTTGGGTTTCTTCAGATGGTTTATCCGTGTTGAAAATATCGAACAAACATTCCTGAAAGCAAAGAACCAGGAATCTGTTGGTTATCCTGTGCTGCCTTTGCAGATTCGTTTCGGTGTTTCATGGGACCTGTTTAATTAATTGATAATTCAGAAGGTAGAAGGCTAAAACCTGAAGGTGATTTCGTTTGATTGCCCTTTTTGTTTTTCACGTTTGCCTGTTGATTTTTTTTGACTGCACTAACGTTTGTCTTTATCAAAAGCTGCGCTTTTTCTTATCTTTGCGCAAAATCTATTAGAATGGGATTATTAGAAAATAAAGTGGTTTTGATTACGGGAGCTTCTCGTGGTATCGGAAAATCAATTGCTGAAGAGTGTGTGAAACAAGGAGCTACAGTAGCTTTTACTTACTTGTCTTCTGAAGAAAAAGCAAAAGCATTGGAAGCTGAATTGTCTGCAAACGGTGGAACAGCCAAAGGTTTTAAATCAGATGCTGGAAATTTTGACGAAGCTCAAAAATTGGTTGATGACGTAGTTGCCGCTTTCGGAACAATTGATGTTTTGGTAAACAACGCCGGTATTACACGTGATACTTTGTTGATGAGAATGACTGAACAGCAGTGGGATGAAGTAATCAATACAAACTTGAAATCTGCATTCAACTTAACGAAAGCTGTTCAGCGACCAATGTTGAAAGCTCGTTCCGGATCAATTATCAATATGTCTTCTGTAGTTGGTGTGAGCGGAAACGCAGGACAATCGAACTACGCAGCTTCTAAAGCCGGTTTGATCGGTTTCACGAAATCAGTTGCCCAGGAATTAGGTTCAAGAAATATTCGCTGCAACGCAATTGCTCCGGGTTTCATTGAAACAGAAATGACAGCTGCATTGGATCAGAAAGTGGTTGATGAATGGAGAAATGCAATTCCATTGAAAAGAGGTGGTTCACCACTAGATGTGGCAAACGCAACAGTTTTCTTAGCTTCAGATATGTCTACTTACATTACGGGACAAACACTTCACGTTTGTGGTGGAATGTTGATGTAATCAGAAAATAATATTTTATGGAAAAGTCAACTTTAGGGTTGGCTTTTTTTTGTGAACATTATCCTCCCCCTCGATCCCCCTCCAAAGGGGGAAGTCAGAAAAGACTCCTACTAATAAAAATCCTTCGAATAAAATGATGAGTTTAAAGCAGTCGAAACTTCGAAGTGTTTTTGAAATCTCCCCCTTTGGAGGGGGATTAAGGGGGAGGACAGTAATTAGTAAAGCATAAAAAGACTCGCCGGAATTACCAGCGAGCCTTTCATATATTATGTAGTAGAGATTGGAACCTCGCGAAAAAAACATTTTCAATAATTCCACCCGCCGTAAACGACGGATGGGGACTATGAGAAAAAAAAATATAAAAGATTTAAGTGGCTATTTCTTAAAACTTGAAAAAAGCCTGCAATTGATTTCCGTCAATCAATGCTCCCTGAGTTGCTGTAGCTGTTGCCGGATCAATTCTGTAAACATGTGCCGTAGAACCGTTGTTGATGGATGCATACACTTTTCCGTCTTCTACTAAGAACGGTGTAAAGTATTGGCCTCCGTGCAGCGGAACGTCGTTTACAATCGTGAAATTCTGTGAGTATAAGTCGATTACAGCTAATTTACAAATAGGGTTATCTACAGAGAAGGCTCCCCACATTGTTCCGTCGTTTCCTGTAGAAACTACGCGTGCAACTACTTTTCCGTTTCCAACATAAGTTCCGGTCAATAAACGGTAACCGAAGTTCTCAATGTTGAAAAAGTAAGAAGAGTTGAAAGCTGTTGCCCCTGAGTTGATTTTCAAAATCCCCGATGGTTTGGTACTTTGCGTAAATCCTGCAGCTAATGAAGAAGAAGAAAATGTGTAGTGATCTCCGTTTTCATCGGTGAAGATACATGGAGAACCTCCGTAGTATCCAATTGGGCTTGTTCTTGAATCTTTAAATGTAGTTTGGTAAACCATTCCCGGGTAAGAGAAAACAGAAACGTAAGCTGTATCCGTTCTGTCTGTTTGCCAGGATGCTCCGTGTAACGGGTAGAATGAAACATACAATTTGTCTCCATCGACAAAAGTGTGTGTCGGCCACATGTTCAATTGTGCCAATGTATCGTCGTACAAAGTATATAGCGGGTGACTTACAGTATTTGTAATTGCCATTGAATTCGGATCGATAGTCTGGATTTTAGTATCGTAAGATCCGCCGCCCCATGGAGCCCCGATTCCAATTACATTTCCGTTTGGTAAATTTTCAATCACATCAACGCGATCATAAATGAAACTTCCCGCTTCCTGGATTGCTCCGTTGTTTAATGTATATCCTGTACAAACATTGTTAGTGTAATCGAAAGCCATGTATTTACCGCCTGTAGTTTTGTGGTAGTACATCCAGCCCAATTGTTCGGTACCAATACCATTTGCAGAAATAGTTCCGGACATCAAATCGGCAGTTGTTAAAACGTATTCCGCTTCAACTCCTGCGCTTTCTGTTTTCAGTCCAACGAAATAACCACTTGAAATTGCCGGTTGTTCTTCATTGGTTTTTTTCTTTTTACATGATGTGAATGCAATACCCATTGCCAAAACACTCACTAAAATTAAACGTGTTGTTTTCATTTTACTTTATTTATTTTAAATTTTGTTTACCCGCTTTGGCGGGCGCAATCGAAAGCAGTGCTTTCTCTCATTTTGCTAAGTAGTAGCGTAGTTTGATATTAAAACTTCTTCCGGGTTTCTGGATTTTAAAATTGTCGTAACACAAAGCATCAAAGATATTCATGCAGGCTAGTGAAACATTATATCTTCCGTTGAAAGCAGAGTAGGTTAGTGCCAGGTTACTTACCAGCTGTCGTGGAATCACGAATTTCGAATCAAGACTTCCTTGGCTTTCCCATTTCAGGAAAAACTCTTCTATGTAGGATGTGCTCCAGCTAATTCCGTATGTCTGCTTTGTTTTACCGAATTGTTTTGAATTGAATGAAACATTCGCATTTCCGAATAAAAAAGGAGTGTTTGGTAAACGGTCTCCATTCAATAAATCGGGCTCTCCGTTAGGTTTTAGTGCTTCGTTACGAATGTTTTGCAGCGTAGAGTTTAATTCTACCGTTAAATATGATTTGAATTTATATGTAATTGCCCCTTCAAAACAATGGATGTTGGCATGACCAAGGTTTTGGTATTGCGACGTAATTCCGATTGCCACATTTCTTATCAGATTCGTTGGCTGACGGTAGAGGTAATTGAATTCAAAATTCACAATGTGCTTATTGAATTTCTTTCCGAATAAGAACCCAACGTTATAATTCTGGCTTTTTTCAGGCTCCAAAACTGAATTTGGCTGCTGCAGTAATCCATCACCGAAAACTTCATAACCTTCAGGTAAGCGGTAAGTGTTCTCGTATGAAGCTTTTAATTGCAGCGAATTGAATACGAAATAACTCGCAGCAGCGCCAAATCCGGGAAGTTGTAATTGTTTGCTCTCTTTTCGGATCACGTTTTCGTCTGTTTCTTCCACATAAACTTCCTGGTATAAAAGAGAGTTCAAATGGAAGCTTTTTACAAATGCATTTCCGGTAAACCGATTGTCGAAAAGTTTGATCTGGTACGATAAACCTGTAAAGTTTTTTGCAAGAATATTCGGATCAGTGAATGGGAGCGGACCTTGTTTCAAAGGATCTGATCCTGTTCGCTGAATGCGTGAATACGTATTGTTTAACGTTATTTGCTGATTGCTTCCTATTGTGTAGTTCAATGTAGCAAGTCCGAAGGCTGATTGATCATTGAATGTAAACATGGTGGTGTACCAATTCAGTTCACCGGAATAATTACTCAGTGTTTTGTAGGTATAAGCTCCGGTCCAATCGTAAACTCGCGAACTGGTGTCTACATTTTGCTGTGTAATGTTGCTGTACAAACCGGAAACGCGCAGACTCAGATTTTTAATAAACAGGTTATTCTTCTCGTATTTGATGGTTGGAATGAAACCACGTTCAGTTGTGTGGACTTCACCGGCCACAATATTCATATTCGCTCCGTTCTGAATTTCTTTGTATTGAGTAGAAGCAATCAGACCGATCATTAACCTGTCCGCAAATTTTTTCTTTACAATTCCGAATTCTATATTCCCTGTTACTGATTTATAAGCGTCGTTAAAACGTTCTACTTCTGTAATGAAATCATCCTTTTTACCGGTTTGTTTGTCGAACAGGTATGTTTGAATCTTGAAATTATTGTCGGAGTAGTTGTAGAATGCGCTGGCATTAATCATGAATCCGTTTTTGAATCCTTTTCTTCCCACAACACTTGTCTGATGCGTATTGAAAGATCCGAAGCCGTAGGAAACGTCGAGGTAATTCTTTAATGAGTTATTGGTGACAATATTCACTGCTCCGCCCAGAACATCGGAACCTAAATGAACAGGAACAACTCCTTTGTATATTTCCACGCGCTCTACATTGTTAACCGGAACACTGTTGATATTGTAGGCTGAACCAAGAACTTCTGTTGGCAAACCATCCACGAAAAAACGAACCTGGTTTCCGGTAAACCCACTCAGTGAAAAAACGAAATCAGAACCCAAACCACCTGTTTCGCGAATTCTGACTCCTGTAGTTTGATTCAGTACCTGATTTACATTCATACTTCTGTTCTGAAGCGGTTTCATATCAATGGATTCAACGGCAAAAGGCTGTTCTTTTACCATTTCAGCTTTTGTTTTCATAATCACTACTTCTTCGATCAGATTGTTCTTCATCTGAATCGACGGAATAGTTGTTTCCGGTTTGTTTACGTGAATAACTGATTCGGTTGTTTCGTATTCGGAAGAAGAAACCACAATGGTTTGCTTACCGTACGGAACATTTTCCAGTTTAAATTGTCCGAGCGAATCTGCTGTTGTACTGATTTTCATTCCTTTAATAGAAACCACTGCGAACGGAACTGGAGTTCCCTGATCAGTTATTGTCCCGCTTACAGTTGATTTTTGACTGTAACCGGTAAATGAAATGGTGCAAACGAGGAGAAAAACAAGACTTTTGAACACGTTATTTTTATTTAGTCTAAATAATTTAGGCAAAAGTATATAGAGAACGGACTGTCGGCAATACCACGATATTGGTATTTTTTGCAATATTTCCACTTGACTTTGATACATCCGCTTCCGCGGATACTCAGTCGGACGTGGAAGTCGTCAGACCTGGATTCGAAAAGCAGTGATGCAGATTTGGATTTCACTTATTCCGATATGGAACGGCCCGTCAAACCGAGTGATTCTTACCGAAATGCAATGAGGTCAGAATTGTATCGGGGTTAAGGGCAAAAAAAATGTCAGACCACTAAGCCTGACATTCCTGTATATATGCTATTGCATTTAGTTTTTCTTCTTGGATGGAAGTTTGATCTTGTTAAAGGATTCCAATACCCAGCGGAACCAATCGTAATATAAAGAAATGATCAGAATAATAGTCATTCCCCAAAGGACCATAAAGTTTGCCCAGAAGGTACTGATTCTTACTCCAAAGAAATATTTCTGGTATGAATAGAATGGTGCATCCAGGAAACGTTTTCCAACCGGATCAATATAGAGCGGATCATCTTTCTGAAGAATTTCGTCATCCGTAACAATTGCTTTCTGAACTTCCGTCCGGCTCGTTACAATATCCATCAAACTTTCATTCGAAAACAGATTCTGTGAAGCCTGGAAATTTTTGTCACCTGTTTTCGCAATCAGGTACTCAATTTTAGTCGATACACGGTTAAAATTTTCAATGTATTGTTTTTTCAGAATCTCTATCCAGTTATTGATGGCAGATTGTACTTTCCCTGAAGGCTGCCCCGGTTTCAATGCTTTTAAGTTCTCTAAACAATCCTGGCAACTCAGATTTGACCATTTTTTACTTTCCTTGGTGATTTCATTGATCAAAATGTGCTGTGCTCTTGAATAGTCGCGTTCAGAAGATTTGTTATTTGCTAATATGTCTAACTGTTTTCTCATTTCCGGAATCCAGTAGTCACGCATCCAGCCACTGTTGCTTTTCTCCTGGTTCAGCTCAAAATACTGGCTTTCATGCGCATTCTCTTTTGCCTGAACTACGGCCAATGCTTCGTATGCCCAGCGTGAAGCCATTGCATTTCCAATCCATGGAACTTCATTGGTGTTCGAGAAAATAGGGTGCAGCTTATCAAATTTCACAATAACTCCTGAAAAGAGCAGTTGGGGGATGATCAGTAACGGAACGGTGATGTAAATTACTTTCGCGGAATTGAACCCGGATGAAATATTCAATCCAAGCACGTTAGCCATACACGAAGTAGAGAACAAGATTAACCAATATTCCAGCCACATTCCATGAATTTCAAGTATCAGATTTCCAACTATCACGAAAAACGCAGCCTGCAGCGCCGAAATAATGAACATGATCAGGATCTTCGACCACAAATAGGAACCTCTTGACAGATTTAAGAAACTCTCACGCTTCAGGATTTTCTTATCCTTGATGATTTCTTCAGCCGCAACGGTTAATCCAAGGAAAAGCGCCACAACCACTGAAATGAATAAGTATTGTGGTAAGTTCTCGTTTGCGTAGAAAATATATTCTTTGACTCCTTTTTCATTTGTATTGAAGAACTTCACGAAAAAAGCCAGGATAACAGCCAAAAGCGGCGCTTCCAGCATATTAATAAGCATGTACTGACGATTCGCCAGTTTACTCAATACATCGCGCAGGAAGAATACTTTAAACTGAGCCAGTTTCCCCGCTATTTTTGAAGTTCCCTGAACCGGATTCTTTATTTCAGGAATAGCTTCTTTGGTATTGTTTGTAATGAAACGCTGGTTCCATTCTTTCGGAGATACTTTTCGGTATTTCGTTTGGTTTCCGTATTCGTCAACAACCTTTGCTTCTATAATATTGAAGATTTGTTCCGGATTCACATTACCACAAATCGGACATTCGCGCTCATTGGCGTTTACGTGATGTACGTGCGTTTTGAAATAAACTACCGCATCAATAGGGTTTCCGTCGAAAATAGGGTAGCCGCCCTGATCAAGAATCAGAAGCTTATCGAACATCTTGAAAATGTCTGAAGATGGCTGATGAATTACGACGAAAATGAGTTTTCCTTTCAGCGCCAACTCCTTCAACATGTCCATAATGTTCTCAGAATCGCGTGATGACAAACCAGACGTTGGCTCATCAACAAACATAACCGCTGGTTCGCGAATGAGTTCAAGGGCAATATTCAGTCGTTTACGCTGTCCGCCCGAAATCGTTTTATCCAGCGGCGAGCCTACTTTCAAATGTTTTACTTCTCCCAGTCCGATATCAGAAAGCAGGTCGAGTACCTTTTTCTTAATTTGTGTTTCGGAAAGATCGCTGAAACACAATTTGGCATTGAAATATAAATTCTGGAATACAGAAAGTTCTTCTATCAGCAAGTCGTCCTGTGATACAAAACCAATAACACCTTCCAGTTTGGATTTCTCTTTGTGAAGATCAACTCCGTTAATGGTAATTGCTCCTAAAGATGGTATGTAATTACCGTTCAGAACATTCAGGAAAGTGGATTTTCCCGCACCTGAACCTCCCATTACTCCGATGAGATTTCCACTTTGTTCTGTAAAATTGATCTCATGTAAACCAACTTTTCCGTTTTTAAAGTGGAACTGCATGTTCTCTACTTTAAATGTGAGCGGATCAAGATTTTGGTCTTTCAGGAAACGTGAAATTACATCACTGTAATAGATGGGCGAACTTTTCGAAGTACGAAGGGTAGAGCCCTGGTTCAGAATATGATTACGATCATTAAAAACCGTTTGCCCGTTGAGGGTTATCTCATCTGTTCCGAAATATCTGAAGAATACTATATTGATACTCTCCATGCGCACAATCCGAATAGAACCGTCGATTCCTGCATGAGTTAATTGTTTGGCAGTTGCCAGATTTATTTCACGACTGGAAACATACATGAAGTTTTCCTCGTCCAGCAGAGTAGAAGCGGGTTCTTCAATAAAACTCTTAAGTTGTGTGTATTCTTTGTCGGAAATATTAAAGGATTCTGCCACCGTATGAACGAATTCCTGTTCCTGTTCGTGAACATGATCATTGGCGTGAATAAATTCGAAAATCCGAAGCAGCACGATCATTTTCTGGCGCTGCGTCAACTCCTCATTGATTTGAGAACAAATACGAAGAACTTTTACTGAATTTACAGATGTACGTTTACGTTCACCATCTTTTTTTGCAGAACCGGCATGGTGAACAGCGAGAAATTCCTCAAACATTTCAAGGTATTTCTTTATCAGTGCTTCATTCAACTCGGAGCGCAAGAATCCTTCAACAATTCTCCTGCCGTTTGAAGATGCAACAGATTCGGGAGATGCTTCGGTAACTTCATCAACTTTGGCGATAATTGCAAATAGCTGCATCAACGCGCGAAGTATGCGTTCACTCATGGGGCTTTGTACTTTTCGTTATAGCGTGTAGTCTAATTCTGTTTTTATTTTTTGAAACCAATCATCATTATGGCACATCCGGTAACTTTTTTATCCAGGTCTAATTCTGTTTCAATAACTACGGGAATGGTTTTCGCAACTTTAAAATCCCAGTAAGCCGAGTTTTTATATTTTTTATTTGTGAAGAGGATGTTTCCGTCTAAATCTTTCACAGTAAAAATCACAAAAGCATCGTCTGTTCCTGCAGTACATGCAATCCGGTAAGTGGATCCGCCGAAGAAAGTGGTTTTAAACTCGGCTTTCTGACGATCAAGCAATGCAGTGTAAACTTGCCCGTCGGAAACAAAATCCCCCTTTTTTCCTTTTAATATTTTCTCACATTCTTTAACCAGTGCGTCACAATTTTGTTGTGCAAATGTGGCCATTGACATCCCGAAAACGGCAACAAATAGAACTATAGCGTTTCTCATTATTCAAAAATTAAGCAGTGATTGATTCACGGATATTTCCGATCTTTTGGTAAATGAAGTTCAAAGTATTTGACTCCACTTCAACTTTCGTTTTGTGCTGAAGAATTGTTAATTTTTTAGCAGCAATTGTTTTTGGACGAACAAAGTCGTAAGTGATATTGATATCGTCAAAATATCCTTTCAAATCCTTCATATCACTGATAAGCTCATCAAACTTACCACCTTTATTGTAAGCAGTTAAGATATCAATGATTGAATTCAGCGTTTCTTTTTGCTCACCGATACGTTCCAAAATTTTCGGATTGTTTACCGTTTTATTGATCTCACATGCCAGGTAAAGTGATTCTATCCACCCACCGACAAGAATCAACGCCGAAGTTGACTTACGCTCATTTGATTTCAAATAATTATCCGCTTTTTTGAAGGCATCGGAAACAATCATCATCATGGAATCTTTGTCTGTGCTGTTTTTCTCAAAACGCGACATAAACGATTTGTCAAAAGCACCTTCCAAACCTAACGAGCTTGTCAGCTTTTCAACGTTCGAGAGGTATTGCAGCGAAAGACTATTTTGCTTGTAAATAGAGATATACCCTAAATCCGTACCGTAAATACCCAAATTCAATGCTTTTTGCATTTCCGTTGTGTAAGTGTCAATATTCTCCAGTGGATTTAAAAGATTTGCATCGAAAGGAGCCTTTACTTCTTCCAAAAGCATTGCCGTTTGCATCGGCGAAGGAATTGAAAATATCTTTCCGTCGAAATTGGTGTTCAACGAACTATTCGGATCGATAATGTCTTTGTCAATATCTTTCTTTGTCGAATCGTCACTGGAACCGCAGCCAACCGACAACCCTAATAATATTCCCAGAGCAAGGATAGTTTGAGTTGTTTTCATAGCGTTTAAGTAAAATGTTTATTTGTTTACGAAAATAGTTAAAATTCGATAAGTACGACTTTAACATCGGCAAATGTTGTAAACACAACTGCAAAGTTCCTGAAATGTGAATTAAGTGTGTTTTAGTTGAACGAAAAAAAGGTGTGTTTTTCAGATACTGAGAAACAGTAGAAAAAAAGCATTTTCTTCTTATTTGTATCGTGCTTTACAACTCAGCAGAGTCTTTTTTCTGCTATTTTTGCACCGAACTCAGCTTTTAAATTATCGGTATGCAAATTCGTCCCAGAAGAAACAGAAAAAGTGCAGCAATCAGAGCAATGGTAGAGGAAACTCAACTCGGACCTCAACACTTAATTTATCCTTTGTTTTTAAAGGACGGAAAAAATATTCAGGACGAAGTTTCTTCCATGCCCGGAAATTACCGCTGGAGTTTGGATAAATTACTCCCCGAATTTGAGAAATGGATGAATCTTGGTATTCATACATTTGATCTTTTCCCTGCAGTTGATGAGCATTTGAAAGATCAAATAGGAAGTTATTCGTATGCCGACGAGAATTTTTACCTGCATGTGATCAGAACGTTGAAAGAGAAATTCCCGGAAGCAGTTTTAATGTCAGATGTAGCTTTAGACCCTTATTCCTCGGATGGTCACGACGGTTTGGTAATTGACGGAAAAATTGTAAACGACCCAACGCTGGACATTTTAGGAAGAATGTCTGTTGCGCAGGCTCAGGCCGGAATTGATATTATTGGTCCGTCGGATATGATGGACGGCAGAGTAGGTTTTATTCGTGATGAATTGGATGCAGCAGGATTCCAGGATGTTTCCATTATGTCGTACACGGCAAAATACGCAAGCGCCTTTTACGGTCCGTTCCGCGATGCATTGAATTCTGCACCGAAATCGGGCGATAAGAAAACGTACCAAATGAATCCGGCGAATAAACGCGAAGCTTTGATTGAAGCGGAACTGGATGTTGCGGAAGGAGCAGATTTCATTATGGTGAAACCGGCACTTTGTTATTTAGACATCATTCATTTGTTGAAGGAAAACTTTGCGACACCAATTACGGCTTACAATGTGAGCGGTGAATGTGCTATGGTTTATGCAGCGGCAAAAAACGGCTGGCTTGATTACGACAGAGCGGTAATGGAAATGTTGTTAAGTATTCGCAGAGCCGGCGCAGATGGTATTTTGACCTATTTTGCTCCACATGCGGCGAAGTTGATGAAAGGTTAATTAATAAGTCAAAAATCGAAAACGGATTCATTTTCTCTCAGCTTGATGCGTTAGTATTAAGCCTATTCCGAATATAATGTGAAGATTTTTTTGTTATTCGCTATATTTTTAGTGTCACAGCTGCTTAATCCCATTCCCCGCGTTCCGATCCACAGTTTTCCGGATTTATCGGCTAACAGATTAAAAACCGAATTACCGGGAAGCCCTTCTTTCACGGTGTAATTGGTGAACGATGAATCGGAGGGATGATAGCACCAAAGTCCTCCGAAGTCCTCACGCTGCGTCATATCGCTATATTCCGTACCGAACCAAATGTTACCTGATGGATCTTGTTTTATTGATAGAACTGCGCAAGTACTGAAAATAGTTGTTTTTGGAAAGTAGTTGACAAATGTCCTTTCATCCTGGATATTTGCAGATGGAGTGTAGCGATAAACTCCCTGATCTCGTGAACCAAACCACAGATTCCCCGCTTTGTCTTCCATCATAGCTGCAAACCAGAGATTATTTTCAGGAGTGTAATTAACGACCGAAGTACCGTCAAAAACGCACAATCCTTCAAACCAGGTAGTAAACCAGACAAAACCTTGCTTATCTTGTAAAATGGAGGTGACAGCTGCAAGTTTCAGATTATTCGGATTGTCTATGTAATCGTATTGAAGAAATTGAGTAAAAAGTTGCTCAGATTCGTCAGGGACATCTAAATTACAATAGAATACGCCATCTCCTGTTCCTACCCATAATCTATAGGCTCGATCCATGTATAAGCTCCAGATTTCTCTTTTTACTTCGGTTTTCTCCTTCGATTCCTGGAAATAAGTTGAATTATTGATGAAAATGGGAATAGGAGAAAATAGTTTTTTCTCAACTGTTGAATCTGTTGATTTTGAGTCGTATTTACAAAGTCCGGCATTCGTCCCTAGCCAGATGTTTCCTTCGTGATCTTCAATAATTGAACGAACCGTATTGTCAGGCAAACCATCTTTCACGGTAAAATTAATGAAGCCTTCTTTTTCATTCGATGGGTTGTACCGGAAAAGCCCCTGATCTCCTATACCAAACCACAGATTTCCCGCTTGATCTTCTAAGCTGCAATTAATACTTGCCGCTTTATTTTTTACATTAAATTTTAGTTTTTGTCCGAATGAAGGAATAGCAAAAAGGACAATGAAAATCAATCCATAAACCGAGAAATGCATTGATCTCATCTTCAAAATATGTTTACTTCTTTGCACAATTAATCATCCATTTCACGCCAAACTTATCGTGAAACATCCCGAAGTAATCTCCCCATGGAGCTTCACTCAAAGGAACAATGATGTTTCCGCCAACAGAAAGACTATTAAATAATCTGTCTGCTACTTCTCTGCTTTGGGGGTGGAACGACAAAGCAAAATTGTTTCCTTTCTGATATGGGCCACCCATGAAATCTACATGGTCGTTGCCCATTAAAGAAATATTATCAGGAGCTTCAAGTGCAATGTGCATTACTTTATTTCTGTCTGCTTCCGACATTTGGTCAGAATTTGGTGCTTCTCCAAAACGATTGATTCCTGTTATAGTCCCGCCCAAAGCTGCTTTGTAAAAGTTGAAAGCTTCTTCTGTGTTTCCGTTAAAAGTGATGTATGCTGTGATCATGACAACTCGTTTTGTGAGGAATAAATGTAGTGAATTTATGAGTAGCTGATTACAATTAATCAGTCACTGATCATTCTTAATGGCTCAACTCTAGACTTTAACTGATGGGAAATGAATACACCCATGTATATAAGTATCTATTTAAAATAGAATCTTGATTGTTGACTTGTAAAGAGTTTAAATAATCTTACTGCGGACAATAAGTCTATTACGTAAACCATTAAGGCATTAAGAGATTTAAGTTGTTTAGATTGCTAAATGTCCCTTAACTTCTTAATGGTTATTCAATAGTATGGGTTTTTCATTTGAGTTTACATTCATAATGAACCTAACGCATTTATCAATCACTATTTCAAAGTAGAGTCTTCGTAATTAATTCGTTAGGGGCTTATTCACCCACAAATCATGAATCAATTCCAATTCATCTGCTTTTTCGATTTTCTCGCAGCAGCCGCGCATTTTTGCACGCCATTCATGCGTATCGAATGTCGTTATATCAGATCTTTCCCAGGTTTCTTTATCCGGCCATTGCGCAATTCCGAAATAGGAGTTTTCTCCGGATCTGTAAAGTCGTGAACCCATGCTGCCGTTGTATCTGTAGATTAAATGGGTGACTTCTTCCCACGCTTTTTCAAACTCCGAATTACGTTCGGGAAACACTTCAAATTTGTAACTGACAACGTACATCGGATTTCTTGTTAAGGTTATTTGGCAGTATGAAAGTAATAAACGGATTTCAATTGACTAAATTTATGTAGACTTGTTGGAAATGCTCCAATATAGGAGAACATACAAGTATCCGCAGCCGCGGATGGGAAATTTTAAAACGAACGTTATGAAAAAGTTAGCTTTATATCTGATCCCATTAATTGCAGGAAGTATTCTTGTTTCCTGCGGGGACGAATCGGAAAGCACGAAAGTGCAGAAAGAAGAGGTTACAAGTACTATTGCAGAAAAGAACGGAGTTTATTTTGAATCGTGGATCAAAGTATCCACAAAACCAAAAACGATTGCAAAAAAAACAGCTTATGTCTACTACGATTTGCATATTACTTACGAAAACAGATCAAAAGATACTGTCTATTATCTTTCTACAACCTGTGCGGGGGATGCGAATCTGATAAGTGTAAAAGATAAAAGTGTTTTAATTGGTACGCGGGAACTATGTAACGGTACAGGACCGAAAGTGAATAAGATAGCACCGCATAAAAAAGAAAGTGTTGTGCTGACAATCGGTGCGCTTGAAAACAAACATGCAATTGATTACGCGTTTTACTTCCGGAAAGTGGATCCGAACTTTAGCGTTGATCAATTAAGTATCAAAGGTCCGGAATACAGTAAAAGTGCGAATTACGTGAAATTTAAAAGTAAGCTGCATCCTGTTCCGCAGGATTAACAAACCAGAAAGTCGACATTATGGTTTATCAATTAGAAGCAGAGAGCCCTGTGCCAATCTGTCTTTTAGATTAATGAGTTATAAGATTCATTATTTCCATTCCCAATTTTTATCATTCTCGTATTTTATATTCAATTGAGCAGCTAAATTTTCAAGGAGCCCTGCTAGTGCTTCCTGATCATCAAGTTTGCTTTTCGGAATAATAAATGCTTTTCCACCTTTGAGACGAATCAGGATGAGTGCCTTTATTTCATTGATGGATGCGATTTCGGTAAAAAGAATTTTTCCTTCGCTTCCGTTGTCTTTTGCCAAAATGTGTTCTCCGGTAAATTCCAAAGACACAGTTTTGTTCGCGAGCCCTTTTTGATTTTCCCGGATAAATGCGCGGTAATTTTTCTCGTAGTATTTTCTTTCCCAAAGCGGATAAACGAAATACCAGATAGGAGCAAGGCATAAGAAGATAATTCCCGGAATATATTTGTGTTCGACCAAAAACAAGATCGCGAATCCGGCTTGTACAATAGGTGCTGCAAGACGACTTCTGTTTCTTCGTTTTTTGATTTGTTCCGATTTCGATGCTGCGAAAAGCTGATGCGTTAAAAGGTCTTGCTCGTCTAATGTAAATTCAATGATCATGTTTCAAAAATAGTGTTTCGCCGGCAATTACAATTCCTTCCATTATTTTCTACTATGAAGTAAATAAACGTGTCGTTTCCAGTTGCTGTATAGGTATTGGGATGAAGTGTTTTTCTGATTTACCAAAGCCCGAAACCAGAAGTGTAGCGAAAACAGCAGGAAGGCAACAACTCATCAAACTACTTTGTGAGCAGAACAAACTTATAAAATACTTTTCTCAGATCGCGGCTATTGAAAACAGCCAGTGAATCGTTTTCCATTTCTACAAAACCGTACTCCGAATTAAATTTATCAAGCGGTTTCGGGTAGAAATACCACGATTTTCCCTTATCCAATGAAAACCAGGTACAACCCGTTGATTTGCTCAATAAATAAACCTGGTTTTCGTATTCATAGATATAAACTCCTTGATCAGATAGCTGGGAAACAATTCTGGTTCCCGGACTGAAAGCAAAGGAACCATGATCGAATTCAAGAATGTGTTCATTTGTAATCTTTAAAGTGTTGTATTCTTTCGTAACTATTTTTCGATTATTCCATGAAGCGTGGCGTTGCTTATAGTCCGACAAGTAAAGCTTCCATTTGTCTTTTACCTTCACTGTCATAGGCGTGAAACCGGCTCGGGGAGTTTTATCATTATTTGTTGTCCACCATTGACCAAGAATAACCGAATCAGTTTCCAGCTGAAAAACACCATTGTGATAACTATCCTGGTAATGAAAGAACTCAGGTGATCTCAGCGAATCGACGATCTTACCGTTTCGAAGCAGGTAATACAATGCTTGTCGTGAGCGCCCCTTTCGTTTTGTGAAATTTTCAATTCGAACGGAAGCAACTGAATAATCTTTATCCAGAAAATCAAGTTTAAAATATCTGAACTGGTTGAATAGTGCTGTGAGCGGTTTGTCTTTGGTCCATGTTTCTCCCTGGTCTGAAGACTTCAAGGTTTGAAGCTTATACGCGCATTCTCCCTCTGAATTGTATAGACAAGGCGGAGCGTTAACGGATTCTCTTGTTCCAACGGTTTGATAGTAGACTTGGTTAAAAGTATCGACGAAAAGGTTTGAACAAAAGAAAAGATCCATACTGTCTTTTGGCGATTTGTACTCTATTTTATTTTCCTTCCTATTGAAAAGACAAACCACCTGGTTGGAGCTGAAATAATTATAGCGACTCGTATTGTAACCAACGGTTCCTATATAAATCCCGTCTTTTTTTGTCGGAAACATTGACCTGAATCCTTCTACAGCATACGGAGCAAAAGATAAGTTGGCACTTGAGTTCTCAATTTTCTTTTCGACCGTATAAAAATTATCAATGAATCTGTTTGCAATCAGTTCGTCCAGTTTTTCCAGATCCTCGCGTGCGTATATGTCATGAATGAATTCTTCCTTCTTTATTATGAAATTCCGCTGATCAATGTTGAGCAAACGAACTTCACCGCTGGTTTTAGGAAGACCTTCCAATACTGTGCCGCTCCAGTCCGGAAAGTAATAATACCCGGGAATAAATTGTAGCTTACGCTTTGTTCGTGATCCCTGGAACAGATGCATAGTATCCGTTCCGTGGATGATTTCTACTTCAAAACGGGGATTTTCGGTAATTTTCGGAACATACCTGGTTTCAAAATCATTGATCTCAATATCCCAGCAGAATTCGGTAGATCGATACCGGTATGTTGGGTTGTAGTTCAGAAAAGTTAAGGATGTGTCTATTGATCCGTCAGCGAGTGCAGAATATATTGAATCGTTTTGAAAGGACTTTAATACAGTTTGCAGTTTGCCATCAATTCTAATCTGGTACGTTGAATCATTTTGAAAAGAAATTTCTTTGCCTTTTTGATCGATGATGGTGTAAAAGAAATCACGGCTCAGGTCCATCGGTCCGGGCTGCGCGCTGGCAGCAAGTGAAAATATAAAAGCTGTAAGCAGAAGCAGCAGAAAATTTTTCATGAGAATTTATTCTGCCGGTTATTACAGGCTTATCGCACTTTGGTTCAAACTCGGCAAGAAAAAGGAATAGTATCAATTCTTGTCTCAAACTGTGCCAGCTTACAAAGATCTTCGTGGTAGTTTTTGAATTTACTACCTCTTAGTCCGGGGAACTTAATCTAACTTCTCAGCTTTCACCGCGTACAGTTTGTTTGGCAGACTGTATTTATCAAGCGCTTCTTCATTTGCGATTAACCAGCCATTGGAAGCCTGATTTTTATCGGCCACTGTTATTGTATAAGTTTCTCCGTTTTGAAAGAAGTCTTTTCCGTATAATTCGGGGCAAGTAAAGATTATTCCCACATTCCCGGGAGGTAAAGTGCCGTCTGAAACTTCCAGGATTTGAAATTCAATAACAAAGGCAGAAGGTAATACTCCGCATGGAGGAGCCATAACTACATCATTGATGATTTTGCCTTTCAGCTCAAAATGATTTCCAATGATTTCAGTTTCCTGCGCCGAGGCAGTGATTACTGTAAAAGCAAAAGCTATAAGTGCGATGATCTTTTTCATGTTGATTGTATCCAGTTATGAAGGTTTCTCAAAAATAGAAAATCCAAATGGAGTTTCTGAATATGAAACGTATAAAGCCTGATTTAGTTGTCTGGTGATTTTATGAAGAAACTCTTCTCATTAAATTCTCCGGATTGGTAAGTTCCGTAAATCCGAATTGTTTGTAAAGCCCATGCGCGTCCCTGGTTGTTAATCCCCAGGTTTTGATGCTCTTAAGTTCATCGCAGTCCAGAATATATTTCATTAGTTCTTTAGAATACCCTTTTCCGCGGTGGACTTCATCAATAAATACGTCGAATAAATAAGCAAACTGCGCGTAATCCGTAACTGCCCGGGCATACCCAATTTGTTTTCCGTCCAGGTAAACACCAAAGTTCAGGGAATTTGCAATGCAGGTCTGAATAGTTTCTATGCTTCTTCCTTTTCCCCAATAGGAATTGGAGATGAAGGCATGAATGAAAGGCACATTGAGTTTTGTTTTGTCTGTGTTTATTTCAAGAGTGCTCATGATCCGAATTTAATGAAATTTCATTTTCACAGCTTAGAAAAATTTTGATTCAGGTTAGTGCTTTTTTGACGTAACAGTATCTGAATTAATAATCCGAAAGTCGGTGATTCCTAAAGCAAGAGCAATTGCTTTCAGTGTTTTTACTCTTTCATACTCAAGGAAATTTCTGGTATTGAGATAGTACTCCGGATCGTTTTTGTCAACGTAGCACGCTTCGGTAAAGAAATCCGATTTATCCTGAATGATGAATATCGAATAATCAAGCGTGCCGGATTCATACGGTAAACGCTCAAAGTAGAAGGGATATTTGGAAGTGCGTTCTTTGAGGTTGTCATCAGGCAGCCAGAAACGGTAATCTGAAAAAATAGCCATACTTGTTTTGTAAATGGGGTCTTTCAAAATCTCCTGCTCAAGCAGTTTATTATTTCGCTGAACAGAATCTTGTTTCTCCTTGTCCCAAATCGGCGTTAAAATTACTTCAAATGAAAGAAGATCATTGGTAGAATAGAACTTCTGTAACTGCTGTTTTCTTTCTGTAACGCTTAGATTTGGTGAAATAACACCTGTACTAACTGTTGGGTAATAGGAAATGGAATCCGCTTTGTCAACAGTAAAAAAGTCATATCTATTTTTGAGTGATTGATTAGAATTGTAGTAGTTTTCCTGACATGATCTGCAGAAAAAAATCTCAAACCCATTTCCTTTCTGAACTAAAAACCAGTCTTCACCCAATACCTTTTTTACTTCTGAACTGATAGAATCAAGTGTCGAATTTGTCTGAGCTATTGAGTGAAACGAGAATAACAGAATTAATGGGAAGATGATTTTCATTTTGCAGCATTTTATAAATGACATAAGTGAGTTGTAATGGAAAGGATACAAAATTGATTCTTACTAAGTATTTTGTCAAAGATCCTATGGTTCTTTTTGTTTGTCGATTATTCTTTAATCCTCATTTACTTCGCTTTAAGCATTGCATCAAAACCAGCAACAACATCATGGTAACTAAAATTCATTTGGTTCGCCCAGCAGCTAATGATACCGCTTCTAACCGGTTCAGCACTTAACAAAGTTTGCCGCATTCTAACAACAGTCTTTTCATCAGGAACATAAGAAAATTGATCTTCCATGTAGACCAAAGCCCGCGCCGCGAAAAGCCGCCCTGTTGGATTAGCGGAAAACAAGATGGTCTTTAATCCTTCGCAGTCTTTATTATCAATTAAGTAATTCAAATGACCTGCTATATCGCCACCTGACCAATGTGTTGTGTAAAACGGTTCTGTAAATATGGCGTTCGACATCACATCCGAAAAGTAGTTGATTGCCTGCATTCTTCTCGCATTCGTGTCTTTTAGATCCAAATAGAGATTACCGTTAATGGTTTGATAACTTTCAATATTCTTAGAGAACGTTTTTTCATAAATAAGCTCACCTTCTTTACAATCGAACGGTACCTGAAGGATTTCTGCCAGATGATCATGGATGATTTCCTGATGATTATTCATGCTTATATGAAGTTTCATTACCTGATCGTTGAAACAAACAACTTCTACCTGGTAATTTCCATACCCACCATACATTTTATGCATGATATATTTCATATCATAACCCAAATCCCGGGTGGTAACAGAACAATTGCCTTTACCGTCTAAAAAATGAGGAATGAGTTTTTGAATTTCTTTTATTGTTGAAGCGTTTTCAGGAAGTTTATTGATAGTCTTCTGAATAAGCTTTTGATCCATTTTTACCCAATCCATATGGATCGGCTTTTCAAGTGTTTTGGTTTCTTCTTTACAGAATTGAATTCCGAATGAACTGGAGTCTGTGCTTACTTGTCCGAATGAGACAACCGACAGAATCAAAAAACAGGGAGCAAGAAAAATTGATAAGTTTTTCATTGTATTTAGGTTATTCAGTTTTTTGTTAAAGATATTCAAAAACGTCTGACGAATAAATAAATTGTTTTAGTGTTCTTTCGAAATCACACTTCCATTCAACACCTTCTCCAAATCACCCTTTTTCAATAAATCACGTATCGTTTGTTCTATACATTCCCGCGATAACTCTTTCACAAATAAATCGGGTGGTGTTTGATAAATTCCGTTTAACGATTCTCCGCTTTCCTGATCCAACGCAACGGAAGTTTGCAGGAATTGGTATGTCCATACGTTTAATCCGTACTTACGGTCATCCATCAAAGTTACTACGACATTGCAAAAATCATTTTCTATGTCCCAGCTACCCGGGTCAACTTCTTCAAATTCCAGCCACAATGTGAATTCCGCTGGTGACTGATTACTCTCAGAAGTTATATGCTTTGTTGGCATGGTAATAATTATTTGTGTATTTGCGGCTATTCGTTACCAAATCATATTCACGCTCTCTGAACGTTATAGCTGTTCTTCAAGCTACTGGTTTCCGTTTCTGATTTGCTGAGATCAGCATGTAAAAAAGCGGTGCTATGAGCGGAAGAAACAATAAGCAAAGGAACCAGATCCATTTATTATGGTTTTCTTCGAATTCACTTTTCAGAAGATCGAACAGCGAAACAAACCAAAGGATAACAACCATATTAAACAATAGAATGCCGCACATAATTCCAATAGTGATGGGAATGCCAACTTCGTAAAAAGAGAGATTATCATGCCAGCTGTATGATCCGAATTCGTCTAAAATTGAATCGCCAAATGCATCCTGATCTGAGGCGGATTTGAATTGGTGGAAATATTTCTTTCCATCGGGAGTTTCCATCTCAAGCCGGTTTCCCGAGCGGTTATAATCTGTAATGGAACGGTTGAACGCTTTTTTTACAAATTCTTCTTTTGAGATTTCCTGGTAGGAACTTATACTTACTTCATGCACAATGATTCCTCCAATTATTACCATTAAAGCTATAATCGGGAGGATGATTAACTGCTTCCTGAATGCTTTTTTAAATGCTTTCATTGATTTGTCATTAAGGGTTATTTATTAGGAAAACCGAAAGTACAATTTTCTGCTTAGATTATAGCTTGACAACGGTGGATTGGCAAGCGTTTTCTTAATTATTTGTTCAAAACCGTTGAGAAATTCCTATTTTTCGTCTCATGAACAACTTCCTGATTTTCATTTCATTCCTCTCCATAACGCGGTTCTTTGCCCAGGACAGTCTCACAACTTCTGATTTACAGGGAACCTGGCATCTTACGGCTGAACAAATTGTGAAATCACCGCTTGTGAATGAAGATGTAGCATACACTCCGGGTTTCAGATGGTTTTACCCAGATGTTCACTGGATTATTAAAGGAAATAAAATCTACGAAATTGCTTATCCGTGCAGTTTGCGGAATACGTTGACATTCAAAACATTTGGTGATGGGATTCTTGTTAAGCGGGCGCGGGGAGAAGAGTATTATGAAACGATGTACTCGGTTCGTTTTCCGAAAGACAGTATGGTCATGGAAGAAAATATGTTTACGTCTCATACCACTTATTTTCAGAAAGACACGCTTCCGGAAAAGGAGATCAATCAAATCATAAAAGGAACAATAAATCCAACTTGTTTGTATGGTGACTGGGAAATTCCGGTAGGAGAAGTATCTGTTCCGTACGATGCAATCACGGTTTGGTATCCGTATAAACTTCCCGAAACCATTCATATTGATGCCAAAAACATCCATCATTACTGGGCAAACAACCTGTTCTATCTGGAAGTAGATGGGGTAAAGAAACCGTTTAAAGTTGCCGGTGTATCTCTCAATGACGATAACATGACGCTTATTCCGCAATCGTGGGTGAAAAAGTACCAGGAGGAATCTGAATACGATCGTTATGATGAATCGACTGTGTGGCTGCGGAAAATCCTGAAAGAGGAGTAATGCAAAAGTCATGTCGACTTCGATACAACCCTCGGTCTGACCGTTAGCTTAAAAAAGATGAGACTGTGCGGATTTAAGGCGAATTATCTCCTGATTTCTACAAATCCAGAATAACGATCAGCTGCAGTTCCTTTCGTTTCCAAAACATAGAAATATGTTCCTTCTACGAGTGAAGTCCCATTCCAGTCGTTCATATAGGCATCTGATGAAAAAACCGGATTTCCCCAGCGATTCTGGATCACCAGGCTGGCAGTTCCGGGTTTCAATCCTTTTATTTTGAACAGGTCGTTTATACCATCGCCGTTCGCAGTAATGACATTCGGAATTTCGATTGGTTCCACAACTTCAGGTTCCGGAATTACCACCGGCGGGTCCTCACAATCATAGTCGAGGTAACTTATCTGGAAATTCGGAGTTCCGTATTCACATTGACTTGGTAAGGCAACAGCATCATCCACAAAGTTACAACCGATACCTATCACATTCGGGTTTTCAATCGACATCAGGAAGCTTTGCCACGGTTTAACACCATAGATCTTTCCATTAGGACCAAGTTGAATCCCACCTACAAATAGCTGCGAGCCAGATCCACTAGTGCCAACAAGCGTTGCGGAAGCCGAAATTTGTGCCTCGGTACTTAATGTAATATTGTATTGATAGATTTTGGGGTTGTTCCAGAAAGTAACATAGAGCAGCTTTCCATCAGGCGAAAATTCTGCGCCATACGGACTTTGTTCCGGAGAAATGAGATTATATTCATGCGTAATGGCTCCGGTCAAACTATTTGTGGTAAGCAGGTTAATACTCGACGGTTCACGGGCCTCAATATTCACCAATCTGCTTCCGTCAGGACTTGCCTTCATATAACCAACACCGGCGTTGTCAGATGCTGCACTGGTTGTACTTTCAACCGGAACCGGGTTCACTCCGTTTTCAGTTACGTGATAAGCCAGATATACGTTTGTAGAACTTTTATGGGCAATCAGCCAAAGTGATTTATTGTCGGCATGTTTGATAACGGTAAGCTTTTCAGTAATGGGAGTATATAACTGAATGTTTTTCATCCCGGGAATAACGCCGCCTAAACCACCGTCTAAAGTCATATCTACTTCCGAATAGTGCAATCCGTCAGATCCGCCCTCCTCAGCTGTAGTGAAAATGTAATAATGGGTTTTGTCGCAGGGTTTTTGAATAATGAGCGCTGTTTGAGTTGAAGACGGACCGCCTTTCATGCCGTCGCCGTTTAACATAACCAGGTGTTGAGCGTTCCAGATCGTTCCGCCGTTTGTATAAAAAAGCAAAGCTCCGGTTTCGTCAGAAATAGCTGCAGAACCTTCCGATGCCTGAGCACTTCCTGCAGAAGCTACCGGTGTTCCGGAACTGAAATCTACCTGAACAAACTGACCAAAAAACCAGTGGTTTAGCTCAGGAATGTTTTGCGAATAGGCTCCCGGAGAAATTAGAGAGAAAATGACGAGTAATGAGAGTAAGATTTTCATGTAAAGCGATTACACTACTAAGAACAGGTTTCGCACGTAAATGGTTGCTTTGAAAGTGAGATTAATTCTGTCGATTGAGTAATCTGTTGTGATTCCGGTTTGAAAAGCATGATTATGTCTTTCAGTATAAGCTGTTCAATCCTTCAAACAATATTTCCCCGTAATTCCGAGTGATTTCTGGCAATCTGTAAGATACTCCTCAGGAAGTTTTTTAAACTCGAATTCATTTTTCTCATAAAATAACTGCACTTTTTTCTGGAACTCCGGTTTATTGGCAGTGTCGAAAACATTATAATACCAACCAAAACAAGGATGATTTTCTTTCATTTCGATGACGCAGTATTGCATGCGCATGACCCTTGCTGCCGGGAAATCT
The DNA here is from genome assembly GCA_946479985.1 of uncultured Flavobacteriales bacterium. The sequence goes on from CAMLIF010000012.1 coordinate 33,612, forward strand.
GCTATTTCATCCAGCGCGAAAAAGCATAACTCGCCAATAGTTAGCGTTCCTCCCTTACAACCATGATATATATTCGTTGGTGTGGTATCTGTAAAACAATCGATTAGTTTCGGAATGTACTCTTTGCCTTTCAGTACAATTTGCCAGTAAATATCTGCCGTACAATCGAGTGTATCTGTTTTCATTTCGGCAAGTTTCAGGATCAGACTATCCGGTTCTGTTGTTGCGGAAAATTGATTGGTTGTTTTAGCATGAACAGAAGTGCCTAATAATAAACCGATTAATAAAGGCGTAATGATTTTAAGTGTTTTCATTTTCGATATTATTATTGGTTTCGGAATAATTTTCAAGGTCTAACTCCTTTGTTACATTCACAATACGTATCAGTTCATAAATTCTTTTCAATTCTCTTTACTTCATTAATGAAACTCCGGCTTTCCAGCAAATAAATGAGGGTTTTGACCAGTGAGAAAAAAACGAAAAACATTGCAGCAAGAGCATTGACCTTGTACGCTAATAGCGAAAAGCCCAGCAGGCAAAAAAGTTGAACTAACCAAAACAAGTTGCTTGGTTTCACTCTAAATTGAGCCTTTCCCGCTGACAGATCGTATTCTCCGGATATTTTGACATCACCGATTACCATTCCGTTTATTAATGCCAGGTTCGTGTAGAATCCGTTGATCCGGCCTGCATTAATTGTTCCTTCAAACGTTTCAGAAAGATGTACGTCTTTTTTGATTTGAATGAGTAACGATTTAAGTCGTTCAGGTGTTTCTTCTATGTCAAGCGTTCTTTTCAGGAGTTTTTTATCCATGCTAAAATCATTCATTATCTGAAGCACTGTATTCTACTGTATTCCTCTCAATACTCATAGTCAAACACGGAATAATTATAAACTTCCCCGTCCTTCTCGTGCTCAACACGCATCAACAATCCTTTATTGTCCCTGATATACCTCGTTTCCACATTTCCGGTTGGTTCTTCAATAAGTACTTTGACAACATTCCCATATTCATCGTATTCCGATTCTACCAGGTGGAGTTGTAATGAATCGGAATGATCTCTGATTTCAAGCCGGGAAATTTCACCAAATTCGTTGTAATAAGCGGTTGTTTCGTCGCATGGAAGATAAACATCTGTGTCATTTTTCATCAAACAATTGACATAGCGAATTGCCTGGTAAGCCGGAAAAGTGTAGTTGAAATATTCGTATTGTTTTTTATTGCGATAAACCACTTTCTTAGATAGCATATCATTTTTAGTATAATAAAAACAGGTCCAGTCATTATCTGAATAGACAATTGAATCCAAAAGTTCTTTTTTGTTATAAACATACCTCGTCTCAGTTTTCGTCATTCCGTTGATGTACTGAATAGAAGTTAACCTTCCCTTTTCATTAAATAGAAAATTTCGCTGAACATTGGAATGTTTTTGTCCCGAACGCACTGCTTCCTGAAATATTCCGGCTTCATTGTAGAAATAGTAAATCGTATCCAGTTTTTGATCGGCAGAAACTCCTTGACATTCCTTTATTAAAAAACCTTTCTCGTCGAATGCATAGAAATCGAATTGAACGGGATTGTTGTCGCCGTCGAACATAGAAACCGAATAGGATTTAATTCCAAGTTTTTCGCCGGATAATTTCTCCAGTTTGTCGTAATAACCCAACGTATCAAAGGGTTCTTTCCAGATCTGGGAAAAGGAATTACTGCTTACAATTAGTGTGAAAAGACAGAAGAGATATTTCATCCGGATGTAATCTTTCAATTAAGTGTTTGAATCTTTTAAAAGTAAACAATGTTTCCGCCGGTCGGATGCCTGAAACTGATTTTACTACAGCTGAAATCCGGAAAAACGGTTCTGTTATTTGTCCGGTGATGTTCTGTTAGGAAGGTGCAGACTTCTGTTATTCGATAGATGAAGTATGCAATGACCAGTGACACACCCTGCAATTGAACTGACAAGATATGCAATGAAGACTGATCAGTTGTGTTTCTCATCTGTTAACTCCTGTTATGAATGTGGAAAGATGTGTAATGACAACTGCGAGGTTCTGTTATCAGGCTGCGAGGTTGTGTTATGCTGCCTGATAGTATCTGTAAAGCGAAGTGAAGGCTCTGTTATTGAGTCTGTGCGTCTCTGCAATGCAGCTGTGTGTTTTTATCCGGCGGTAGTTAAAGCTGGGAGTTTAACAAGAGGTTTAAGTGTCCTGAAACTTCGAATAATATTAGGATTTCATGTATTCGTTACATAACGATATAGCAATATTACGAGAGCTGATTAGTGTTAAAAAGAACAAAAAGCATTATTCTGCGTGAATTAATACAAGGTTTTGGCACAGCTTTTTCGTCTGCCTTAAAAATTAATTAAACGTTAGAGTCATGAAAAAAACAACGATGAATCATGTAGCAATGTACCAAACAGTATTAAGCTACATCAGAGAAAACGAAAGTGAATGGAACGCCATTCCAAAATTCGTGGAGACAGTGGAGCAAATGGAGTATTTGCTCGATCGCTTACAAAACAACTTCGGTTTCCAGGCGGTTAAATCTTTAGGAGTTTCAGAAAAGAAATTCATTTTTCGCAACGACTTGCTGAACCTTGTGGAGGTGATGAAAAGAGCATTGGCACTTTACGGTAAGGCTACCGGTAATGTAGAATTGAGAGAACGCCACAAAGAAGGCCGTTACAGATACCAAAGACTTCCCGATCAAAAATTGGAATTGCTGTGCGCCGTTTTGCTGTCCGACTTAGATGAGTTTGGAGCTGAATTGGTTCCGTACGGAATCTCAGCTGTACGGATTCAGGAATTAACTGATAAAGTATCACATTTGCAGGAAACCAATTTCAACACCCGCAAAGCAATTGTTGACCGCTCTATTGCAACACAGCAAATTGAGTTCTTTGAGAAAAAGATCAACGAGTTATTACGCGAAGAACTGGATGCGCTGATTGTACCATTCAAAAACTCAAATAGTGATTTTTACAATGTGTATAAGAAAACACGTAAGGTCATTAACAAGAATGGAGGTCGCCCGATTCGTCCTGCAGAACGCGACGACGGAGCAGCAGCCTGAAACAAGAATGCCGGTTCAAATTACGAACCGGCATTTTTTATGGATAGAATATTTTTCGTTCGGTCTGCTTTTTCAGAACTGATTCATTCACTATACCAGAACTCATAATTCGCAACTCCTAATTTACTGTTTCACCTTCATGGATATAATTCACGTAGAACACATTTTTTATTTCATAAACCGAAATACGCAGGTCTTTACTTTCTCCTTTTGTAGTAAAACTGATTGTTCCCGTATAACCGGTGAATTCTTTATACTCCTCATCGGGTACGATAGTTTTGAATGTATACTCAATATCTCCGAAATCGTGTGCGCTTAAATAGGCTTCTGTTTGAGTCGACCAGGCTGTCAGGTACCTTTCAAATACAGCACCATTTTCCGATAGGAATTCCTGTTTAAATGAGTCTGAAAATTTAGAAAGCATTGTTTCGTATGTAATAGAAATGTCTTTAAAAGGCTTTTTCTTTTCGAGCACCAACTCCAGATTCGCATACATTTGGTCTTTCGCTTTCTTCAGGGCTTTATCTTCTTTCTTTACTTCTTCGGTTTGTTCAGAATCTTTTTCCTTCATATTCGCATAGGGTTCGCAGGATATAAGAAGGGTAAGGGAGGCAATAGCCAGGAAGCTTAGTTTCATGATGTTTTGTTTAGATGTTTTTACTTAAGCGAAAGTATAGATTTTTTGTGAAACGAAATTTCAGGGTGAATATGTTCTGTTTTCCGTAATTTGTTAATTAGATATGAAATAAGCTATGTACACTACTTCAAAATCTCGTTCTTCTTCAACTGATCCACATAACTGTTAAACGAAACTTTCCGGTTTTCCATTCCATACTCGTTCATATCTCCGAAAGTATATGTGAGCACAGTTTTCGATTTCAACTCTGAAACTTTCATGTTGGAATAAAAAATCTCTGCTTTCTGTGTTTCAAAGGTCTCGGCTTTATTTGTACCTAAATATCTTGTTGATTTCACCCGGGAGGCATTGAAACGAAAAACAACGAGGTTTCCAACTTTCTCATAAATTCCTTTCTGATAGTCGTCACCTTCCATACACATAAACTGGTAGAGGAAAACGCTGTCGTTCAGAAATGCGAGGTTACTAGCACAACAATCACAGGGCGCCAGAATCTCAACTTTTCCTGAATCTATGATCGGACCAACGAAAAACAATTTTCCGGATAAAGAATTGTCTTCCCGTGATTTGATTGCTTCTGTAAAAAACGAAAGATCTGCCTTTTTCTTTCCCGAACAGGAATAAAGCATCAGCAGCGGAATTACAATGAGAAGTCTGGTATATATTTTCATTGGATTAAGATACGGGTTATTTCTCATAGGAAATTCTTGTTTTCCTCCCTGAATTCAATCAACTTTTAACAATACTCTGGTCGCCAGGGAAATCAAAATCATTACAAGCCCCAGGATCAAAATCCGCCTTCCGTGTTTCCTGGTAGATTCGGAGTATCCGTATACCTGTTCGCCATTCGGAAGGGTTTTCTTATGTGAGCTCAAATGCCAGCCAATCAAGATTCCGATAAGCCCTCCCAGAAAAGCCATGATGTATCCGGCAGCAACCCAGCCAGGTTGAGAGTCTTCAGGTTTTGAAAGTTCTTCCAGGCGCTCGGTTTTTAGTTTTGAAACTTGTTCATCGCTGAGTTCCGTACCACGTTCCTTGAGGATTTTCTTTGCCAGCAGCACATCGAAATGACTCCATTCGTCGCTTTTGGCAACCAGATCAATCAACTCTTCATTCGTAAAGTCAAAGAGGTAATAATCCGCGTCAATCGCATCAATAAGATTCCCGGAAAGCGTTGTACGAATTTCGTTTACCTGGTCAAAATCATCAGCTCTTAGTTTCAGGCGATAATCTTTATTGATCTCATTGTTTGAAAAGCTTCCATCGGTATTCATGGTGTTGTCTTCCAGTTCAAACTCTATTTCGTGGTCGTTCAACACTTGGGCAAGTTCCAGGATCTCACTTTTTGAGTTAAACTTCTGATAGGTGACAAATGTTTGGTCCGACATACTTGTGTGTTTTATTAAATGATCCGTTCCGGATAGCGATCAAAAATACAAATTGCTCCTGAAAGACCAGATGATCCATAATTTTCAATCCGAAAGCCAAAAGCAGCAATCCAAAATTTGTGGTTAAATTAGCCTACACATTTAAAAACCAGTTACTATGAATTTAAAAATGATCTTTATGTCGCTTGCTTTCCTGTTCGTTGCGAACGTTGCAAGTGCATTCACAATTCGTTATTACAACAAAGATTCTGAGAAATACACCATGGAAGTTCGTTCCAACGGTTCTACTCAAAAAATCGAATTCAGTGGTTCCACAACAAGCTCAGCGTCTGTTCAGACAAGTGCCGGAGAAGTTGAGATCAAAACTGAGTGCGGTTGGGTGAAAGTAAAAGATGGAGCTAAGATTATCATCAAGGACGGCTGCATTACTATCGAGTAATTTAGCTTACTTCAAAAAATGAATCCCGGCAGTAAAAACACTGACCGGGATTTTTTATGTAATCGTTATCTTTCAGTTTGAATCTCGGTTTCCCTATCAATTCTCCTGAACATGTTTAACAATATCGTCCTTTTTATATCCTAAACCTACAGAGAAATCGACTAACTCCTGGTAAATTTTTTCGTCCAGTTCCGGTTTTCGTGCCATGATGTACAGGTATTTTTGCTTTGGATGGCCTACAACCACATAGGAATAATCATCAGCTATTTTATAGATGTAATAATCGGCCCGGATGAAAAACCCAATGCGGGCAATCCATTTCGAGTTTCGGCTACCTTCAACCGGAATTACTTTTTCACCGGCGCTTTTCTGTTTTCCACCTGGTTTTTTATTGTACGTAGCAACAACATCAAAATAGCCTTTTTCAGTGTTCCAGGTGTAATGTTCTTTGGTGTTGATCCAGTTCTTATCGAGAAAACTTGGTTTAAATCCAATGACGTACCAATCGCCCTGATATTTACCCGTATCAATTGTTTGTGTTTGCTGTGCTTTCATAAACGATATATTGGATGAAACAATAACTAAAAGAATCAGCTTTTTCATAATTGCCCTTTAAGCTATATTAAAGAAAAGACTCCTTTTTTCCGGTTTCTTTTATGAAACTTTAGGTTTTCATTCATGATACGAAATCAGCAATACTCCAATTCAAAAAACCTCTTTTCCGACACCTGTATTCAGCAAGCTAAGCAAACTCTGGTGAATCAGCATCGTCCAGCCATTTGAGCAATCGCCATAGCATTCAAACGCCGGAGTTAAGCCTTCATGTGTGAATGTAAGCTGCGTTTTGCCATCCACTTCCGAAATACCAAACCGAATCTTTGTTCCTGTCCATTCGTCCGGTTTCTGAGTGAAATTCAGTTTACTGTCGGTAACCAGCCATTCTATCTTCTTGTCAGGAACTAGCTCGGTCACCAACTGCTTAGAATAGTGAAACTCTTTCATTCGGTAAGAAAATTCGTCGTTCAGGGCTTGTGCCGTACCAATAATCTCACCGTGCCACCAGCTGCTGACATTATTGATCGCTGTAAACACTTCATGTGGCGTTTGATCTACAAGAAGCGTAGTTGTAAAGTTTTGTGATTCCATGTTATATAATTTAATGATTTACTCAAACCGCAATTACTTCAACAAAACCAATTGCCCGGTATGATAAGTCAGGTGTGTAGTTCTGGTAATAATAATGTTCAATTTGTTCCGATGAGGTTCATTTGCAAAGTCTTCTGCTGAAACTGCCGTGTGTTTATCAAACCAGGCTTCGTCTGTCATATCAGCGAATTTTTGAGTCAGTGTTTCGTTCATTTTAATCCAGGCAGCTCGCAATTCTTGTGCAGAAGGAATTTCGGTTACTCTGTCGGGCGATTTAACAAAAGGAATAACCCACTCAGGGAACAGTTTATCTCCTAAATCCAGTAAAGCAATCATGTCGTCATGAACGGCAATTAAATGTCCAAGCAGGTAAATTCCTCTGTTCTTCCCCGGAGCAATTTCGTTCTTCAGTTGTTCATCTGAAAGTGAATTAATCAGTGTATCGCAACTCTTCAGTGCGCCATTCCAGCGGTCAAAAACCATTTTAAGTGTTATTTGTGTTGTATTCATTCTTTTGGATATTAATTAGTACAAATTGGATTAAGACAAAGATATTGTCCGGATTAAACTTATACGGCGTGTAAAAAAGACAATATGATGGGTTGATTTGGACAAACAGAGCGTCTATATTTGTACAAACAGATTAGCATGAAACATTTAACCATAGTAATTCCCGAAGGAGAGAATAATCTGAGCAGTATTACCGGTGCTTATGAAATATTCACCAAAGCAAATTTGTATTGGAAAGGACAGGGGAAACAGGAAGTGTTTCAGATTCAGCTGGCTGGCATCTCAGATCAGGTTGCATTTAACGGTGGATTATTTACTGTAAAGCCGCACACGACCGTTTCGGATATTTTAAAAACAAACCTGATTGTAATTCCTTCATTGAACCACAATTACCAGTTGGCATTAAATGGAAACGACCCGCTGATAGATTGGGTAGAAGCGCAATATAAGAACGGAGCAGAGATTGCTACTATTTGCACGGGAGCTTATTTGCTGGCTGCACGCGGTTTGCTGGATGGGAAATCTTGTTCAACTCATTGGTCGGTGGCTGATAATTTCCGTTCGATGTTTCCGAATGTTGACTTGCAAACCGACAAACTGATCACAGATGAAAACGGTATTTACACCAATGGCGGGGCGTATTCCTTTCTCAATTTGATGATCTACCTGATAGAGAAATATTACGATCGTCAAACTGCTGTTTATTGCTCGAAGGTTTTTCAAATAGAGATTGACAGAAACAACCAATCTGCCTTCGCTATTTTCGCCGGACAAAAACAACACGGCGATGAGGTGGTTCAGCAAGCACAGGATTATATTGAAAACAACCTGAAAGAGAAGATTTCCATTGAAAAGCTCTCCGCTCAATTTGCAGTTGGCAGAAGAAACTTCGATCGGAGATTCATTAAAGCAACGGGGAATACGCCTATAGAATATGCGCAGCGCGTGAAGATTGAATCTGCCAAGAAAGCAATTGAATCAAGCCGGAAAACAATTAGTGAGATCATGTACGAAGTGGGTTATTCTGACGTGAAAGCCTTTCGGGAAGTGTTTAGAAAAATCACAGGAATGTCGCCGCTGGAATACCGCGGGAAATATAATAAAGAAGCGGTTGTGGGATAATGTCGAATTAGTAACGTGTCTATTTTGAAGCATTAACTCATAACTCATCATTCAATTCCCGTAATCCCGAATAAAATTAATGTAGAACGCCTCGTCTACTTCAAACGCGGCAAAACCCAACGTAATGTTTTCTCCTTTCGAAATAAATTGAACAGTACCGCTGTAACCTCTGAGTTCAGTATCTTCTTTGTCTAATTTCAGATCGGTATTGGTGACTTGTATATCTCCGGCTTTCAAATCATTCAGAAGTGCTTCTGTTTCATTGTGCCATTGAGGCAAGAACTTTTCAAAAACATCACCGCCATCCTTTTTGAATCTTGCGCGGAATGAGTCGGAAAATTTTGCCATCAATTCGTCGTAGGTTATGGAAACACTTTTGAACGCGATTTTCTGTTCAATAATCAATTCCAGTTTGTCGAACAGGTTTTTCTTCGTCAAAGGATCATCATTCGTTAATTTGGCTTCTTTTGATCTGGGTTCGATACTAATCTGAGTTGATTCGCCATCCTCAGAAGACGAACAGGACGCCACTAACCAGAGCGCAGCAAGAAACAAAGGGTAGAATTGAGTTTTCATAAAACTAATTTAATTAGTTAATTCGTTAATTACAGTTCGTTACAAGCTGTGTTTATGAACAAAAATACGCTCCAGCACCTCGTACAATTCCGGATGTTTATCTGCCAGTAACTCCGGTCTTTCAAAGAAATATTCACTGGCTACCGAAAAGAACTCTGCACGATTTGTTACGCCATAAGTATCAATATCCGATTTCCCTTTTCTTATTTTCTCAACCTCTTCATTCATCACATGCAGCCAGGGAATGATGTATTGTTTTTCAAGAAGATTATGTGGGATTCCATCTACTTCACCATCCGATTTATCAATCAAATGCACAAATTCGTGAATTGCAGTGTTTCGTTTATCGGTTTCGTTCTTAAAGCCCAATTCCAGAGCTTCTTTCGATAAAATCATCAAACCTTCCATGTTGTGACTGCCAACCATTCCAAGAATCCTGCGTTCAGAATCCTGATTTTCAAACTGAAACTGCCGGTCGAATGTAGTAGGATAGAGCAGAACCTCGCGGATATTTGTATAACGCCAGTTGTCAAAAGCAAAGATTGGGATCACAGCACTCGAAGCAACCAGCAGCTGATCATTCAGGTTTACTTCGGTTTTAACCCCGGTAATCTTACAGTTCAGTAAAAACTCCTGTACTTTAAACTCAAACCTCGATTTCTTTTGCTGATCAAGCGCATTGTAAAAGGCCACTTCCAGTTTTAAAACCATTCTCCAGTCAGGAGGAAAAGCTTCTGTAGGCTGTTTCCATTTCGGGTGCGCCACTTTCCTGTAACTGATCCAGAACCACCCGAACAGCGCCAGGAAAATCATGGCGAGAATGAAAATGATATTGTCGAGAATGAAGGACATTTAACTAAAGTACGAATGTAGAATTACTAATTGCGAAAATCAGTCATTAATTTCAAAATTGATTTTTCGAAGGATGGTTGTTGTCTACTTCTTTGGTAGTCAAATGACTCTGAAGCTATCAAACTCCGTTAGAACGCACTCTTCAATCATTCCTTCACAAACCGATACTTTGTCTTAGTTAATTTCGATGCGTTAAAAATGGAAATAACCCCATTTTCAGTTTCAATGATATCGCATTTTGAGCTTAAATCATCGATGAGCTTCGGATAGAAATACCACGATTTCCCTTGGTCGAAAGAAATCCAGTTGGTACTCGAGTTTTTGTTCAAAATGTAAATTTGATTTCCGTTTTCAAGAATCAGGGATCTGTACCAGTCGGGAATTGAAGTAATTTCATCCGACATCGTAAGAGATGATCCGTCTTTGAAACGAATATTTTTCTCACCGGTTATCTCAAAGTTCTGATGCTTTGGCTCTGGTTTTATTACTTCTTTCGGATCATGACTTTGATTGTGATGAACGTTCTGAAATTTCCATTGATTTTTCTCCTTGACAATCAGTTGAGTAAAATCGGATTCGCGAGTTTCATTACCTGATCTAATATACCAGGATCCAATCATTACTGTATCCTTCGTTAAAATGGAGGAGTAATCGGATACATAATCGTTGAAACCCAATTGGGGTGATTTGCAGGAATCAATCACTTGCCCGTTTTTCACTAGGTAATAAATGCCTTGTTTCATGTCTGTCTTCTTGAAATACGTGCGCAAACTGAACGAAATAACGCTATGAGATTGATCTAAAAATAAGATTTGCATTGCTGCCTGTTCTGCCAGAGCATGGTCTATTTCTGCCTTACCTGCCGAATGAGTTCCATCATGAAGAGAAATGTGATAACGCACTTTTTCTTCGATTAATGAAATTAACAAGGTGTCCTTGGTCCAGCTTTTTCCTTCATCCGTGGATTTCAAAACCAGTGGTTTCCATAGGTTTTTTGTCTGATTGTTGGCGATGTCCGCATTATCAGATGGGTCCAGTGCCGACAGAGTTTGATAATAGATTTGGTTGAAAGTATCTGCAAATATCCAGTGAAACTTATAAGCTGTGAGGTCGTTTTTGTAAGGTTCGTACGTGATAGTGTTTTCTTTATTATTTAGAATACAAGGCACAAAATTATAAGCATGATTTGTACTACTGTTGCATCGTATAAATCCAAGATATAAATCCTTATTTGTGGTAGGATAAATTGTGTGGAACTGTTGAATTGGATATTTATCAAATGTTTGATTGAATCGAATTGAGTCAACTTGCTTTTCAACTTTAAAATAACCCTCAGCGAAATTATCGGCAATTTGATCGTCCAACCATGTCAAATCTGTGCTTTTGGAAATACGGTTATAATCGGCTTTAGAAACAAGGAAATGACGTTGGTCATCAAGGTTCATGAAGCGAATATCTTTCGTGCATTTTGGTTTTAATTCATACATTTCATTTATCCAAAATGGAAAGTAATAATGTCCGGGTTTAAATTTTAGTGAATAAGAATACCGCCCTGAATGGAAAAACATCGTGTCTGAACCATGTATTATTTCCACCTGAGCATTTTTTGACTCGGGATATATTGGTGGAGTGAGGTCGTTGATACTGAATAAGCAGATTTCCGGAGGATTGTAGTTTCTGGGCTGATCTGCCTGCGTTGGTGGTTCAAGATTGATTATATTCTCACTTTCATCCTCCTGAACTTTCAGAATGGGTGTTTGAGGAACTGTATACACATTACCATCAATTCTTAAGCTGTATGCTGAACCTTTTTTAAAGGATATTTTCTCTCCGTTTTCATTTAAAACACTAATGCCGTAACAACCAACTATCCTCGGGAATTCGAATTGCGCGTGAATCTTTGAAAAAGTCAGCAGTGCGCAAAATAGAAGAGATAATTTGAGTGAAAAAATACTGCATTTTGATTGGATGGTTGTTTTCATTGTAAATGTGCTTTTCATAATCCAGTTTGATACACTGAAATTACTTTACAGGCAAGAACCTCATTGGTTCAAAGTCACAAATAAATGCATCAAAAACTACTGTTGTTTTTTGTGGCTGAAAGTGCCGAATCATAAATAAATTTCACAGAAAGAACGATAATTAAAAAAACTGAATTACATTTGCCCCATGAAAATGACACAATTACATCATCATCATCGCGCACACAGCTAAGCTCTGTTGAGATGATCGTATATCTATAATCTTTAACCCGCTTGGCTTTCAAGCGGGTTTTTTGTTGTCTTTTTGTTCCAATACTCTTCTTGAAAGTCAAGCCATAATTTAAAACATGAAACGTTTAATTATTGCTTTACAAAAATCAGGTCGTTTGCAGGAAGGTTCACTCGAACTTCTCCGGGAATGCGGATTGAAAGTCGATTACCGCGACGGACAACTCAAAGTTGTTACGTCTGATTATCCGGCAGAACTGCTGTTTCTCCGAAACGCCGATATTCCGCAGTACGTGGCCGATGGCGTGGTGGATTTAGGCATTGTTGGTTCTAATCTGCTGGAGGAAGACGAAACGCCGGTAGAAATTGTTCAGAAACTCGATTTCTCGAAATGCCGGGTTTCTTTCGCTGTTCCGAAAGCTTCTGAAATTCAGAATGCAAATGATTTGGAAGGAAAACGTATAGCGACTTCTTACCCGAATACAGTTCGGAAATATTTGTCCGGTTTGGGAATAGAAGCCGAGATTCACACTATTTCCGGCTCGGTAGAAATTGCTCCGTCGCTTGATTTGGCTGATGCAATTGCTGATGTCGTTTCAACCGGAAACACGCTTTTTCAGAACAATCTACGGGAAGTATTCCCATTTCTGTATTCGGAAGCGGTGCTGATCAAAGGCGCTAATTTCGATTCGGAGAAACAACCTTTGCTCGATCAATTGGTTTTTCGTATTCAATCGGTTTTGGCAGCAAACGAGAATAAATACATTTTGTTGAACGCACCGAAAGACCAGCTCGAAACTATTTGTACAATTCTCCCGGGAATGAAAAGCCCTACGATTCTTCCACTGGCAATTGATGGTTGGGTGAGTGTTCATTCAGTTGTGAAACAAAAAGAAACCTGGCAGATAGTTCAGCAATTGAAAGAAGCCGGTGCCGAAGGAATTCTTGTTTGTCCAATCGAAAAAATGATTTCTTAGTTATGAAAATATTGATTAATCCTTCGCAGCAGGAATTGAAGCTGAATTTGGCACGACCAGTATTACAAGCCGATAATCTGGAGACTTTGATAAAAGAAATCTTCGGTGAAGTAAAACAAAACGGCGATTCTGCGCTGAAACAATTCACTGAGCGCTTCGACAAAGTAAGATTGGAAACATTGGAAGTTTCTCCTGAGGAATGGAACGAAGCAGAAAAATTGATCTCCGACGAATTGAAATCGGCGATTAAAACTGCGGCTCGCAATATAGAACGATTTCACGCGAACCAGGTTTGTCGGGAACGTGAAGTGGAAACATCAGAAGGAGTTTTGTGCTGGCGAAAATCAGTCGGAATTCAGAATGTGGGATTGTACATTCCGGGCGGAACTGCTCCTTTGTTCTCAACGGTCCTTATGCTCGGAATTCCTGCGAAAATTGCGGGTTGTGTCAACCGGATATTGTGTACTCCGGCTTCGAAGAACGGAAAAATCAATCCCGCCATTCTTTATGCTGCCCAGATTGCTGGAATCAAACGCGTTTATAAAGTCGGTGGAGCGCAGGCAATTGCTGCTATGAGTTTGGGAACGGAAAGTATTCCGAAAGTTGATAAAGTATTTGGTCCGGGAAATCAATACGTGACAGCAGCCAAGGTTTACGCACAACGTTTCGGAATGGCTATTGATATGCCTGCCGGTCCGTCGGAAGTATTAGTGGCTGCCGATGATTCTGTTCCGGCTTCGTTTATTGCGGCCGATTTAATTGCCCAGGCAGAACATGGTAAGGATTCACAAGTTGTTTTTCTGACGGATAACTCTTCGTTTGTTGAACAGGTTCAAACAGAATTGGCAATTCAATTGAAAGATCTTCCAAGAGCAGAAATAGCAAAACAAGCTTTGGAAAACAGCATCGCAATTGTGGTTAAAGTAGAAGGTTGGACCGGAATCATTAATGAATATGCTCCGGAACACTTGATTGTGATGGGGAAATTCGAGGATTTGATCGTTGCAAACGTGGTAAATGCCGGAAGTGTTTTCATTGGTAAATACACGGCAGAAAGTTTCGGCGATTACGCTTCAGGAACCAATCATACTTTACCAACGGCAGGATTTGCTCGTTCGTACAGTGGTGTTTCGCTGGACTCATTTGTGAAGAAAATCACTTATCAGCGAGTGACAGAACAAGGATTGCTGAATTTAGGTGAAACAGTGGTTGTTATGGCAGAAGCAGAGGAGTTGCAGGGGCACGCGAATGCAGTAACGCTTCGATACAAATCACTCAGCGTGACTGCGGGTTCTATTTCCGGGAATCGTGATATATTATCTCTTCCTCACGATTCACGAACAGCGAATTCGGTTGTCAAACTGAGTGTCCGTACGGATCTGCGAGATATTAAACCTTACAGTTCCGCAAGAGACGAGTTTGTAGGAATTGGCGAGGTGTTTCTGGATGCGAATGAAAACGGATTATTAACGGAATATAATCGTTATCCGGATCAGATGCAGCAGGAATTGAAGCAAGTTATTTCTAAAGTAAAGAATGTTCCTGCTGAAAATTTGTTTCTGGGCAATGGCTCCGACGAAGTATTGGATTTGATTTTTCGTTTAACTGCGACTCCTTTCCTGGATTCTGTTGCTTATTTGAATCCTTCATACGGAATGTATGCTGTTTTGGCAAAGATCAATGGTTTGAAGACGGTAGAAATCAACCTGGATAAAGAATTCCGGATTTCAGTTGAAGTATTGCTTCAAGAGGCTGATGGAGCGGGAGTCTTGATTATCTGCAATCCGAATAATCCTACAGGAGCAGTTATTCCAAAGCGGGATTTGATTGAAATCGTTACGCGATTTAAAGGATTAGTGGTTTTAGATGAAGCATACATTGATTTTTGTCCGGAGTTCTCTCTTGCCGACGAAGTAGAGAATTATGAGAATCTGATTGTCGTTCAAACGCTTTCAAAAGCTTACGGCATGGCTGGATTGCGAATCGGCATGGCTATCACATCGAAAGAATGGGTAAATGCTCTGAATTCAATCAAACCGCCATACAATCTCAGTTCGCTCGTTCAGAAAACTGCAATAGATGTTCTTATTTCTGCGAACTGGGAAAATCTGAAGGAAACAATTATCTCTGAACGAGCTCGGGTTTGTGAGTGTTTAATCAATTGTACTTCAGTTGAAAAAGTCTTTCCATCTAAAGCAAATTTCATCTTGTTCCGAACGGATAATGCAAATGAAATTTATCAGAAATTGATTGAAAAAGGCATTGTTGTTCGTAACCGAAGCACACAATTCAACTGCGAAAATACACTTAGAGTGAGCGTTGGAAGCGTTGATGAGAACAATCGTTTTATTGAAATAATGAAATCGCTATGAAAAAGAAAGTATTATTTATTGATCGCGACGGAACGATCATCCGGGAGCCAGAAGGCTTTCAGATTGATTCCTTTGAAAAACTTGCATTCCTTGACGGCGCAATTTCGGCGCTTAAAACCATTGTTTCATGGAATGAATATGAGTTGGTGTTGGTTACGAATCAGGACGGATTGGGAACGGAATTATTTCCTTATGAAGATTTCATCGGTCCGCATAAATTAATGCTCTCAATTCTCGAAAGCGAAGGAATTTGCTTTTCAGAAGAATGCATCGACCGATCGTTTCCAACAGATAATTCACCAAACAGGAAACCGCAAACAGGAATGCTCATAAAGTATTTCTCTGATGAATACGATCTGGAGAATTCGTTTGTGATCGGAGATCGTTGGACAGATGTTGAACTTGCCAAAAACCTGGGATGTAAGGCATTTCTCATCCAGGTTGAAGAAATAGAAGCCGGTGGCGAATTGCAATTTTCCAAAATGGAACTGGAGAAATCGATCCGACGAAAAGTAACTAATTGGCAGGAACTGATTGCAGATCTGCGTTTGGGAGTCCGGAAAATAGAAGTACGCAGAGCAACTGCTGAAACAAATTGTTCCATTGTGCTCGATTTGGACGGAACAGGGATTTCCCGCATTGATACGGGAATTGCATTTTTCGATCACATGCTGGATCAGCTTGCCCGCCACGGTCAGATGGATTTGGAACTTCAAATGACCGGAGACCTGGAAATTGATGAACACCACACCATTGAAGATACCGCGCTGACTTTAGGGATGGCAATTGACAAAGCGCTGGGTTCTAAACGTGGAATAGAACGTTATGGATTCTCCCTTCCAATGGACGATTGTTTTGCTTCCTGCGCTATTGATTTTGGTGGTCGACCTGAATTGATATGGGATGTAGAATTGAAACGCGAGTTCGTTGGGAAATTACCTACTGAAATGATTCAACACTTTTTTAAATCATTCTGTTTTACAGCGCGTTGCAATATTTATATTCAAGCAATAGGTGAGAATGAACACCACAAGATCGAGTCGGTTTTTAAAGCATTTGCCAAAGCCATATTAATGGCAAAACGCAGAAACGGGAACTGGGATTTATTACCAACCACCAAAAACGAATTGTGATGAACGTAGTGATTATTGATTATGGTGCAGGGAACATTTTCTCGGTCCAGCAGGCATTCCGCAGAATTGGGGTTGATGCCATTCTTTCTTCAGATGAAACTGAAATCCGGGCTGCAAGTCATGTTGTTTTCCCTGGAGTTGGTCACGCTAAACCGGCAATGGAACATTTAAGAAGAACGGGGTTAAACGAGGTTATACCAGGTTTGAAGCAGCCGGTTTTGGGTATTTGTTTGGGAATGCAGTTAATGTGCGGTTGGAATGAAGAGGGGAATTTGGAAGGATTAGGCATCTTCGACACGCCAATTTTTGATTTAAAATCGGGAATACGGGAATTGGAAGATTTGAAATATCGGGAATTAGAAAATTCTATAAATCCCGAATTAGAGAAAAAGATAATTCGCAATTTCGATATATTACGAAAACTCTCCGGAATACAAGGCTTTGAAGTGTGTTTTTCGGATTATACGTTCCCGCACATGGGTTGGAATGATGTGCGCATCAACCAAGCAGTTGAACCTTTCTACTTCGTTCACGGCTATGCGGCAGAAATTTGTGAAGACACTGTTGGAATAAGTGAATATCCATTCCCGTTTTCAGCATCACTAAAGAAAAACAACTTTTGGGGAGTGCAGTTTCACCCGGAAAAGAGTGGTAAAGCTGGAGAGGAATTTTTAAAGGATTTTTTGAGTTTAAAGACTAATTCGAATTCACAAATAACCTAATTCACAAATAACCTAATTTGGTTACTGCTCGCAAGAATAAAGCCTCCTAAATCGCTGAAAAAATTGAAATTAAATACCCGAAAACACATGATAGCAATACCAGCAATAGACTTAATAAACAACCAAATAGTTAGGTTGTACCAGGGCGATTATACCAAACAAACGAATTACTATCTTGATCCGATTGAGTACGTGAAACAAATAGCGGAAGCCGAATTGGAATTTCTCCACCTGGTTGATTTATCCGGAGCAAAAGAAGGGAAGCTCATTCACAGGAATATTCTGAATGAAATTGCTGCCGTAAGAAATCTCAAAATTGATTTCGGCGGTGGGATAAAAACAAAAGATGATGTTCAGCAGTTGCTGGAACTTGGTGTAAGTCAGGTTGTAATCGGGAGTTTGTGTGTGAAAGATCCGGAAATGATTGTTAATTGGATTGAAGAGTTTGGAACGGAAAAATTCATACTTGCTCTTGATACCGACGGGAAAAACCTGAAAATAAACGGGTGGCAAGATGAGTCCGGAATTTCGCTGGAAGAAACCATGGGCTTTTTTAAGCGTTTCGCCGGCCTGAGAATTCTAACAACCGATATCCGGAAAGATGGAACAGGAAGTGGACCAGGTGTTCAGTTGTATCAGCAATTGGTAAAACAATTCCCTGATCAAAAATGGATTGCCAGTGGCGGAGTTGAATCCCTGTCGGATTTGGGAAAACTGAGAGATGTCGGTTGTTATGCATGCGTGGTCGGAAAAGCGTTACTCGACGGGAAGATAACTTTAACTGAACTCAAAAATTTTAATGATGCAGGTTTATAAACGAATCATTCCATGTCTTGATATACAAAACGGTCGAACAGTGAAGGGAATTAATTTTGAATCTATCCGCGATGCAGGTGATCCGGTAGAACTGGCAAAATTCTACGCGGAGCAAGGTGCCGACGAACTGGTTTTACTGGATATTTCGGCAACAAACGAAGAAAGAGAAACATTTATTCCGATTGTTGAAGCGGTTGCAAGCGAAGTCAACATACCATTTACTGTTGGTGGTGGAATTTCTTCTGTTGAAACAGCCAGAAAACTTCTCCGCAGCGGAGCCGATAAGATCTCGGTTAATTCGTCGGCAGTGAAACGGCCCGAATTGATCACAGAATTGTCAAATGCTTTCGGTAAACAATGTGTTGTAGTTGCAATCGACGTTCGAAAGAGTGAAAATATGTGGTCGGTGTTTACCCATGGTGGAAAGGTTGATACGAAAACCAATGGATTGGAATGGGCGAAACGGGCAGTTGAACTGGGAGCTGGTGAATTATTGATTACTTCCATGGATGGAGATGGAACAAAAAACGGCTTCGATCTGGAGTTTTACAAAGCAGTTCAGGAGCTTGTTGATGTTCCAATAATTGCATCCGGAGGAGCCGGAACTATTCAGCATTTCGAGAAACTCTTCACCGAAACCTCCGTGACCGGTGGATTGGCAGCAAGTATTTTTCACTTCAATGAAATCACGATTCCACAACTGAAGGCGGAATTAAATAAAAACCTAAGAATTAGAATTTAACATAAACAAAATTCGTTTCCATTCGAAGGCGGGGTAAAAACTCCCCTTTGGAGGGGGGACGGGGGAGGACTTAAGAAATGAAATACGATACGAATGGATTAATCCCCGCAATCATTCAAAACGCTGGAACAAAAGAAGTTTTGATGTTGGGGTATATGAACGAAGAAGCTTTCGAGCTTACCAAACAAACCGGAAAAGTGACTTTCTATTCACGTTCCAGAAACGAAATATGGGTGAAAGGACAAACTTCATGTAACTATTTGCTTCTGGTCGATTGGAAACTGGATTGCGACAAAGATACTTTGCTGATTCAGGCAATTCCCGACGGACCAACCTGTCACACCGGAACAACGAGCTGTTGGGGGAACACAGAATTGACAGACTTTTCAGTTTTGGACCAACTGATTCAAACAATCGACAATAGGTTTTTAATCCCGAAAGAAGGATCTTACATTCAGTCTTTAATAGAAAAAGGTTTGCCTAAAATTGCCCAGAAAGTAGGAGAGGAAGGTGTTGAAATTGTCATTGAGGCTATGAGAGATGAACCGAAGCTTTTCCGGGAGGAAGCGGCTGATTTATTGTTTCACTATTTGGTATTGCTTCGTGCAAAAGAAATTTCGTTTAGCGAAATACTAGCTGTGCTGCAGGAGCGGACTAAGTTATCTGCAAGCAATTTTCACTGATTAGGCCTGATATTCAAACTTCGTAATATTACGATATAGTGATAACATGATATAAAGACAAAGCGAAAAAATGAATTCGTTATATAACGAATTAGCGATATTATATGATGAAGCGAAGTTGGAAAATTGGATTCTGAAATACTCAATAAACACGTTTTGCCCAGTGTATGCATGGAACAACCCATTCATCCATTGGTCTAAACAGAAATCCGTGTTTAAGCCCGGTATGCAGTTCAATTTCTTTAAATCGGGTTACTTTCAGTTTTGAAATTTGCTGCCGGGCAACCGCAGAAACGCCAAACGGATCAGTTTCTTCATAAATAGTCAGAATATTCCCGCAGTAATTGATTTCCGGGTAATCAATCATGTCGGTATTTTGATGACAGCCAATGAAAACGAAATTCACCTCCGGATTTTTCAGATAAGTGGAAACGTATTGCGCAATGTACCCACCTTTTGAAGTTCCGATGACAGTAATGTTTTTCGCTTCAACACCGAGTTTGAACAAACTGTCGATCTGGTGTACAATTCTGTTGGCATAGATCTTCATGTTTGTGTTTTTCGGCCGAATTTCGCTCAGAACAGTGAAGCCTTCTTTTTCGAAAGCGTGAATGATCCTTTGATACTCAACTCTTCCGTATTCCGGGTGTTCATCCGTTAATTCGAACTCTTCCAAAAAACGATTGTGGAGGAAGAAGATGTAATTAACTTCTTGTTTCTGATCTTGTTTTACTGATTGCTTCCGGTTTGAAGAGTGACAGGAAAACAAGCAAAAGCATGCTGTAATCGAAAAGAAAAGTAGTTGTTTCACCGATTTCATCAGTCCTTATTTCAAAAGCTCTTCTTTTCTGAGAATCAAATCAAGTAAGCGGGATTCTTCTCCTGAGAGCCGGATCTCATTTTGTTTCAGATTAGGATCTGCCATATACCAGTCGAATTGCGAAAAGTAGGTTTGCAGGTCTTTTGAACTGAAAGATAAGCCGTGCTGTGCGTAAATTGTATTTCTCAGGATTCGAAGCTTGTCTTTGGTATTGGCTTCGTCAATGTAATACTCGTTCAGTTCATGAACCGTTTCTTCGTTGAGCCCTTTTTCGTCCGTATTACGATGAATGAAAGAAATAGCATCGAAAACTCCGAACTCAATATTTTTCTCCGGGGCCAAATCTTGCACTGTTACCTGCAGCATTCCCGAAAGAACGCGGATCATGCGGTTTTTCCCATCGTCGTAATTGTCTAAATACCGCGATGTAACTTTTCCAGTTCCAATAATATTCCAGGAGGCGTTTGAACCAAAAATATCCGAGACATAGAAGTAGGAATTGTCACCAAGGTCGAGATCAACTGTCAAATCTTTGATTTTTCCACCCGCCCATTTTGCTCCTGTTGTGAGAATATAATTGTAGATCTGATTGGCATAAACACTGCTGCTTGCAGGAAACGAATAACTGTGATTGATCTTATTTACGCCCGATTGAAAGGTTACTTCGAACAGGTAAACGAAAATACCGACATCTTCCTGGTTTTCAGGTTTCCAAGTTGATATGTCTTTCAATTCGCAATCTTCGCAATCGGCAACTTTTAAAGTATAAGGCAGAATTTCGCCGTTTTGCATAATGGTGAAATCGTGAATCATATTATTGCTTTGCTGCTCCAAATTAACATCGCCCGCTGCCGATGGGGCCTGGAATCCAATTAAAAGTTTTCGCTCAGTTTTCTCCGGATTATTGAATTCGAAAGCAATGTTTACGGAACATCGTCCATCAATGACCTTAAAGCTCAAATGCTCTTTATCCATAGAAATCTTGGTTTCTTTAGTTGGGTAAATTGCTCCGCCTTTGGTTAAGTACATACCGTCGTTAGCAAAAGATTTGCCGATAACCAAAAGGAATGTGAGAACTACGAAGGATTGTTTCGGGATAAATTTGATCATGGTTTTCAGATTTTTACGGGTTAGTCAATTCAGAAACAATGTTTTCTAAAAGAACGTTACAGCTGTCGAGTTTCGGTTGGTAAATATCGTTGAATATTTTAGTCTAAATTTCATGTCGTTGTTCATCTGTATAACTATAAGTTATGTGCTATTGGGATGTCTTAATTATCGTGCGAATCCAATCTTCACACGTTTGCCTTTAATTTTCTCATCGCGGATATTCCTGACCAATTCTTCTACTTCGTAAGCGTTGATTGAAACCAAAATACTTTTGTCGAGAACGGTGATCATTCCAATGTCGTTTCCGCTCAAGCCACCAATTTTGTGCAGGAATCCAACCACGTCGACTTTGTTGATCTTGTCTTTTTTTCCACCGCCAATGTAAATGGTTTTCCATAACGGGGCATCGGGAAGAGGTTCTTTATCAATGATGTGATATTCTTCATCGGCTTTAATGAATTCCGGCAAATATTCTTTTTCGCTTAGAAGAACAAACACTGAACCTTCGTGGTCTTGTCGCGAAGTACGCCCGTTCCTGTGCGTGTATTCCGCTTCGATCTTAGGAAGTTGGAAGTGAATGACATGTTGAATTTCGGAAATATCCAATCCGCGTGCAGCAAGATCAGTTGCAACTAAATAGTAAGAACTTCCGTTTTTAAATTTGATAATAGCCCGTTCGCGATCATCCTGTTCCATTCCACCGTGGTAATAAACATTGTGAACGCCACTTTCCAGCAGGAATTCGTGGATGTTCAACACCATTTCGCGGTGATTACAGAAAATAATCGTTTTATCGCTTGGGAGATTACAAAGCAATTCCAGCAGCGATTGCATTTTGTCTTCGTGGGTACACTTTACAGAGTACACTTTCTGTTGTACAGCTTCTGTTTCCGGAATTCGGTTTACAATAACCGGATTCGTCATTTTGGTGAATTCTGGGATCTCTTCCAGGTTTGTTGCAGAAACCAATAAACGTTTCTTCAGACTTTTCAGGTAGGAAGTAATCTCTGTCATGTCCGCTTCAAATCCCATTTCCAGTGATTTGTCGAATTCATCTAAAACAAGCGTTTCAGCTGCTTCAATGGAAATTGTTCCGCGTTTCAAATGATCCAGTAATCGTCCCGGAGTTCCGATCAATAAAGCCGGCGGTTCAGAGAAATTGTTGATCTCGATTCGCATGGAATGGCCGCCGTAAGTACTGTTTACTTTGAATTCAGTTCCCATGGACCTGAAAACAGTTTCAATCTGCAAAGCCAATTCGCGTGTAGGAGTGATGATCAGCGCCTGAACTCCCGTTTTTTCAGGATCTAATGTCGATAGAATACTCAACAAAAAAGCCAGTGTTTTACCGGATCCTGTCGGAGAAAGTAAAATGGAATTGTCGCTTTTCTGAAACGAAGCGATGCAGGCTTCCTGCATTTCGTTTAATGAAGCAATTTTTAGCTTTTGAAGAATCTGTGGAATCTGAATGGAATTGGACATAGTGCAAAGATAGATTCAAATTGCGAATTGCCATTTGAATAAGCCAAAATTCAAAAGTTAAAAGTCAAAAATGCTTCTTTCGAACTATATTCCGAGTTCAATTCTAGCCGCTTGTATTCATTCGTTCGCGGATGGGAGTGGTTTGAAAGAAAGGCCGTGCAGATTTTTGTGAATCAGAAAGATGTGCTTACCTTTAACAACTGTAAATTACTGCACTTGAACCTAAGAATCTTCATAGTTATCTTATTTTCATTTTTTCTCGGAAAAAGCGTTCTTGCCTGCGATGGTTTTGTGACAGGTTCAGATACAATTTGCTTTTCAGGTGCATCCGGATATCCAATTACTTTTCACGGAACAGGAGGAACCGGTCCTTACACATTTACTTATTCAATCAACGGAGTAACGCAGTCAACTGTTGTCAGTGGGGCAGGCGATTCAGTTCAGGTGATTTTCCCTGTTTCGGGCTTAGGCCAATTTGACTATACTTTGTTTCAGGTGACTGATGCGGCTGGATGTACCGAAACTGTTAACAGTACGGCTACAGTTCAGGTTGTTATCAATCCGGCAATTATGGTT
>CAMLIF010000013.1 GCA_946479985.1 uncultured Flavobacteriales bacterium
TTAAAAATTGGAAATGCAGTTACTACTAAAATTGATAACTACAATAAGTTCACGTATACCATTGAATTGCAGCGATTATTAGTTCCAACACCTCCGATTACTCAAATCAATGATGACGGTCAGTTTGAAATTGTCTCAGGGAGAAATAATGATATCGGTGTAATTGCAGGATTGGTTCAATCTTTTTATGATGCTCCCGGTGTTGTTAAAACGGATGAAAATGGAGACTACGTTCAAAAATCAGATGGTACATACGAAGTAGTAAAAGGAACCCGTTTTAAAGAGGAGTTAGCTGAGATAAACATTGCTACGGGTTTTGAATATTGGTATGCAGATGTATTTGCTGTTCGCGGAGGATTCTTCTACGAGAACAAAAACAAAGGAGGCCGCCAGTTCTTTACAACAGGTATCTCTTTCCAATACAACATTTTCGGAATCGATATTTCTTACTTAGCTTCTTTGAAAAGAGATAATCCGTTAGGAAATACAGTTCGCTTTACGTTACGTTTCAAATTAGGACAAACTACAACTGGCGGAACAGAGAAACCGGAGTAATGGATATTAGAATAGGTTTTGGAGTTGACGTTCACCGTTTGGAAGAAGGTCGCGAATTTTGGTTGGGAGGTTTAAAACTCCCTTCTTCGTTTGGTGCCGTTGGTCATTCAGATGCTGACGTACTCATTCACGCTATTTGCGATGCGCTGCTTGGTGCCCTGAACCTGCGCGATATCGGTTTTCATTTCTCGGACACTGATCCGAAATACAAAGGAATTGATTCAAAAATTTTGCTCACGAATGTAATGGAATTGATCTCTGGAAAAGGTTTTGGAGTTGTAAACATCGACGCTACAGTCATTCTTGAAAAACCAAAAGTCAATCCGCATATTCCGGAGATGCAGGAAGTTTTAGCCAAAATCCTGAAAATTGAAACTGACCGTGTTTCGATTAAAGCAACAACTCACGAAAAAGTTGATTCATTTGGTGCCGGTGAGGCAGTGAAGGCTTACGCTGTTTGTTTGTTGAGTAAAAAGTAATAACCCGAATTCAATCAGCTATTTTCCAAGGCGGATCTTTTCGGTTTTTCCCTGCAAAATATAAAATAATTGTATGATTGTCCGGATCTTTCAAGCGAGCTTCGCGCCAAAGCCATTCCTGATCAACCGGCAATTCTTCTATTTCGATTCCTAGTTCCTGAAGCCGTGCCACATCTTCATCCAGTGTTTCTGTTTCAAAATACAGCCAGGTTGAACTTGCAGGAAGATTCTCATCTGTATGATGAAGCGAAAAAGTGGTTTCTCCTGCCAAACATTCGAACCGGGCATATTTTGGTGTCGACTTAACAATAAGCTTCAATCCAAGTTTTTGGTAGAATTCAATCGATTTTTCTACGTCGCGTACCTGTATGGTAATTTGGTTTAAGTCCAGTTTCATAATCTCAGTCAGTTAAAACCATATCGTAACGGTGCATTCCTTCAGCGTAAGCATTTTCGGTGATCTTCACCGTTTCAAAACCATACTTTTCAAAAAATGAAAAGCTGTGCTGCGTGGTATCCAGGATCACTTTCCGGCCTGGGAATCGTAATTTAATTTCGGATAAACGAAATACTAGTAATTGTTCTCCGAAGCCCTGTTTGTGATAATCATTGTGAACCAATCCCCAAACAAATGTGATTGCATCAACACCATCTTTCTCGCCAAAACCGCCGCAGCCAATGATTCTTCCGTCTAATTCCAGAACGTAATAGGGCGGATTGTTTTCTTCCGCCGCATCTTCAAGTCTGTCAAGAAAACGCTCAAAATCGCCAATTTCTCCGTCCGTAAAATACTTCGGAACATTGGTTTTGAAAGCTTTCATGCAGGCTTCGTGATCTGCTGCTTCGTATTTTCGGATGTTTACCAGGTTTTGATCCATTCTGTAAATATATTCTTCCGTGTTCATAATTCAAAACACAAATGAAACGCCACCTTTGGCAGACTTTGTATATTTGTCACCTCTAAGAATTACGAATGAAGGTAAATCCAAATTATAGATCGAAAGAACAATTACTTGAGTTGTACAACAAACCCCTGTTGGAACTTGTTTTCGAAGCGGCAACAATTCACCGTCAGTTTCACAACCCGCGCGAGGTTCAGATGTCTTCTCTTTTGAGCATTAAAACCGGTGGTTGTCCGGAAGATTGCGGTTATTGTCCGCAAGCAGCGCGTTATCATACAGATGTGGAAGCACATAAGTTAATGACGGTTGAAAATGTGATCGAGCAAGCTCAGAACGCAAAAGCGAATGGTTCTTCCCGTTTATGTATGGGGGCAGCCTGGAGAGAAGTGCGTGACAATAAGGATTTCGACAATGTTATTGAGATGGTTGCAGCTGTGAACGGCCTTGGAATGGAAGTTTGTGCAACGCTCGGAATGATGAACGAAAATCAGGCGCACCGTTTGAAAAATGCAGGTTTATTTGCTTACAACCATAATCTCGATTCATCGAAAGAATTTTACGGAGATGTTATTTCCACGCGGGAGTATGATGATCGTTTGAATACAATCGATAACGCACGAAAAGCAGGTATTACAGTTTGTTCCGGAGGAATTATCGGCATGGGCGAGGCTATTGAAGACCGTGTTGGTTTGTTGATGAGCTATATGGAAATGGAAACTCCGCCAAACTCCATTCCGATCAATGCTTTGGTTGCAGTAGAAGGAACTCCGCTGGAAGACCAGAAACCAATTGAACAATGGGAAATGATCCGCATGGTAGCAACTACGCGTATTGCTTTTCCGGAATCAGTGGTTCGACTTTCTGCAGGAAGAACAAAAATGAGCATGGAAGGCCAGGCTTTATGTTTTATGGCGGGTGCAGGTTCTATTTTCGCAGGAGATAAATTGCTAACAACTCCGAATCCGGAGTTCAATGAAGATAAAGAAATGTTCCGCATACTTGGTTTGGTTGGGAAAGAAGCGTTTGCCGATGGTGAACAGCCGGTTTCGAAACCAGATCCGATTATTGAGGCTCGTAAAGCGAAGGAAGCTCAGCGTGCTCAGGAATTGGCTGAAGCAAAAGGGAAACCGAAAGCTGCTGATTTTAACCCAAGAACGGTTAAATTGATGGACTAGTTCATCAATCTTTGCGGTTTAATTTTACAACTTAATTTTTAAACGCAGAGAAGTAAAGAGCATAAAGTTGGATTATCCCGTCAGTGATTAAAAATGTAAGAAAATGAGTCATTCATATCTTAAGCTTTTACAACAACGCATAGAAAAAGGGAGTGAGCGCTCCCTTTTGTCGTTTGGTGAAGGAATGATCGATTTTTGGTCGAATGATTACCTTGGACTCGGAAGAATTGCCTCGGAAGTTTCACTGAAATCGGGGAGTGGTTCGCGTTTAATTTCCGGAAACTCAAAAAAAATTGAAGAGGTTGAATTGTTTTTGGCTGATCATTTTGGTTCGGAATCGGCTTTGATTTTTAACTCAGGCTACGATGCGAATCTTGGTTTTTTTAGTTCTGTTCCTCAAAAGGGAGATACCATTTTGTATGATGAATTGATTCATGCATCGGTTCGGGATGGAATCAGACTGAGTTTTGCAAAAGCTTTCTCATTCGAACACAACAATTTAGAGTCTTTAGAAAAACGATTGAAAAACGCCGAAGGAACGATTTTCGTGGCTATTGAGTCGATTTATTCTATGGATGGTGACCTGGCTCCGTTGAAAGCGATTTCTGACCTTTGTGAGCGCTATAAAACATTATTGGTTGTGGACGAAGCACACGCGGGGGGAGTTTTTGGAAAGAACGGTGCCGGACTTTGCGAAGAATTTGATATTTCAGGAAAGGTTTTCGCACGCCTGCTGACTTTTGGTAAAGGATTCGGCGCTCACGGTGCAGTAATCTTATGTGATGAAGAACTCCGGAAATTCCTCATCAATTTTGCACGATCGTTCATTTACACAACCGCATTGCCGGAAGCTTTTTATGAGCATATTCAATCGCAGCTGAAAAAGGCAGGTAATGATGAACTCAGAAATCAACTGCAACAGAACATTGCTTATTTCAGGAACTTGATTTCTGAATCAAAAAGCGATTCGCGTTCGCCTGTTCAGGTTGTTGCTTTTGAGAATCCGGCAGATTGTAAACGAAAAGCCTGTGAAATGCAACAAGCGGGATTTGCTGTAAAGGCAATTTTACCACCTACAGTTCCGGAAAATGGTCAGCGTTTGCGGATCTGTTTGCATGCCTTTAACACGAAGGCGGAAATTGATCAGTTGCTGTCGATTTTAAACCGCTAATAGCTTAAATCATCAAAAAGCAGTAATTAATTACACCGTTACTCCAACAATCACATTGTTTCTTTCCAACGGGAAAGCAAAAGTAGTTCCGGTAAAATTCTGAGAAGAGATTATTGCTTATCCCTGAATAACAGTTGCTTCAATAGCTTCCTGCACTCCGTTCCAAAGTCCAATTCTGCTTTGAAGCGCACGTAAAGTGTATTCTTTCGCTTCTTGCCATTTTTGTTCATCGTTTCCGCAAAGTTCGCTTACCATTTCCAGTGCCAGATGACTGTGGTGATCACCGTCAACTTCAATATGCCGATCGAGGTAATATTTGAAAATGCTTACCTGATTGGGGAAACGCTCATGAACATCGCTTACAATGGTGTGGAACATATTCGGAATTAGATCTTCTCTTCCGAATGTGAAAACTGCGGCAATAACATGTGGCTTTTTTGTGTCAATTACTTCAAAAGTAAAACGCAGAAAAGATTTTCCCGATTCAGGGATATTGGAGTTTTCTATTACTTCTTCTATAGGCATTCCGCTAATTACGTTTTCAAGCAATTCATCTATTCCGGCACTTGAAGCTCCGGATTGGGCCATGGCTTCAAGGTATAGTTCAAAATGACTCAAATTTCCTTCCCGCTCAAAAGCAATATCCGATTCTTCTCCGCAAACTATTTCGTTAATCAAAAAACGTGCTTTTGCAGATCCAACAGGAACCCAGGGTAGGGTAGTGCACGTCAGTTGAATTTGAAGGGCTTTCAACAACGACATAAAATCCCACACGGCATAAATGTGGTGTTCCATAAAAGTTTGAATGCCTTCTATGTTTTTTATTGATTTATATGCCGGGTGATTTACAATTTGTTGACTTAATTCTGCTGAAGCCGATTGGATATCCTGGATCTGTTTGTTCATGACAATTGAAATGTGCTGCAAAATTACTTCAAAAAGATTGGAAGATTATTCATTGTTCGGAGGAATAGTTCTTCTTTAACAGCCCATTGGTTCGTAAAAAGCAACGATGTAAGTATGTTTTCTGTTCTTCCCCATACCAGTAATCCGAAGATAAATCCGACTAACACCTATAAAAATATCTGCGTTCGAACCTGAGTGTTCTGATCTAAGACTATCAAGATTTACAAATTCATTCAATTCGGCTTCGGAATATTTTGGAAATCTTTGTGTTTCACTACGGGTCAATTCAGGTACATAATATTTCCCCTTTTTCAATTTGAGTTCTTTCCAAGGCGAGTAATAATGTTTCCAGTCGTACAAATCCCAATGCGGACCTTCCATATTGAGCGTTAAACTTGTTTCATAACGCCATTCCAATTTCAAATCAGTAAGCTCCGAAGTTTTGATATAAATTGATTGGCCTTGAACAGATTCAGGTAGATCATATTCAACTTCTAGTGTGTCGGAGGGAAAACCATCACCGTTGAAATCAAAAATCCTACCTGTTTCCAATAGATGAACTACCAATGTAGCCATCTTGAATCTTAATTCGGTACCGCCTTTGGCAGGAGGAGATTTGTAATCCAAATTTTGCTCATTATTTTTCGGTATTGAGTCAATCATGGGTTCCGATTTTACAATTTCCTTTTCAGATTTAGCCGTTGTTTTACTGCCGCAAGAACAGAAAAATACCGCAAATCCAATAAATACCGCCGAAATCTTATAATTGATCATTTTTAAGCCTGCTATTTCAGAACCGGGTAACACAAACAATATTTCTCAACCGGTTGAGCCAAAGCAGAAATGTTCAGATTGTCTGAGGCCATAGAAACGTCCATCGTACCACCGTTTTTCATCAATAAATTAATAGTCTGTTTCACCTGGCTGTAGGCATTGTTCGATAGTAATTCCGAATAAACGAAATATTCAATTTCCTCGTCATTTAATTGAAACTGTGTGCGAACCAATTCCTTTTCCATCAAAATCCTATCCGGACCAAAAGGTTCTTTTGCAATTTCAACTTTATGTAAGTTTCTGTTTACCAGATTCGTTGAAAGAATAGAGAGTACTTTGTCCGGATGCTTCTGCCATACTTTTACAGCTCCCATTATGTCATAATCATCCAGCTGAGCAAACTCTTTTAAAATCTCCGGATTTGTTTCAAAATCCACTTTCTGAATGTCGTTGCTCATGAAAAACAGCAGCGCCGGGCTTCCGAACAATGTTTCACCGTCCTTAATAAGTTTCTTCGCTCTCCGTAGGATATTGATCAGCATAAATTCACCTGAAACCACTGTTTTATGGAGGTAAACCTGCCAATACATTACCCTGCGTGCAACCAGGAATTTTTCAATGGAATAGATTCCTTTTTCATCAATTACCAATTGATCGTTATGAACATTCAGCATTTCAATAATTCGTTCTGTTCCAACGATTCCTTCGGAAACACCGGTAAAAAAACTGTCGCGGGTCAGATAATCTAATCGATCCATGTCGAGCTGACTGGAAACCAGTTGATACAAGAATTTCTTGTTGTATTTATTCGCGAAGATCATCAGCGCACGCTCCAGATCATCTGAATTTTCAGGAAATTCCTGTTTCAGTGCCTGGATGAAGTAATAGGAAATTTGTTCATGGCTGACATTCGTTACAATATCATATTCCAATGCGTGACTAAATGGCCCGTGACCAATATCATGCAGCAAAATGGCGATTAAAACTGCTCGCTCTTCCTTCTCACTTATTTCATGTCCTTTTCGTCGAATTACTGCAACTGCCTGCGACATTAAGTGCATTGCGCCAATGACGTGATGGAAACGTGTATGCAGCGCGCCCGGGTAAACCAAATGCGTCATTCCCAGTTGTTTTATTCGTCTCAAACGCTGAACATACGGATGTTCAACCAAATCGAAAATAAATTCATCAGGAATAGTAATAAAACCATAAACAGGATCGTTGATGATTTTCTTTTTGTTATTTCTGTGGGCGTTTGTCCGCAATTGAAGTAATTTTAACCAAAACTAATTAATCTTTAGCAAATGCAGACAAAGATTCTATGGGCAGATGATGAAATGGAATACCTGAAGCCACACGTAATGTTCCTGGAACAGAAAGGCTATCAGGTTGAACTGATCAATAACGGGTCTGAGGCTGTTGAGTTGTGTATGGAGAACAATTATGATATTGTTTTCCTGGACGAAAACATGCCTGGTATTTCAGGGCTTGAGGCCTTGTCGCGTATCAAGGAAATTCGACCGCAATTGCCAATTGTGATGATCACGAAAAGTGAAGAGGAAAGAATCATGGAAGAAGCGATCGGTTCTAAAATTGCCGATTACCTGATTAAACCGGTTAATCCGAATCAGCTGCTTTTGTGTTTGAAGAAAAACCTGGACCACAGAAAACTGGTTTCCCAAAAAACGAATTCAAACTATCAGCAGGAATTTCGTCAGCTGGGAATGCAGTTGAACGGTAGGTTGGATGCAGAAGAGTGGAAGGAGGTTTTCAAAAAACTGACTTACTGGGAACTGGAGTTTAATGGTTTGCAGGATCAGGGGATGAAGGAAATCCTCGATGCGCAGCGTAAAGAAGCAAACGATTTGTTCTGTCGCTATATTGAGAATAACTATGAAGATTGGTTCGACGGTGATGATGGTGCGCCTGATATGGTTCATCATATTCTGAAAGACCGCGTTTTTCCGTTGCTGGATCAACAGGTTTGTTTATTGGTAATCGACAACCTGCGTTTTGATCAGTGGCAGATCTTAAAACCGATCATTTCCAATTATTTCGAAATTGAAAAAGACGAGATTATCTATTCCATACTTCCAACTGCAACACATTACGCACGTAATGCTTTGTTTGCAGGAGTAATGCCTTCGGAAATTGCCAAACGTTTCCCCAATCATTGGTTAAACGAAGAAGATGAAGGTGGAAAAAATATGCACGAAGCTGTTTTCCTGGAAGGAAACCTGAAACGAAACGGGAAAAATATCAAATGGTCATATAACAAGATCACAAACCTGGATGCAGGTAAGAGATTAGTCGATCAATTCCATACCTTGAAAGGAAATCAGCTGAACGCAATTGTCTACAACTTTGTTGATATGCTTAGTCATGCCAGAACAGAAATGGATATGATCAAGGAATTGGCAGCAGATGAAGCTGCTTATCGTTCATTGACATTGAGCTGGTTCGAACATTCTCCGCTGCAGGAAATCATCAAAAAAGTAGCGGAAATGGGGTCAAAGCTGGTTATTACAACGGATCACGGAACCGTTCGTGTTACAGATCCGATCAAGATAGTTGGTGACAGAAATACGAACACAAATCTTCGTTACAAAACCGGGAAAAATCTGAGCTATAAAGACAAAGAAGTTTTTGCAGTTAAACATCCGGAGAAAATCGGTTTACCGAAATCGTCGCTTTCAAGTGAATTTGTTTTCACACGTGAGCATGACTATTTCTGTTATCCGAATAACTACAATCATTTTGTGCATTACTACAATGATACCTTTCAGCACGGTGGAATTTCAATGGAAGAAATGCTCATTCCTTTTATCATACTGAATCCAAAATGATCACCGAGATTGCGCAAAACGAAAACGATTTACCCTTCATAGCCAAATTGCTCCTGGAGCATTTGGGAACAAGAAAAGTAGTGGCTTTTTATGGCGAAATGGGCGCTGGTAAGACAACATTTATCAGCGCACTGCTTCGCGCAATGGGCGTTACTGAAATCGACGGTTCGCCAACTTACGGCTTCGTACAAACGTATGAAAGTCCGATGTACGGAACGGTTCACCATTTCGACATGTACCGTATCAATAACGTGGAAGAAGCGTTCGACATTGGTTTCGAAGAATATATCTACAGCGATGCATATTCCTTTATCGAATGGCCGTCGAATGTGGCGGAATTACTGCCTGATGATATTGTGGAAGTTTCCATTTCACTGAATAGTGAAGGAGATAGGGTGTTTCAGTGGTAATTATCAACGTTCAAATTATCAAGTTAGATTCTCCTCTTGATAATTGATAATTATTCTATTCATAATTCCATTTTCCATAACCTTATTCATCAAATTCCGTATCTTCGCTATGAATGCGTTGAAACGAAAACCCTATGGTAAAAGATCCTGAATTGTTGAAGCAATTATTGAAAGAAGGGAACATTCTTCCGATGGAGGAAATGCTCGAAATTTCAAAGAAGAAAGGCCAGTTACAAATCGGGATCCCAAAAGAAGTTGGGTTTCAGGAAAGACGCGTTGCGCTTGTCCCGGAAGCTGTTTCATTTTTGGTTGCAAACGGACACAACGTCAAGATTGAAAAAGGAGCCGGTGAATTAAGCCATTTCTCTGATCGTGAGTACAGCGAAGCCGGTGCAGAAATTTGTTTCTCTCCCCAGGATATTTTTAATTGCGATTTGATTCTGAAAGTTGCACCACCGAGTGAAGAAGAGGTGGATATGCTGCGCGGGAGTCAAACGCTCATTTCTGCTTTGCAATTAGGCATGCAGCCAAAAATCATCCTTCAAAAATTGATGCAGAAAAAAATCACTGCTATTGCCTGGGATTATATCCGGGATGATGAAGGTGTTTTTGGAATTGTGCGTACAATGGGAGAAATTGCCGGTACCATGTCGATTTTAATTGCCGGTGAATTGCTTTCTTCGTTTAACGAAGGTAAAGGGATTATGCTTGGTGGTATTGCCGGTGTTCAACCTACGGAAGTGGTAGTTCTTGGTGCCGGAACTGTAGGCGAATTTGCTACGAGAGCAGCATTAGGATTAGGTGCATCGGTAAAAATATTTGATAACAGTTTATCGCGTTTACGGAGATTACAGAATGATTTGGGTGCACGTGTTTATACCTCTGTTTTACAGCCAAAAGTGCTTGCTAAAGCAATCATGCGCGCCGATGTAGTTGTTGGTGCTATTCGTTCACCATTAGGCCGAACTCCGTGTGTGGTTTCTGAAGATATGGTTTCGAATATGAAAGAAGGATCGGTAATCGTAGACGTAAGTATTGATCAGGGTGGTTGTTTTGAAACGTCTAAAGTGACAAATCATAACAAGCCGACCTTTGTAAAGCACGGCGTTGTTCATTACTGTGTTCCGAATATTGCTTCACGCGTTCCCAGAACTGCCAGTTTCGCGCTTTCAAATATCTTTTCGCCGTTATTAATAACCATGGCCGATTCAGGCGGATGTTTGGACCTGATAAGAAATGATCACGGATTCCGCTCAGGAGTTTATATCTACCGAGGAATTCTCGTAAGTGAAATTTTGGGACAAGTTTTCGATCTGAAATACAAAGACATTGAATTACTGATGATGGGACTAAAAGGATAACCTTCCGCCAGCATGGACTCAGTCGCCTTTGGTATGTTCCTGAGTTGGATTTATACACTGATGCCTACTATCAGTTTCATTGAGAATAGCTTGCTCCTTAATATCGTGAGTAATTAAGATCGCGTAGTTTAAGGAGGTAACTGAGCGTAGACGAAGTTAGCCTACTTTTCTACTCGGTTTATAACGTTCTTTTTTACCGGTCCATTTGTAGCGCTTCTTACTGAAACTGTTGTCTCCGCCACTTTTCGGCGATAATTTGTAAACAATTCCGATAGAATGCTGGAAATAATCTGAAGAACCGAGGAATTCACTTACAACACCAATTTTTCCGCTTGTTTGGATATTGATCCCAAAACCTTTATAAATCCAAAAGTTTGAACCAAATGCTACATTTCCCGTTAAGCTGAATCTTTCATCCAGTGCATTTCTCTGAGTTACCCCGAAACCTAAAGAAGCATACGGATCAAGCCATGGAATGTTGATCATCTTATAAAAGCCATACTTACAATTGAGATCAAATGACAGGAACATTCCGGATCTGTCTGTGCTTAAATTGATCAGTTTCCCTGCTTTATAATAATTATACGCTCCTGCAAATTCAGCACTTAAACCATATTTAAAACGTCTTTCAACTGTTAATCGTGTTGGATAAGCAAGTCCGTTCCAGGACTGGCTTACATCAAAAGGTTGACAGAACTCACGACCATCATCTTCTACAAAATTCCAGCTTACTCCAAATGCCCAGGTGTAAGGTTTGGCTTTTGGTGACCAATCGTAAGGCTGTGACCAGGTAACAGAGGTGGAAATCAGCAATACAAATAATATGGTGATGCGTTGTAATGACAACATAGTTTGATTTTTTTTTCACAAAAATAAAATATTCCCTATTTATCAGTTTATTAAGTTTTCGTTTATTCAAAGTAATCGTTAACATTCGGTGTTCATAAGTTGTTTTTTTTTAAACAGGAAAATGTAAAATGACATATTCTGTTATATTTACTCCATGTGGAATTCGTTGTTGAACATTGGCATAAAAAACGCCGGAAACGATAGGGAGAAAGGTATTATCCGTAAACTCAATTTTATCACGATTCTCGGAATTCTCAATGTTTTTGCCGCTGGTGCAATCTATTGTTTCTTGGGGATGTATGATGTGATTCTTCCCTTTCTGGTTATTCTGATTATTTGCCCGTTTGTTTTTGTTTTTAATCACAAATGGGGATATGTCACGGCTTCTTACATGTTTTTTGTCGTAACTGCTATTTTACTTTTTTATTTCACCCTGCTTTTCGGCGTTAAATCTATGGTGTTCATGTATTTCTTTCCAGCATTTTTCTTCATGATCCACATGTTCGGGAGACGGGAAGTGAGAATACACATGATCATCATGTCGGTGCTATACACTATCGGAATTATAGCATGTGTAGCGCTTTTTTGGGTTCCGCATAAAGGGTGTTTCTCAGATGAACAATGTACTGTAATTGCTGCCTGTTGTACTGTTTTGAGTTTCATTACCTCGCTTGCGTTGTTCATAATGGGATTGCAGGAAAATTGCAATCAGCAGGAGAAAATTGAGAAAATGCTTGATGAGAAAAATGTGCTTTTGTCGGAGATCTACCACAGGGTGAAAAATAATTTATCTATTGTTACCGGTTTGATCAATATGAAGAAGAATACAGTTGAAACTCCCGAAGCAATTGACGCACTGGAAGATTGCAGAAGCAGAATTTATTCTATCGCGATGATCCACCAGTATATGATGACTTCCGAAGAAGTTGGAGTACTTGATTTCAAAGAGTACGTTTCAGACCTTGTATATAATATTGATAATAGTTTAGGAGATGAGGGTGAAGTTTCTGTATTCTCAAATCCGGTTCAAATGCCCTTGTCACAAGCTGTGCCATGCGGTTTGATCATTAACGAACTAGTCACAAATGCATTCAAACACGCTAAAGTTCCCGGCCGTAGATTAAAGATTGAAATAACAGTTTCTGAAAAGGACGGACTGCTTTATATCAAGTTGGCAGATAATGGCCCCGGAAATTTTGTTGCTCACACGGAAAAAGATGAAAAAGCGCTTGGTTTTGAGTTGGTTGAAGCCTTATCGGAACAACTCGAAGCATCTCTTTCCTGCGAAAACAAAGACGGGCACATTGTCAGATTAAGCTTCAAACTAAAGTCTCACAGGAATTCGTAAGCACTTTTATAATTTCCTATTTCTTCTGTATAGCTTATCAGGTCATTGTAGAACTTGTCGTTTCCAAGCGTAGAAGAATCGCCTATAAGTACACATAATTCTTTTGCTCTTGAAATGGCCACGTTTGTTCTTCTGTAATCGCTCAAAAAACCAATTTGCTGCTCTTCGTTGGATCGTGTAAGAGAAATGAAACAATTGACGGCTTCCTGTCCCTGAATGCTGTCGATTGTTGAAATGCGCCAGCCTGATTCAATAACTTTACGGATTTCATCCAGTTGAGCACTGTAAGGCGATAAAATGACTGTTTCAGAAGCCCGCACATGGAAATGATCCAGCATTTTTTGAAGAATCTCGATCTCAGAAAGGTTGTAAGTGCTTCCTGTAATTTCATCTTTTTGTTCGCCTTCCCCGTAACCGGCCATATCAATAAAATAAAGGCTTGCAGGAGATATGCCAACTGCCGTTTGAAGCTGGTTCCGGTAAAA
The DNA here is from genome assembly GCA_946479985.1 of uncultured Flavobacteriales bacterium. The sequence goes on from CAMLIF010000013.1 coordinate 13,262, forward strand.
AAACGGATTAATTGCACCGACAATTTCTTCACCCATTCGGTATTGTGTATTCAGAAGATAAGGTTCCTGAGCGGAACAGGCAGCTTCCAGTAAACTAACTGTTAACTCACGGGCTTTTGGCGAAAATACGGTTGGAGGAAGTTGCTGCGGATCGCCGCACAAAACCAAACGTTTTCCGAAACTTGCCGCCAGCCAGGCTAAAGGACTCATACATTGTCCGGCTTCATCCATAATGACAATATCACTTATTTTTTCTTTCGGCAGATGATTGAACAATGAAACAGGTGTTCCAGCAATAACAGGAATACTTTCAATCAATTGCTGAAAAATTTGCTTTCGCATAGTTCGGATCTCACTGCGCATTTGTCGCAAATCTTGCTGAGCCCCGCGTTTTTCCTGTTTTGCTTCCGGAGTGAAATTCCGAATAGAACGTGTGGCAACCTGAACTGCTTTTTGAATGGATTTCTGCAGATGTTCAATTGCCTTTCCCTGGGTTCGCAGTAAATGTCCTTCACTCGTGAAAGGAAGTACAAGCGGATGAATTTTTTCATCATTTCCCAAGCGCAAAATCCCGGTTTTTTCTTCCAGGAGTTTCAAGCAGATGTTATCAACCGCCGTATTGCTCGGTGCGCAAATGATCACTTGTTTTTTGTCGGCAACTAATTTCAAAATAGACTGAACAAGTGTGGTTGTTTTTCCTGTTCCGGGAGGCCCCTGAATACAAACCGTTTTACGGTCACTGAGAATGGCGCTTACTGCAAGCTGTTGATTGGTATTGAGTTTTGGATTTTCTAACGGAATGAAATCAGATTTGGGTTCAGTTTTCAACTCTTCTTCGAATGCCTGCAGATGAGGTTTGGTTTCCAGGAATTGTATTCCCAGCTCCATGCATTTGAATGTGACATCATCCGGTTGAAAATCGACGCGGAATGAAAAGTCATGCGGGTTGAAATCGGTTTCTTCGTCGATCCGGACTTCCATTTCTGTTCCGTCCAATGCGGCTAATCTTCCGGTTATTATTTGATCATTCACATGAAGTACTAATTTGCAGCCGTTGTAGAAAAACTGATCATTGATGTGAAACGAAGCTTTCAGGTGCAGAATGGTTGAAACCCCGTTGTCGGTTACTTTTTTGCAATCAAGCGGAAATATAGAAAGTCCCATTGCGCGTAATTCGACCGGAGAACATTTTTCCTGGCGTGTTTTTTCGTCTTTGGCGTAAGCTATTTCTGCCTGAACGGCTTCTTTGAGTTTGGGTTGAAGCTGGGACATGTCTAAAATGGAACGGGGGCGTTGAATTTCATTACTTTTTTTGTTACCGGATGTTCGAACGAAATGAATTCTGCATGTAAACACAATCTTTTATCCGGAATTCCATACAAATCATCTCCTATAATCGGAGTGTTTAATCCAAGCGTATGAGCTGCATGAACCCGTAATTGATGTGTTCTTCCGGTAATCGGATAAAACTCAATGCGTGTTTGGTTGTTTTGTCGATCTACAACCTTGTAATGCGTTACGGCCTTCGAGCCATGTTCATAGCAAACTAATTGTCGCGGCCGGTCGTCTAAATCAACACGCAAAGGTAAATCGATTGTTCCGCTGTCTGATGTTACAATTCCGTCCAGCAAAGCAATATATCTTTTCTGAACCCGGCGTTTGATGAATTGGCGTTGAAGTTTGGTATAAGCTGAAGTATTTTTGGCTATAACCAGGCATCCGGAAGTTGACATATCCAAACGATGAACGCACAAATTTCCTTCGGCTTCCGGGCGCATTTCTTTTATTCTGCTGTAAACCGATTCATAAATTGTTTTTCCGGGAACGGATAGCATTTCTGACGGTTTGTTTACCACAATAATGTCTTCGTCCTCATAAAGAAAAGGAAGTGCCACCTCAGCAGAAATTACTTTTAAAAGCGGATTTTCATCAACGTTAATCCCTTGTAGCATGTGTCCGAGAATGGGTTCACATTTCCCTCTGCACGAAGGATAATAATTGCCATGCACGCGAATTTCTGATCTCGGACTTTCTCCCCACCAGAATTCAGCTAATGCAACAGGACGGAGTTTATGTAAAAAAGCGTATTGCAGTAATTTTGGGGCGGCACATTCTCCGGCTCCGGCTGGAATTCCGAGTGGAGCATTCACAAAAATTTTACTGAGACTTTTATTCTCTAAATGCGCATTGAGAAATGTATAATTGTCGAAAAGCTGCTGCTGTAGCGTAGCCGATCCTTCTGCACGCTTTGTTTTCAGCTCTTCCATCTTTTGAATGATGGGCCCCAGGTTAACATTGATTTCATTTTTCTTATGCATGAAATAACGCTGCATGTTTTTCAGCACCAATTTATCATCAATACTTGCCTGGTTCAGAATGTCAAGCTCGGCTTTATCCTTTTCCGGATCGAGTTTTTTTCGTAATTCCAGTCGTTCGGTTCTGTTTTGTTGAATGAGGAGTTTTTGCTCTTCTACTTTTTCAAACTCTTCAGCTTCCAGTTTTTTCAACTTCGCTGTTAAAACCGGGAGATCTTTGTTTAGTTCCAATTCCTGGATTTCCTGAGTGATTTTGTTTAGTTCAGCTTCTCCGATTTTAAAGAAACTATTCTCAACAAGCATATCGAAAACGGGGGGAACAAAACCCGAATGATGATTTGAATTCCCGACTTTTCCTGAAAAAGCAGCTAAATAACCTAACTCATCATTCTCATTTTGAACAACAAGTACACCGAACATTTTTCCAATGGGTGTTCCGTCATTAGCAGAATCGAGCCCGAAATTGTGACCAAAAGGATTCGTCTTCAGGATTTCCTGAATTTCCTTGCTCGCTGTTTCGGCAAGTTGATGTGTTTCGTAATAAAATGGAAATGTAAACTTTTCAGGTAATTGAATACCCGAAATGTCAGTTTTAAATAAATGGAAAAAATCAGATTCGCCGGCCACTACAATAAACTTCGTTCACTCTCAAATTTACGATGAGACTGTAAGACTACCAATACTGCAAGTGTAACCATTACACTAAAGGCTAAAACAACATATTGAAGCTCGAGTGTTCCGGCAATCAATTCTTTTGTAGCCAGTACTACATTTATTACCGGAATAACGGCAGTGACATAATTTAGTTCAATTCCCGGGAAAAATCCAACCATTCCTGGAAGAACGACCAACATGTTTAAAGGAGAAATGATGCTTTGTGCTTCCTTGAAACTTTTTGCGCGAATGGCAATTGGCACCATGATTCCGGCAAAGAAGAAGATCATCGGAATCAATAAAACGTAGAGCATTGCAATGAATCCCGGGCTTAAAATGTCGTTTACGATAGCAATTAATTCCGGCGCTTTTTGCGGATCTAATGATTCAATTGAAAGGAAAAGCCCGATTAAACTGAAGGTTGATGCCATAACTCCGGAAGTTACAACAACGAGCATTTTCCCAATCAGGATTTTCCAGCGTTTTACCGGTGTTGTCAGCAATGTTTCCAAAGTTCCGCGCTCTTTTTCTCCGGTAAACAAGTCAATTGCCGGATACATACAGCCCATAAAGCCGAAAGCAATGAAGAAATAGGGTAGAATACCACCGGCCAGTTTCCCGAACATTTCTTTATTGGAAGCAACGTTTGAATATTCAACTGCCAACGGAGTAATACTGGTTTCACGGATTTTTAGTTTTGCGTAGCGTTCCTGTTTCAGTTTTGCTTCAATCACAGCAACATACGTTTCAAAACGTTCCTTCATTCCAAGGTCTGTTCCGTCGTGATAAACAGTGATTTGTACCGGTTCAAGTGCATTGAGCTTTTCTGCTTCGTTCGGGGAAACATAACAACCCAATTCAATTTTTTTATCCTGGATATCTTTTTTTAGTTTGTTCGTGTCGGAATAAGGAATGAATTCTTTTTTACCTAGTTCTTTCGGCAACCTGATTAATTCCTCTTCAAATTTTCCTGCCTGGTTCGAAACCAACCCGATCTTAATTTGCTTCGCTTCTGTTTCAGCCGCAAACTTGTCAGAGATCTTCATGTAAACATTCATGATAACCGGAAAAATCAGGGTTGGAATAACCACCATCATGATAATTGTTCGTCGATCGCGAAGCGTATCTTTTATTTCCTTTTTGTAGATGTTAAAAATCATAGCGATACTGTTTCTTGCTGGTTAACAACTCGGATAAATTCTGCCGTTAAATTTGGCGCCTGCATGGTTGATCTGAACTCTTCCATTGTGGAATTCACAACTGTTTTTCCCTTGTGAATAATGGTAATGTTATCTGATAAAAGATCAACTTCTCCCATGATGTGACTGGAGAAAATTACTGTTTTTCCTTCTTCCTTACATTGCTTGATCAATTCAATAATTGCTGCAGCTGTAATAACATCCAGTCCGCTAGTTGGCTCGTCGAATAGAATAACCTGGGGATCATGGATCATGGTTCTGCAGATAGAAACTTTTTGCTTCATTCCGGTGCTTAACTTTCCAATTCGTTTGTTTTGGAAGTCGTGCATGTTCAGCATATCGAACAATTTCTTTTTTCTAATCTGAATATCAGCTTTCGAAATTCCGTATAAAGAACCGAAATAGTCGATTAATTCATTTGGTGTTAAACGCGCGTACAAGCCGGCAGAACCGGTTAAAAATCCAATGTGTTTTCTTGCTTCTTCCGGATATTTCAATGCATCAATTCCGGCTATTTCTATAGAACCTGAAGTAGGCTTGAAAATAGTCGACATCATGCGAAGGGTAGTGGTCTTTCCTGCTCCGTTTGCTCCAAGCAATGCATGGATTTTCCCTGGTTCGCAGGTAAAACTAACATCCTGAACTGCAGTAAATGTTTTGTCTTTGGTATTCAGTTCCTTACGCTGCTGACGATTCAGTTCGAAGGTTTTTACGAGATTTTCGACTTTGATCATATATGTGAATATGTGGTGCGAAGATAGTCATTAGGGAATTGAAAATTGAAAATGGAGAATGTAAAAGTTGTGAGGTATACGAAAAGAAAAAGGAGCGATCTTATAATTCATATAATTCCGCTCCTTAATTATTTAATATGGATTTGAAAATTGAAAGTGATTTTGCTCAAACACTTTTAACTTTTCAATTTAATGGTGATGTCCGTGTGCACCATGTGTATGTCCGTGTGAGATTTCATCCTGAGTTGCTTCACGAACGTTTAATATTGTTACGTCGAACGTAAGATTTGAACCGGCTAACGGATGATTGAAATCCATTTGAATTTCATTCTCGTCAATTGTCAAAACTCTGCCCGTCATGTGATTTCCTTCACTGTCGGACATTGGCAATAAAGCACCAACTTTGATATGTTCTTCATCCAGTTTTCCATTTTCATCATGGAAAACGTTTACCGGAATCGGAACAATTTTCTCGGGAGAGTGTTCACCGTAAGCGTCAGCACTTTGAATGGTGAATTGCGCAGTTTCTCCGGCAGTTAAACCGTGAATTTCTTCTTCAAACGTTGGCAATAATCTTTCAATTCCATACAAAAACTGCATTGGATGATCATTCGAAGTAGCCTCAATGTGCTCTTTTGTGTCGCTGTCGCTCAATGAATAATTCAAGGTAACAACTGTATTTACATCAACTTTCATAGTGGGCAAAATTACAATTATTGTTTCAAAATGAACAAATTAAAGAGCAGGAAGATTCCCGTTATTAAGAATTTTTGTCTGTTTGGAAATCGATTCATCGTGCAGTGCCACAAGGATTTTCGTTACAAACGATTCATTCAGGCCCAGTTCACCAGCTTGCTTCAATCTGTTTTTCAGGATTTCATCCCATCTGTTGACCTGTAAAATCGTAATTCCATTATCGCGTTTACATTCACCGATTTTCTGGATAACTTGCATGCGCTCGCTGATGAGATTAATCAGTTTAACATCTACCAAATCTATTTTTCGTCTCAGATCGCTTAGTTTCTTTTCTGCCGGAGCGTTTTGGGCGTGCTGTTGACGTAAGATTAATCGATGGATCATGCCAATCAGGCTGTCAGGAGTCAGTTGTTGTTCCGCATCACTCAGCGCAACTGCCGGATTGATATGTGTTTCGATCATTAAACCGTTCATGTCTAAATCTAGCGCTTTTTGTGAAAGCGGTTCTATGAGTTCCCGTTTTCCGCCAATGTGACTCGGGTCGCAAATAATTGGTAGTTCGGGCAAAAGACGCTTCAATTCAATTGCCATATTCCAATTTGGAGTATTTCTGTATTTGCTTTTCGTGAGCGAAGAAAATCCGCGGTGTATTGCTCCGATTTTCGTAATTCCTGCCTGATTGATCCGTTCCAGTGCGCCAATCCACAATTGCAGATCAGGATTTACGGGATTTTTTATCAGGACGGGGATATCTACTCCTTTTAAAGCATCAGCAATTTCCTGAACTGAGAACGGGTTTACCGTCGTTCTGGCGCCGATCCATAAAACGTCAATTCCGGCTTTTAAGCATTCTTCCACGTGTCTTCCGTTAGCAACTTCGGTTGCGGTACGCATTCCGGTTTCCTGTTTCACGGTTTGCATCCATTCCAAACCAACAGATCCAACACCTTCAAACGCATTTGGACGTGTGCGCGGTTTCCAGATCCCGGCCCGGAAAATGTTATTCGGAAATTCACTGGCAATTCCCTTTGCTGTGGCCAGCATTTGTTCTTCGCTTTCAGCGCTGCAAGGCCCGCTGATGAGTACATTGTCGACAGTTGGCTTGATCCAGTCTTCGAATTTTTCTATGTTTAGTTTTACTTCCATTTTTCGTTTTTCTAAAGGTGATTTTGTATTGGTTGTTGAGCTTGTTGAAGCATACTTTTGTTAAGCACTTTTCTTACTGCATTTGCCTGTTCCAGTAAAGCAATAGTTTCATCTGTTTGTTCATTTTGAATAAAGTTACTCATCAACTGCAAGTTTTCAATATAGCTGTTGAGTGCTTTAACGATATTTTGTTTATTCTGGATCAGAATGGGTGCCCACATTTGCGGTGAACTTTTCGCCAAACGTACCGTGGACTCAAATCCGGAACCTGCAAGATTAAAAATGTTCTGTTCGTTTTTTTCAATATCCAAAACGGTTAAACCGAGCATAAATGATGAAATATGAGAAAGATGACTGACATAGGCCAAATGCCTGTCATGATCGGTAGCTGACATTTCTATCGTATGCATTCCGACTGCTGAGAATAATCTTTTTGCTAGTTCCACAGCTTTCGGATGCGAGGCTTCCGGTTCGCAAATAATATTCAGTTTTTCATGGAACAAGTTGTCAACTGCGGCTGAAGGACCATTGTTTTCTGTTCCGGCAATTGGGTGTGCAGCTACAAATTGTTTTCGCCGCGGATGCTCCTTTAAAGAATCACAAATCGTTTTTTTTGTTGAACCAACGTCGATTACGATCGTTTTGTCCGAGATCAGATTCATGATTTTCGGAAGAAGAACGGCAATAGTGTTTACCGGAACGGCAAGAATTATCAGTTCTGACTGAGCGCAAACTTCTTCAAAAGAGAGTACCCGATCTGCAATTTTCCGATCCAGAATAATCCTGGTTTCTTCGTCATTGAAATGAGCCGAGACAATATCTGAAGCGAAATCGGCTTTGCGTAATGACAAAGCAAGTGAACCTCCGATTAATCCGGCTCCTATGATTCCTGTTTTCATGATAATTGGGAATGTTTAATGAGTTGAAATGCCCGTTCGAATGTTTCTTCTGCGGCGCACAATGAAATCCGGATAAATTGTCCTCCCTCAGTTCCGAAAATGAATCCAGGAGTAAGGAATACACCAGCTTCGTACAATAGTTTATCTACAAATTCTTCTGTGTTGCAATTGTCCGGAATTTTGGCCCAAACAAACAGTCCAATCTGTTCTTTCGAATAGGAGCAACCCAGAAAATCAAGGATTTGTTCTGCCAGTTGTTTTCGTTTTTTATATACTTCGTTTTGTTCCTGATGCCAATCGGAAGGATTTGAAAGTGCAGCAATTGCCGCATTTTGAATTCCCAAAAATATCCCGGAATCCATGTTGCTTTTCACTTTCAGGACGGTATCAATATAAAACGATGAGCCACACAACCAGCCAATTCTCCAGCCTGCCATGTTGTGCGATTTACTCAGAGAGTTGAGTTCCAGGGCAACTTGTTTTGCTTCCGGTATGCAGAAAATCGACAGCGGTTCTTCGTTTAGAATTGTGCTGTACGGATTGTCGTTTACCAGCAGGATTTCATGCTTTAACGCAAAATCGACCAATTTACGGAACAAAACTGTTGAACCATTTTTTCCGGTTGGCATGTGCGGATAATTGAGCCACATGATTTTTACTTTCGATAAATCCGTCTTAGCAAGTTCGTCCAGATCAATCTCCCAATTATTCTCAGCTTTCAGGTCGTAAGTTCTTATTTTGGCACCAACTAAATTGGAAGCCGAACTGTACGTGGGGTAACCGGGATTTGGAATAAGCACTTCATCGTCCGGGTTCAGAAAAGCCATTGAAATGTGCATGATTCCTTCTTTTGATCCCATCAATGGTAAAATTTCATGTTCACTGCTAAAAGCAATTCCGTAAGTGGAATCCATCCATGAACTCAATGCGTTCCGAAGAGCAGGAGTTCCACGGTAACTTTGGTAACCATGATTATTCGGTTGAACCGCAGTTTCGGTTAATGCCTGAATTGTTTGTGGGGAAGGAGCCAGGTCAGGACTTCCGATTCCCAAATTGATGATTTGTTTTCCGCTTTTTCGGAGTTGTTGTATTTCTGCCAATTTTTTCGAAAAGTAGTATTCTTCTACCTGTTGAAGTCGTTTTGCCGGAGCTATGATGTTCTTAATTATTGAGATTTCCATTCCAATTTGCTTTTTTGTAGGTTCCGAGTACAGCGAGCTGACTCACACTTTTTTTAATTTCCTTTAATGATTCATCAAAACAGCTGCGATATCGCCATTCCAGATCTATATGAAACGCATATTCGTAGGGCTTTCCGAGAATTGGAACCGATTGGATCTTTGTGAGATTGATTTCTTTGTTTTTGAAAACCATCAGGATTTCGGCTAACGAACCGGGATGGTGATTGAGTTCAAGAAACAGAGATGCTTTGTTGTGCTCTTCAGATTGAACCGGAGTTTCACTTAATACCAGGAACCGGGTGTAATTCGCTCTGTTTGTTTCAATTCCGCGAGCCAAAACATCTAGTTTGTACAATTTTGCCGTCAGTTCATTGGCAATTGCAGCATCATGCTCAAAATTGTTTTCACGAATTCTCTTTGCAGCCAGCGCTGTGTCTTCCATCTCAATACATTCAATCAGGTGAAGTTGGTTGATGAAAACTTCACTTTGCTTAATTGCCATGTGATGTGATGAAATTCGTTTGATATTGCGAAGTTCTGTTCCCGGAAGTGCCAGTAAATGGAGCTGAATTGGTAAATAGATTTCCCCACAAATTGAAAATTGGAATTCCTGAAGCAGTGCGTAATTCGTTAAAATACTCCCGGCAATGGTGTTTTCAATAGCCATAACAGCAAAATTGCTCGACCCATCTTTCAAAGAATTACAGAGTTCGCGAAAACTCAAACATTCGAGCACGTCAATTTCGTTTCCAAAATACTGTTGTGCTGCCATTTGATGAAAACATCCCTGAATTCCCTGAATTCCAATTGTTCGTTGTTTGTTCATTTTAGTGCAAAAAAAAATCCCGATCTGCTTTTGGCCGACCGGGATTCGTGTATTAATATGTTTAGAACAACTACAGCAAACCTGGGGCCTCTTGAAGAGTCCAGAAAAAATAGCTGTTGAAATATGTGTTCATTTTGATCATCGGGAGCAAATGTAAATAAAAATATTTTAACCGAAACAATTTATTTGTGTAAATAATTTAACAAAAAAATAAAGGTTTTCCGAAAGCTGCCTAATCGCAGATTGTTCCTTTATGTTCGGTATGCTGATACTGTTGTTCCAGCTCTTCCAATTCTTTCAATAACTCGGCAGATGGAGGAGTATTGGTTAATGAACTCAAATCCGGCTGACCTGCATCAACCCAGGCGGTGTACCAAATAGAGCCCACTGAAATAATTGCATCTCGCATTCTTCGTTCCACCATTCCGTTCATCATGGTTTGATAGGTGTCGCAAAATTCTTTGGAGTAGGTTTGAATAATAACATTTCCACGTTGTTCGTAGGTGTATTTCATGTCAGTAGGAAGCGAATCTGTCAGTAATTTTTCCATCGAAAGAACAGAATCTACCGCATTATTTGATTCTTCAACTGCTTCCCATGCAAAATCAAGAATGGAAGGAACGTATACTGATTTGCCTACGAAATAATCGTAATCCTCAGCGTTGAGTTCCACAATGCGGCTTTCCCATAAACCATGAATTCCTTTTTGTCCGGTTAACTGGCCGTTGTAATTTTCGGTTGTGTGGAGCGGAACATGCGCATCGCCGATGTAATGTCCAATCTCGGCTGCATTTTTCAGGATCAGATCTATGTTTTTGGATTCGAATGCTTTTTGCAGGCGATACTTCATGAAGTAAATATGCCAGGGCACAATTCCGTATGTTTGGAGCGTATCTTCAGTGAATTTGGCAACCGCATCGTCCCATTTTCGCGGAACGCTGTCGAATGCATGTTCACCGTAATGATCAATATCAATGTAATGTCGCTGTGCTTCTCCTTCTACGGCATACCTGCGCATATCCGGATCAACAGCGTGATCGGTAATGAATTCAATGTTTTCTTTGAAAAAGCCCAACATTTCCGGAGGCAGTGTAAAAACCGCCATCCTGTTGATACGTTTATGTCCGTAGAAACCCCAAACTGCGGGTTTGACGATTGGTAATGGTAGCGGATTTCCTTGTGAAACAAAAGGAAACAGGAGTAGTGTTACAACGAGTGTAAGTTTAAATCTTCGATATGTCGACCAGTTTACCATCCTTTAAAATCGGAATCACATTTGTTTGATTTGGTGTCAAACAATACTTGATGTCCTCGTTCAAATTTAAATTTTTTAATCTACGTCTGTGTGAACTTGATTTTAAATATCCTAAATAATTGTTTTGCGCCGACAAGAAAAGGTATTTAGCTGCAATTGAGGAGTCTTCTGTTGAAATGAAATTTCCGGTATTGATTAGGAAATCGCTAATTGCACCTGCACAAATTGTATCTTCCAGGTTAAATTTATCTTGCCAGCCTGAACAAAGACAAAGTACATTTTTGTCTTGTTTACTCAACCATTCGCTCAAATAATCCAGGTTCAGGAATGAACCAACTACTACTATTTCAGCGTCTTTCGCAACGTGTAATGATTTAGTTCCGTTCGTAGTTGTAAGAACTACATGCTGACCTTTGAAATCTTCATTCATGTAACTGAAAGGTGAATTTCCGAAGTCGAAACCTTCAACGATCTGGCCTTTGCGTTCGGCACCTGCAAGGAATCCTTTTTGCTTGTATTCCCAGGCTTCTTCAACAGTTGGCACGGGTGTTATTGATTCAATTCCATTGTGAAATGCGGCACAAATTGCTGATGTTGCGCGTAGTACGTCAATTACAACAACAATTTCGTATTCTCCCTTAAAATATTCATATTCTCCCGGTGTAAAGCACACCTCAATTCGTTTACGCGTATCGTTCATAACTGGCGCAAAGATAAGGATAAACTCAAAAGTCAAAAGTAAAAAGGCGAAAACCCTGCTGTCAATGGGAAATATCAATTATGAATGCCGGAATTATCAAGGGTCAGACAATTTTACCTTCTTGATAATTTATAATTAACTCATTGGTAATTCTTTCCTCGTTCCTCTCAAATAGTGTATTTCAACTCGCCTTTTTCAATACTTAGCGGTGATTCAAAATTCGAGACAAATAATCCTCCGGTTCCCAGTCCCTGCGGCATTTTTACATCCAGGATTCCTGCAAACTGAGCAATGGCATTTAAACCGATGTTGCTTTCCAGGGCAGATGTGATCCACCAGCCGATTTTCCGTTCATTCGCCAACTGAATCCATTCCTGTGAACCGATAAATCCTCCGTGAAGGCTTGGTTTCAGAATAATGTATTGCGGCTGAATATCGTCTAAAAGCTGTTCTTTCTCTTTTCTAAGATTGATTCCGATCAATTCTTCGTCGAGTGCTATTGGAACCGGAGTGATTTTACACAATTCATGCATGGCATCTTGCTGACCAGCCATAATGGGTTGTTCAATACTGTGTAAATCGAATTGAGCTAGTTGTTCTAGTTTGTATAATGCATCATCCGGTGTAAAACTCCCGTTTGCATCTACGCGAAGTGTTATCTGATCTGCAGAAAACTGGTTTCGGATACCTTCTAAAATCCGCAGTTCCTGGTCAAAATCAATAGCCCCGACTTTCATTTTGATACATGAAAAACCAGCTTCGAGTTTTGCGTTTACCTGTTCCTGCATGAATTGTGCTTCTCCCATCCACACTAATCCGTTGATAGGAATATGTTTTTCTCCTTTTGTAAATGCCGATGGGAAATAGATTTGGTTGCCGCCGTTCACCAGGTCGAAAATGCACATTTCAAGTCCCATCAGGATAGAAGGGAAGTTGTTTAATTTGATTGGGTGTTCAATGTAAAAATCTACTTTTTTCTGAAGATCATTCAGTTTCTCTTCGTAAAGCGAATCCGTTGAAAAGTCTGGTGACAATCCTTCAATAACAGAGCATTCACCCTTTCCGGTTAACCCGGTTTCCTTGTCTTTCAACTCTAAAATCCAGCATTTCTTCTCCGTTAAAATTCCCCTGCTTGTTCCGCTTGGCTGTTTAAACAACAATATGTGTTTGGAATAACTGAGTGAGAAACGTGAGCTCATACGTTAATCGTTAATGATTGTTTGGTTGAACATGTAAAGCCCCAAAGAAGTTGCGGAAAATAAAAGTGCCAGTAAGAAGGTATTGAGTGCTACAATTTTTAGCTGCGAATCCAGCAGACGTGCTTCTTTTGTTCTGAAAACAAATTTCAAATGTCTCAACAAAACAATAAACGGAATAATGGTAGTCAAATACCACCAGTTTTGTTGTAAATACATGAATACACCCCAGCTCGCAAATGCCAGAATGACTAACGACAGGTGATACATTTTACCCTGTTCAAAGCCCAGTTTCACAACTAATGTGCGTTTCCCGACTTTTTCATCGTTTTCATGATCGCGCATGTTGTTCAGGTTTAAAACCAGTGTGCTCATGCTGCCGATAGTAATGGCCGGATAAATTAAATTCAGATCCAGATTATTCGCAAAAAGAGGATAAACCCCCATTACACTTACAATTCCGAAGAAAAGAAAAACAAAAATATCGCCCAAACCTAAATATCCGTAGGCGTGTTTTCCCATTGTGTAGGTAATTGCTGCAAGTACACAGGAAGCAGCCAATAAAACATAGCTGTATATGATGTTAACAGAAAGTAGCTGTGTTCCAATATAAATTAGCGTTCCTGCGCTTAGCATAGAAAGAATGATCAGTATTAAAATAGCGCGCTTCATGGCTGCTTTTGATATTTCGCCTGATTGAACACTGCGCATCGGGCCAACCCTTCCACTGTTATCTGCACCTTTCAGCGTATCACCCAAATCATTTGCAAGATTTGAAAGGATTTGAAACAAAACCGTGGTTGAAAGTGCCAGAAGGAAAACAGGTGTATTCCAAAATCCATCGTTAAAGGCGCAAACGCTGCCAACGATAATACCCGATATTGAAAGAGGAAGTGTACGCAATCTCAGCGCTTTTATCCAGGAGCCTACAGAAGTCATGGATGTAAATTTCGTTCTTTTCTTTGGTTTGGAAACCGATTTTATGAACTTTTTAAGCCTACTCCGCTGATTTTTTTGATAGAAGTAATCTTCTCAAATGACTATTTTTGTACAATGGAAAAAGACCTTAGTCAACTGGCTCTTTGTCAGATTCTCAATATAAAATACCCGATTATCATGGCGCCTATGTTTCTCGTCTCGAATGAGGAAATGCTTATTGCTGCCGGAAAATCTGGAATAGCAGGTGCAATTCCTGCATTGAATTATCGAAGTACGGAATTGTTTGCCGAAGGATTGGCAAGATTGAAAAAAGAATCAGTCGGCCCAATTGGCGTTAATTTGATAGTGAATCCATCGAACATACGGATGGAAGAGCAATTGAAGATTTGTGTAGATCAGGGAGTCGAGTTTATCATTACCTCACTTGGAAAACCACAGCATGCAATAGAAGAAGCGCATAAGGCTGGAATCAAAGTTTTCTGCGATGTGGTGGACGCTGCAATGGCAAAGAAAGTGGCCGATTTAGGTGCAGATGCTGTGATTGCTGTGAACAATAGAGCTGGGGGACACGCAGGCGAAATTTCTCCGAAACAATTGATCCAGGATATCAAAAGTGCAGTTTCCATTCCTGTTATTTCGGCCGGTGGAGTAGGTACAAAGAAAGAAATGGAAGAGTTTATGGAGTATGGCGCAGATGGTTTTTCGATCGGTACAATCTTCATTGCTTCTGAAGAATCACCGGTTTCTGCTGAATATAAAAATGCCTGTGTAGAATACGGAGCTAAAGATATTGTACTTACAACAAGGCTTTCCGGAACTCCATGTACTATTATCCAAACGCCGTACGTGAAGGAAATAGGTACTGAGCAAAGTGGACTGGAAAGCTTCTTCTCCAGGAATAGAAGATTGAAGAAATGGGTAAAGATGTTCACTTTCCTGAAAGGAATGAAAGCCTTACGAAAAGCTGCATTTGAGAATACGTATCAGAGCATTTGGTGCGCCGGACCAAGTATCGAATCAGTTAAATCGGTCCGAAGCGTAGCACAGATAGTTTCAGATTTGGTGAATTAGCAATTCAATTCAGTTCCGAATATTGAGGATAGTGTTTCACTCAAAGGTTTATATTTGCCGAAAAATTACCGTATGAAGATTCTAAGTGTTAATGACTGCAAACAATGTATTTCGAATAAGGAACACGTGATTGATATCCGTGAAAATTGGGAGCATGCCATTTATTCTATCGGAATTCAACATTTGCCGATGGCACAATTATTAGAACATCTTGCAGATTTCAGTAAAAACGAATCGCTGATCCTGGTTTGCAAATCAGGGAAACGGGCCGAGGCACTTGCCAATTTACTGGAAACAGAACACTATTTTACAAACGTTGCAATTGTTGAAGGCGGAATTACTGCCTGGGCTGAAAAGTTCGATCCAACCAACGAACTATACTAAACCAAAAAGATGATAGAATTATTCAAACACCTGATCGACCTTGATTTTCAATGGATCGTGAACGAATACCAAAGCACTATTTATATCGTGTTGTTTTTGGTCATTTTCATTGAAACAGGATTGATCGTTATGCCTTTCCTTCCGGGCGATTCATTGTTATTTACTGCCGGCTTATTCGCAGCAGGAACTAATGCTCCTTTGAACATCTTTTACTTGCTTGGATTGCTTCTTTTTGCAGCAATTCTGGGAGATAATGTCAATTACTGGATTGGCCGGAAACTTGGACTCGGTGTACTGAAATGGAAAGTTCGCGGACGTCAGCTAGTAAAAGAGAAATATATTGATCAAACACATGTTTTCTTCGAGAAAAACGGAACCAAAGCTATTATTATGGCACGTTTCGTTCCTATCGTGAGAACGTTTACACCGTTTGCTGCCGGAATCGGTCAAATGAGTTATTTGAAGAAATTCCTTCCGTTCGATATTATCGGCGGTTTTTTGTGGATCTTTAGTTTAACCCTGGCCGGATATTTTTTAGGTGAAATTGAATGGATCCGCAACAACGTTGAGAAAGTGTGCCTGGGAATTATCTTTATTTCCGTACTTCCTATGATTATCAGTTTTGTTCGTTCGAAAAGGAATAAAAAGGATTCGGAACCAGTAGATTCTCAAAACTAAGAAGCTTTGCACAAATACGGACTCATAGGAAAATCGCTCGGACATTCGTTTTCCAAAAATTTTTTCGAACAGAAATTTGCTGGCGAAGGAATTCCGGCTTCTTACGAGAATATTGAATTGTCTCAAATTGATGAGGTGAAATCAGTTCTCCAAAACGGAGGCTTTTCCGGATTGAACGTAACCATTCCTTACAAACAGGAAATCATTCCGTTTTTAGACGAACTAACAGACGAAGCCAAAACAATTGGAGCTGTAAATACCGTTTTATTTCGCAACGGGAAAACAATTGGCGCCAATACAGATGCTCACGGTTTTCATCAAAGCATTAAGCCGTTTTTAACGAACAGGCATGAGCGTGCATTGATTCTTGGAACCGGTGGTGCTTCAATGGCGATTGCTTATGTACTGAAGAATATCGGGATCGATGTCAAATTCGTTTCCCGGAATCCGGAGAATGAGAACGAATTCTCTTATGAATCAATCAACCAATATATGCTGCAGGCGTTTAAGCTGGTAGTAAACTGTACGCCGGTTGGAACATTTCCTAATGTGGAAGAATGTATTCCATTCCCGTTTGAATTCCTTACGGAAGAGCATTTATGTGTTGATCTCATCTACAATCCGGCGGAAACAAAATTCCTGCGTTTGGCAAAAGAAAACGGCGCAACAATCCTCAATGGCGAAAGTATGCTGAAAGAACAGGCACTGAAATCGTGGGTGTTGTGGAATGAAGATTAAGAGGAAAGCTTAGAGAGGAAAAGGAAAGTAATTAAATCATTTTTTGTTCTAAATACCGGATCAATCCTGCGGCCATTTTGTTGATCTCGATTAAATTTTGCTTTAACTGTAAGAATTCTCTCTCCCAAACATAGTTTAGATCTTTTGCAAGAATTAATTGCGACCTCAATTCACTGGAAGATGCTTTGGAAATAGTTGGAAAGTGACAGAATTCTTTGTTTGATTTCCTGTCGAGTCCTTCTGCAATGTTTGAGCTGATGGATATTGCGGCTCTTCTCATTTGATTTTTTAGAGCAAAATCACGACTGAATAATTCTCCTTCCGTTAGTTTATAAAGATGCAAAATTGCCTGATGAGCTTTTTTCCATAAAAGTAGGTCTTCAAATGTCTTAAAGCTGTTCATATTATTAGTTTTTTATTTGACATTCCATATATAGTTAGGAAAAAACACCATTTCGATAACACGAAAATTCTATATTCTTTTCTTTTTCCACTTTCCTTTTTCCTCTAAGAGTATAACTCTTAAATTTGTCTTATGTCCGAATTAAAATCACTCATTGCACAAGGCGAACACCAACAACTCGATTTTAAGTTTCGTATCGATGATTCGAAGAAAATTGCCAGAACACTTTGCGCTTTTGCGAACTCAAAAGGCGGAAGATTACTTATTGGTGTAAAGGATAACGGGAAAATTACCGGTGTCGATCCGAATGAGGAAATCCACATGATCATTGCTGCTGCGGAAATGTATTGCAAACCGGCGCTGATTATTGAATCTAAAGTCTGGCAGGAAGACATGAAACTTGTTCTTGATATCTGGGTCCCGAAATCGGCGGAACGACCGGTTATGGCTTTTAACGAAGAGGGAGTTTTACGTGCTTATGTTCGCGTTGACGATTCTACTTTGCTCGCGAATAAAATTCTGTTGGGAGTTTGGCGCAGAGCAGGATTTCAAGACGACCGGCCGCAGCACTTCGGAGAAGCAGAGATCAGTTTACTGAAATGCTTTTCGTTTGATGAAGGATTGACGTTGAGCAAAATCTATAAGTCAGTCAACCTGAAAAAGAAAGAAATTGATGCATTGTTGATCCGTTTTGTTTCCTGGAAACTGGTCCGGATGGAATTGAGTGAGGCAGAAACTCTTTATTTTCTTTCCACGAGCAACTAAATCGGTTTATCGGCAAAAAATGTGTTTTCGAAGTTGTTTTCTTGACTATTGTCGATAAAAAAACTAGTTTTGCTTCCTAAATTTTAATCTATGAATAAAGCATTTTATATCGTCGGGATCGTTTTCGGTTTCATTTTTATGTGTGTTACCGGTTATTTCATGGCTGAAGTAGCTGTAGCCCGTTCTATGGAATTCATTTCATCCATGAATTCATATTCTACTTATTCTTCGTATTCGTCTGTATACTCCGGATTTGCAGAAAGTGCAACAAGCACAGCGGCAATGGTTTCAATTTTCTTTTTCCTGCTGTTTATCACAGTAGACTTGTTGGGATTAATGAAAGTGAAAACAAAAGTAGTTAAAGTGTTTGCAATCATTGGTTTAAGTTTATCAGGAATCATGCTTTTATGGGATATTTTAGTTTTGGCAGATCCAGGTGCAATTTCTTTCGATGAAGTTGGCGGAGCATTCATTTTTTACTCATTGATAGTCATTGCGTTTTCGATTGTTGGATTGGTTCAGTCGATACGATTTTCAAAAGGGCCTCAGCAGCATGTTCAACTGGAGAAAGACCTGTTAGATTCATAAAATAATATAAAAAACTTGTATAAATTATAAGTGTTTGTATATTAGCTTTTCGAAAAAAAATCAAACAAATGGGAAGACCTCCAACAAAGCCAGCTCGCCTGCGCGATGGATTTTACATTGAAGTTCGCAATTCAGGTTCTCAAGGAATAAGAATTCGTAGAGATACCCGTGAACAAATGTTGTTAGCAGCTGAAGATTATCGTCGTACCAAGGATGTCGTTATTCTTGGTGAAATGAAAGACGATAAATGGATTGATTAAGATATTTTCAATTTTTGAAAAGGTCATTTGTGTTTTGCGAATGACCTTTTTCTTTTCTCGGAATTTGCCTGAAGAGCAAGGATGAACTGAATCGCAGAGAGAAAAATAACGCAAAGGGATTGGGGGTTGTCATTTTACATTTGGTTCATCTAATTTTATTCGGTATCACGAAAAAACTTGCTGTCCTTTTGTTCTTTGCTGTTAAAAATGATCGTGCTTAATGGCTTTGATTTCCGTTTTCCTGAATTGTATGATCTTTTGATTCAACCTTTCATCGCAGTTGAACGTCTTTCAGTAACTTTAGAACAAATTATTGCTCTTGAAACGATTCCTGTTTAGCTCATTACTGACTTTTTCTGCTTTCAGCGGAATGGCTCAAACAAATTTTGCCTTCGAATTTGATCCGTCGGTTCCAGTGAAAATTGGAACTGATCTTTTAGATAACGCCTGGGCGGGAGGAATTAATTTCGCGCAGTTTTCGGAATTGGATTTTGATTTGGACGGTGATAAAGACTTGATCCTTTTTGATCGAAGCTGTGATCGTTTCATTGTTTTTCTGAAAGAAACCGCTCCTTCAAATCATTACGCCTATCGTTATTTAATGCCGAATGAACTGCCAGCCGAGATTCGTTATCGAGCTGCTTTTGTGGATTACGATGGGGATGGTCAAAATGATATTTTTTCTTATGGGATCGGTGGTTTGAAAGTTTATAGAAATGTCAGTATTGAGAATGGTTACCTGAGCTTTGAAGTAAGCAAGGAAGTTGTTTTGAGTAATGTTTACGGAGATCTGAGCAACCTGTATGTTACTTCGGCAGATATTCCTGCATTTGTTGATATTGAGGAAGACGGAGATATTGATGTACTAACTTTCAGTTCAAACGGCGACCGGGTGGAATATCACAAAAACCTGAGCCAGGAAACCTACGGACATTCGGATTCACTGATTTATGAACTAATGAATGAATGTTGGGGACAATTCAAGGAAGATCTGAATACAAACCAGATCATTTTGAATAGTACGGAATCACCTTGCGGAACGGGGAATATTCCGAATCCGGAACGACCGAACGGCGAATCCTTGCCAAAACATTCCGGATCAACCGTTCTGGCTCTGGATTTAGATGCAAATGGCGTGAAAGACCTTATTCTGGGCGATGTTTCCTATCCTTCGCTTACTTCATTGATTAACGGTGGTTCTATTCCCAATACCAATTCAGCGATGGTGAGTTTTGATAACAACTACCCGTCAAACAACACTCCCGCAGCCATTAATATGTTTCCGGCAAGTTATTACCTGGATGTTGACTTTGACGATAAGAAAGACCTTATTGTTGCCCCAAACGCGCGTACCATTTCAGAAAATCAGGCCAGTGTTTGGTTCTACAAAAATATCGGGGCTAATAATCTTCCGAATTTCAACTACCAAACAAACAATTTCCTTCAAAGTGAAATGATTGATCATGGTTTGGGAAGTATTCCTGTAATGGTTGATCAAAACGGAGATGGAACGAAAGATCTTATTGTTGCTAATTTTTTTCGTTACAAACCGGTCATTGATAAAGAAAGCTGTTTTCTTGCTTACCGAAATACGGGGACGAATCTGGCTCCTGAATTTACTTATTTAAGCAATAATTACCTCGATGTTTTGTCGCAGGGATTGGGATTACGGGCTATTCCTACATTTGGTGATCTGGACGGTGATGGAGATCAGGACATGATCATTGGCCGCGATAACGGAACACTTCTTAAATATTCAAATACCGCGGGTTCGGGAAATTCACTTGCTTACGGAACATCTTCTGTCTTGCAAAACTCAGTTGGAGGAACTATTTCCGTAACAGCTTATGCTGCTCCTCAGCTTTTCGACCTGAATAGTGATGGTTTGCTGGATCTGCTGATCGGAAATAAATCTGGAAGCATTGCTTACTATAAAAATATCGGAACGGTTAATTCGCCGTCTTTTCAATTGGAAGATGCCACACTCGGTAATGTACAGCTAATTCTTTCGCCCGACGGATATGCAATGCCTCATTTCTTTAGCGTAAACGACACCACGCATTTGTTTTTGGGTGCAAACGACGGACATCTGCATTATTACAACGATATAGATTCTAACCTGGGAGCTAACTCCAGTTTCAATTTGGTGAGTAATTCTTATTTGAATATTGATGTTGGTTTGTACTCCTCGTTTTGGGTTGAAGAGCTGGATGACGATGGTGCTTTGAATATGTTCGTTGGTCAGGATTTAGGTGGTTTACATCATTACGAAGTAAATCTTTCCAGCTCTGCAGGATTGGAAGAGTTGGAGCAAAATCAATTAATGATCTATCCGAATCCGGGTAGTGGAGTATTTACTTTCTCAGGCAGTTTAAATCAGCCTTTGGAATACGAGGTTTTTGATTTGAACGGAAGATCGATACAGCACGGTTTTGGAAAGGAAATGAATTTGTCGGATGAGCAGAAAGGGTGTTATCTTCTGAAAATTATTGTTGGCGAGCGGGTAGAAGTTCATCGGATTATCAAGAATTAAGACGGTGATTTCCTGGTCAGCCTAATAATTTTATAAAATTATGTGAATAGTCTGTTTTCAGAGAGCTTCAGCCTGTTTTTGCTCCATTGTGATCGCCATTTAAAACCATCAAAAAAGTCTCTGCAAACGACCTGATAATCAAAGCGAAACCAACTTCATAAACTTCGCAGAAGCAATTTTTATCGTGGCTGTATCGCGAAGATCAGTGAAAATCCCGAAAATAGTAGAACCGGAACCTGTCATAGAAGCGTAAACTGCTCCTTGCTCATACAAACTTGCTTTTATTTGTTCCAGTTCAGGATAAATTGGAAAAAGACTCTTTTCAAAATCATTGATTAAATGAGTTTTCCATTCTTTTATTGGCAACCGAAGAACTTCTGAAACAGATTCCCGATCGGAATTCGGAACAATCTTACCAAATGCTTCGGCAGTAGAAATATGAATTCCCGGATTAACGATGACTAAATGAAATCCTTGCAGACTTAATCGAATTGGTTTTAGTATCTCTCCTCTTCCGGTACAATTTTGAATTCCGCCTTGTATAAAGAACGCACAATCTGAGCCAAGAACTGAAATGTCATTTTCCAAATCTGCAGTTGATCGATCGGGAAAATACTCTCTGGCTAAATACTTATAGACGAAAGCTGCATCGGCAGAACCGCCACCTAAACCAGCCCCAATAGGGATGTTTTTCTGAAGTGTGATTTTGAGCGGAGGAATATTCGCATGTATTCTGGCAAGTTTCAAAGCTTCCAAAATGAGATTTCCTGCACCAGGAATCTCTAATCCTGAAGAGTGAAACGTGTCTGAATTCGACTGGGAAACCGAAATTTCATCTTTCCACGGAACTTCAACCATTACTGTTTCCAGATTATGAAAGCCGTCAGAACGCTTTTCCAATACGTTTAATCCGAGGTTTATTTTACAGCTTGGAAAAATAATCATGCTCTAAAATTAAGAAATGCCTACAATTTTCGTAATTTTCCACCCTCAAATAAAGGACTATGTCAGTATATTTAGATTTCGAAGAGCCGATTAAGGCCATAGAAGAGCAGATTGAACAAACACGTGAAATTGCAAGTACATCAGGAGTTGATATGACAGATACAATTGATGCTTTGGAAACTAAATTGGAAGAAAAGCAAAAAGAAGTATTTTCTTCTTTAACTCCATGGCAGCGCGTTCAATTGTCTCGTCATCCCGACCGCCCGTACACACTGGCTTACATTAATTCAATTACAGATAATACGTTCCAGGAATTACACGGAGACCGTTCTGTGAAGGACGATAAAGCCATGGTTGGTGGTTTCGGTTTGGTTGATGGAAGATCTGTTATGTTTATCGGACAGCAAAAGGGAATCAATACCAAAATGCGCCAGTATCGTAACTTTGGTATGGCCAACCCGGAAGGTTACCGCAAAGCTTTACGATTAATGCGTATGGCAGAGAAATTCAATAAGCCGATTGTTACTTTTATTGATACTCCTGGAGCATTTCCGGGATTGGAAGCGGAAGAACGCGGACAAGGTGAAGCAATTGCACGTAACATTTATGAAATGATGCAGTTGAAGGTTCCTGTAATTTGTATCGTCATTGGCGAAGGAGCTTCCGGTGGTGCATTGGGAATAGGTGTCGGAGATAAAGTAGTGATGCTCGAAAATACCTGGTATTCCGTAATTTCTCCGGAATCTTGTTCGTCTATCTTATGGCGTTCATGGGAATATAAAGAGAAAGCCGCTGAAGCGTTGAAATTGACCAGCGTAGACATGAAAGCGAATAAATTGGTTGATGATGTGATCATGGAACCTTTGTCCGGAGCACACAGAAGCCCGGAAGAAATGTTCGCAACTGTGAAAGAGAAGATCAAAGAATACTTAAGGGAGTTAGATCCGAAAGATCCGGAACAGCGCATCGAAGAAAGAATTGAAAAATTCAACACGATGGGTGTTTGGCAGGGATAATCGAAAAGAATTGAATAAATGAAGAAAGGAGTCTAGCGAAAGTTATGACTCCTTTTTTTATTCAGTTCTAATCCGAATTTTATCTTTCCGGCGACAGCTGATCATTCGCGTGTTCGCTGCAATTTTTCAGTAACAATCAGTATTTAAATTATATTTAGGTTTATCTAAAAATATAATTACCATAATCTTAAAATAAACTATCTTTGTTGCTGTAACTTAAATTAGTGTTATGCAAAAAAGACTGTTACTTATTCTTGTTCTGCTTGTTACGGTATATTCCTGCCATAAATTATTGCCAAAGAGTCCGGCGGAAGCTGAAGTACTTGATGGGCCGATTGAAGGTCTTTCTGATCAGGAAATGGCGCAATTTCTTCGCGGTGATGTAGCTTTTAACGAAGTCTTTACTTCCAAAACCGGGCTCGGTCCAACGTTTGTTGCATCGAGCTGTATTTCTTGTCATGCCGGCGACGGAAAAGGTCATCCGTCAACAACACTCGTTCGGTTCGGTCAGCCTGATGAATTCGGAAACTTGTTTATGGAACATGGTGGACCACAATTGCAAAATCGTGCACTTCCCGGATTTTCTCCGGAACTGATCCCCGGCGGGGCAACATTTTCCCGATTTACACCTCCGGCAAATACAGGACTTGGTTTTCTGGACTATGTAACTGATGAAGACATTCTGGCAATGTCAGATCCAAACGATTTAGACGGTGATGGAATTTCGGGAACGGTAAACTGGATCACAATTCCTGATTATGTGGTACTTCGACCTGGAGCAATAACGCAAAATGGAAAGAATATTTGTCGCTTCGGGAAGAAATCTGCCGCCTATGACTTGCTGAACCAATCTGTAAACGCATACAATCAGGATATGGGAATTGCTTCGTCATTTAGCCCGCTGGATGTTTATTCCGGACATTCCATTGATCCGGAAGTGAGTAATGCAAAAATTAACGACCTGGTCTTTTACCTGCGTACACTTAAAGCTCCTGTACAGCGAAATACGGATGATCCGGAAGTGCAAAAAGGAAAACAATTGTTTAGCGACGCCGGCTGTATTTCCTGCCATAAACCACAATTAAAAACAGGATATTCGCCTATTGCTGCACTCTCATACAAAAACTTTTCACCTTATACAGATTTGTTGCTGCATGATATGGGAGCCGGATTAGACGATGGTTATACGGAAGGAAGCGCAAAAACGTATGAATGGAGAACTCCGCCGCTCTGGGGGCTGGGTCTTTCTAAAAATTCTCAGGGAGGACAATATTATCTGCTTCACGATGGCCGGGCGCATTCCATTGAATCAGCTGTTTTGATGCATGGAGGAGAAGGGACAGCAAGCAAGAACTTCTACAACGGTATGAGCGAATCAGATAAAAAGGCGCTGATCAAATTTCTTGAATCGTTGTAATGAACAGAGGCGAATTTATTAAATCGTGTGCTTACGCGTGTTTAAGCGGTGTTGCAGTAACGGCTATTCTCCAAAGCTGTAAATCAACAAAGCATCTGGAAACTCCGGTTTCAGGTTCAGACCTCGTTCTTTCCGAAAAAGAATTTGAATATGTCAAAAAAGGAGTTCTTTCCTATCACAAATACATTATTCTCCAAAACGAGTTACTGAACTTCCCTATCTGCCTATACCGGATGGAAAACGGGTACAGGGCGATTTACCTGGAGTGTACGCACCAGGGAGCAGAATTACAGGTTTACGGTGAAAAGATCGTTTGTCCTGCTCACGGAAGTGAGTTTAATCAGCAGGGTGGAGTAGAGAACGGTCCGGCAATGGACAATCTGAGAACATTTCCTGTTTCAACCAATCAGGGAGAAATCAAAATATCATTAAAAGCATGATCAAGCTGAAACAAATTCTTATTCTTACTGCGTTTATTTTTCCCGCAAGGGGAATGGCCCAGATCGATTCTACTTTGCTCAGGCGAATTCCGAAAGACACAATAATCCCGGGAATGAATATGGATGCCATTTACAATCGCCCGTTTTTAGGTTTAGGAAAAGCACCTGTTGCAATTGGCGGTTATATGGAAGCAAACTGGCAATACGGCGCAACAGAAGGTGTAACAGAGGGACATCAGTTCCAGGCTCGCAGAATGACACTTTTTGTTGCATCAAAGATTAATAAGCGACTGAAGTTTTTAAGTGAGATTGAATTCGAAGAAGGAGGAAAGGAAATTGCTATTGAGTTTGCGTCGTTAGATGTAGAATTTCATCCGTTGGTCAACCTGCGCGGCGGAATTGTGATGAACCCTATTGGAGCGTTTAATCAGAATCATGATGGTCCGAAATGGGAATTCGTGGATCGGCCCATCGCTTCTACACAAATGCTTCCTGCAACCTGGAGTAATTCCGGATTCGGACTGTACGGAAAAACCTTCAGTAAAAACTGGATGTTCGGTTACGAAATTTATCTGACAGGTTCTTTTGATAATTCTGTCATAGAAAATGACCAGAACCGGACTTCTTTACCTGCTTCAAAAGCAAACCCGGAACGTTTCGAGGAAATTAACAGCGGTTTGCCATTAGCTACGGGAAAAGTAGCGCTTCGAAACAAGAAAATAGGCGAGGTTGGTTTTTCCTATATGGGTGGGGTTTACAATAAATTCCAGGATGATGGTTTAGTAATCGATCAGCGACGAAGACTGGATGTTCTTGCTGTAGACATTAATTCTACGATTCCTAAATTAAACACCACTTTCATAGGTGAATTTGCCTGGATTTTTGTGGATGTTCCTGAAACTTACGGGCAGCAATTCGGTTCTAAACAACATGGCGGATTTGTAGATATCGTTCAACCCGTTCTGAAACGTAAAATGCTTGGATGGTCAAATGCAGTTTTGAATATAGCTTGTCGTTTGGAATTTGTTGATTGGAACGTTGGCCGTTTTGTTGAAACGAATGGGCAATTAGGGGATGCGGTTTGGAGTATTTCTCCCGCTATTAGTTTTCGTCCGTCTGCACAAACTGTTTTCAGGTTCAATTACCGCTACCAGCAGCAAACGGATATTTTCAATAATCCTCCGGCATTAACAGGAATGTTCCAGTTTGGCTTTTCGACTTACTTCTAAAGAGATTCTCACAAGCTTACCACTAATGCACGAATTTTTGAGACGCTTACCAGCCGTCTCATAGTTGGGTTTATTCAATTTTATATGAGCTATAATATCGATTTCGTATAGCAATAATTAGAACGAATGGTCCGCCAAGCGGACTATATTAGTGTTTAATTAGGGATGATTAAGATTATCAATTCGTGTATTCGTGGCCAGAGCCCAGAGGATTTTTACTGATCCAGCAATTCGTCTTCTTTAATAATCACCGTATGCTTAAAGATTTTTGCATCAGCAACGAAGGTTCCGAATGGAAGTAACGAAGCAAGATAAGCTCCGATTTTTTCCTTGATTGTCCATTTCGTCTCAGTACTTACCCAAAATACCATTCCCACGTAACCGATAAAAAGGAACCCGTGTGCCATTCCAACAATCATATTTGGTTCCTTGATGCCATAGATATATTTCAGCGGCATTGTTATAAGAAAAGATAGAAACGAAATTCCTTCCAGTAAACCGAAGATGCGAAGAATGCCAAGAGCTGATTTGAAGTTCATGAGTTTTTGTTTACGAATTTAATGTCAAAGAAGAAATTGAAGGGTACCGTTCACCGAATTTTGGAGTTTATTTAATTAATAAGCTGGAATTCCTTCTCTTATATTTCCACTCTGCTTCTGAGCAACCGTAACGAATTGTGCTGTCAGAATCGATCCGTTCAATGCCGCATTTTCCCGGATCTTTCCTGTAAATATTCTTAGTTGCCCAGGGGAAGTCTGTTTTGGTCCCAAATCCTACGATCACACTTTGATCCGGTTTTAAAGTTAGTACGGTGTCTTTGGATTTCCCGTATATGCTCATAGAACTATCAGCCGGAAAATCGGGAACATAGAGCGTAATATTCTGATTGGTTTTGTTTTCCACAGAGTAGGACATGTGTAGCATCGCATCGCAGCTGGAAAGTACAATTAACGGAAGAAGCAGGAAACTGATTTTTAGATAATTCATGGTTTTCAATCATTGAGCGTGACATAAACTTTACAATCCGGGCCAAGAGCAGTTTTTAGTTCTTCAATTTGCACTTTGTTGTCCATCAAACTGTAACAGCCATAAAAATTGATGGCTGTAAGTGTTTTGATATCTTTCAGGATCATCGGAACATCTGTAAAAGGGTTGTTATTCAGGTCAATGTACTGCAATTTAGACAAACTGGTCAATGTATCGGGTAATTCTGTGAGCTGATTGTAACTAACATATTTTCCTGTTCCTCTGTCCAAATGAAGTATTCCACCGCCAATGCGTTTCGATTTACGAATAACGCGCCCTGGAGTAGATGGATCTATGCCATATCCCAGCTTCAGAACCTGCAGGTTTTTAAAGCTGCCGATCGATTCGGGAAGTTCTGTCAAACGCTTTCCGGAAAGATCCAAAACAATCACTTTCTCCGGATTTTTCAGTGCTTTGTTCAGATCGGTGAACGGTTTTTCCTTTTTGAGTTGTTCGGCAGTCAAAAAAGTGGTGTCCGTTGTTTGGGCTAACAGTGCCACCTTTCCGGAAACAAAAAATAGTATGATTAGATGGCGCATGATTCAGATTTCAGATAGAAAACAACAACACTACTGCTTCGTATATTCCTCATCATTCACTTTCATGCGCCAGATTCCCTGGCTGTCCTGGTAAGGCTCGGTGTCAATGGTTACTGCGTAAGCACCGCTGGAAGAACCAAACTTTATGTGTGTGTGTGAAGTATTGATCACCGTTTTTCCCTGCTGCTGTGAAATACAATTGCATAACCTCGGAGCGCAACCGGTTACGTCGGTACAAGCGTAGTTGTAAATACCGTCTTTTCCGTCAATTACAATTTCAGAGGTAATAGTTTTCTCGTACAGGTCACTGTAAGCGGTTTCTGTGCGCCAAGTTCCTTCAAAATCCGGATTGTATTTGCTCAATGGTTTATCGCATGAACCTGTGATTGTAAAAATCCCAAGTGCTGCTATTAATAAGTAAAGACTCGTTTTCATACTTTTTGTGTTTGAAGTTCTTTTAAATGATCGCGTAATTTCGCCGCCTGGATAAAGTCAAGCTCTTTAGCTGCTTTCTCCATGGCTTTCTTGGTTAGCGCTATTGCTCTGTCCAGGTCTTCCGGTTTCAAATAAGCTGCCTGCGGTTCTGCAACCATTGAAATTTCCGGTGAGTATTCATCCAGTAATGAGCGGTAATCACCATCACCGTCTGCAACTTTTGTCGATTTCAGAATGGTTTCTGTAGATTTGTTCAAAGCCGTTGGAACCATTCCGTGTTCTTCATTATAGGCTATTTGCTGCGCGCGTCTGCGTTCTGTTTCTTCGATCGTTTTTCGCATCGATTCGGTCATCTTATCAGCGTACATGATTACCATTCCGTTCACGTTCCGTGCGGCACGACCAACAGTTTGTACCAGTGAGCGCACATTTCTCAGGAATCCTTCCTTATCTGCATCAATGATTGCTACTAAACTTACTTCGGGTAAATCCAATCCTTCACGCAGTAAGTTTACTCCGATAAGGACATCAAAATCACCGAGCCGCAGCTGGCGTAAAATTTCTACGCGCTCTATGGTGTCTACATCAGAGTGAATATAACGACAAGGAATTCCCAGTTTGTCCAAATATTTCTGAAGCTCTTCTGCCATGCGTTTTGTCAGCGTGGTTACCAGAGTTCGCTCGTTTCGTTCTATACGTAAGTGAATTTCTTCAATCAGGTCATCTACCTGGTTTAAACTCGGTCGTACTTCAATAATTGGGTCTAGCAATCCTGTCGGACGAATTAATTGTTCAACAACAACTCCTTCTGATTTTTCCAATTCGTATTCGGCCGGTGTTGCTGAAACGAAAACTACCTGGTGGATCATGTTCTCAAATTCTTCGAATTTCAACGGGCGATTATCCATGGCAGCCTGCAAACGGAATCCGAATTCAACCAGGTTGATTTTACGTGATCTGTCACCTCCGTACATTGCACGAATCTGGGGCATTGTTACGTGACTTTCGTCTACAATCAACAGAAAATCGTCAGGGAAATAATCAACCAAACAGAAAGGTCTTGTTCCCGGCATACGTTGGTCAAAGTAACGTGAATAGTTTTCAATTCCCGAACAATAACCTAATTCCCGCATCATTTCCATGTCGTAGCTGGTGCGTTCTTCCAAACGTTTTGCTTCAAGCGGTTTCCCGGATTTCCGGAAATTATCCACCTGGATAACCATGTCTTCGCCAATTTTCTCAATGGCCTGACGTGTATTGTCGGGACTTGAAACGAAGATGTTTGCCGGATAAATATTGATTTCTTTATAAGTGTCGATTACATCTGTGGTTTCCGGATCAATTGCCTTAATTGCTTCGATCTCATCGCCCCAGAATTCGATTCGCAAGGCGTAATCAGCATAGGCGAGGTAAATATCAACCGTATCTCCTTTTACCCTGAAATTTCCACGCTGTAAATCGGTTTCAGTTCTGGAGTACAGATTCTCCACTAAACGAAGCAGGAATTTATTACGCGAGATCTGCAGTCCCTGATGAATTTCAATAATCGATTTTGCAAATTCATTTGGGTTCCCGATACCGTAAATACAGGAAACCGAAGCGATAACGATCACATCTCTTCTTCCTGATAACAGGGATGATGTGGCAGACAAACGGAGTTTTTCAATTTCATCGTTGATCTGAAGATCCTTTTCGATATAAGTATCTGTTACAGGCAAATACGCTTCAGGTTGATAGTAATCGTAATAACTTACGAAATATTCAACGGCATTTTCAGGGAAGAATTGCTTGAATTCCCCGTATAGCTGAGCGGCAAGTGTTTTGTTGTGAGAAAGAATAAGCGTTGGTCGGCCGGTTTGCTGAATCACATTAGCCATGGTAAATGTTTTCCCGCTCCCGGTAACTCCAAGAAGTGTTTGAGCAGGAACTCCGCTTTCAAGTCCACTGACTAATTCTTTAATGGCTGTTGGTTGATCGCCTGTTGGGCTGAATTCAGAAACTAGTTTAAAATCCATAAAAACGCTTGTAAACAAAGATAAGGAATATTTTTCCACGTGACTTCGATACACTACGACTTAAAAATGGTGGC
The DNA here is from genome assembly GCA_946479985.1 of uncultured Flavobacteriales bacterium. Next base: position 43,558 of record CAMLIF010000013.1, read on the forward strand.
ACTCAGTCGGACGTGGAAACTCTCAGTCTGCGACCAATAATTTTATCACAGATGGTTTTTGAATGGCACCAAAAAGTCGTGGTACTCAGTTTGGTGTGGAAGTTCACAATCCGGTAAGGGGAAGCCAGCCGTCAAACTAATCCTGTTCCGTCTGGAACGGTCGGGATTGTATCAAAGTTAGGCTGGAACCAAAAAAATCGATTTAGAAGTCGTTTTATCAATATCCATATACCTTATTTGTGGTATTGCCATCTGGAAATTGAGTATCTAGTTTTGCGCTATCTAAAATGAATCTAAATAAATATAAAAAATTAAAGATGAAAACAGGTATCGTAAAAATCAGTTTATGCTTATTGGCAAGTTCTGCTTTATTAATCGGATGTAAGAAAAAAGACAAGGATACAGAAACGCCGGCAGCAACTTACGATATTCCTGCAACCTATAATTTTGCAAATGCAGATACATTAGCTTCCAAGCAGCATATTGCTATGTTGGGAGAGATTACCAATTATATCAAAACAACTCATTCGGCAACTGCTGCTCCTGTTTTGGATGCTCAAAAACTAAAAGATATGTATGCTAACATCGGCGGGTATTTCTCTACTCCCGAGTTGAATGCCGGATTTAGCTTAAAAAGCAAAAGCCAATTGAGTTTCCAGGCAATGCTTGAATCTAATTTCGAAGGTGTTGTTCTTGCAAGTACAAACGCATCTGCTAATCCGACTGCAACAACAGCTTCTAACGGTGTTTCCGGAAAAATGATCAACGGTACACGTTACATTTTAGTAGATACTGCTGGTGTTGAGTACAAGGAATACGTAGAAAAAGGAATAATGAATGCAGTATTTTACTACCAGGCTGCTACCATATTGAACAATATTTCTACCTACGACAATACAGTTGTTACAAACGGAACTACTGCTCAGGAAAGAGCCTGGGATAATGCATTTGCTTATTTCGGAGTTCCAACTACATTTCCTGCAACAACAACAGGTTTGAAAAACTGGGGAAGCTACTGTAACTCGGTAAGTAATGCACTTGCAGGAAACACAAATAACGCATCCTCTTCATTGAATGCTACGATTATGAGAGCATGGATTTCAGGTCGTGCTGCAATCTCCAATAAGAACGATTCAAATCGTGATGCTGCGGTAGTAAACGTATTAAGTAACTGGGAAAAAGTAATTGCCGGCCGTTTCATTACTTATACTAAAGGTGCTTTAACAAACATTGCTGAGCCAGCTACTTTCCACCACAATTTGTCAGAAGGTGTTGGATTTATCAACGCTTTCCAGTACAATTCAAACAAATCTATTTCGAATTCAGATATTGATGTTTTGATGAGTTATTTCCAAACGAACGGATCTGTAAATCTTTACAACGTAACAGCGCAGGATTTGAATGCGGCAATTGCTAAAATGGCGGCAGTATTCAACCTCGATGCATCTGTGCTTTAAACGTTGCTGAAAAAATAATGATTGAAGTTAGTGGTCTGCAGTGGTGGATCACTAACTTTTATGGTTTTATCAACAGGAGTTCCGGCGATGGGTGCCGGAATGATGAAATTTTAAAAAAATGAAAAAACTGATCGCTTTTGCGTGTGTTGTTCTTGTAATTGTTTGTTGTAAAAAGAAGTCTTCAGACGAAGATAAAGTGGAGTTTAACAAACAGGCTATTATGGAAAATCTGGCAGACAATATCGTTTTGCCGGGTTATAACGAATTGGACTCCAAACTTTCCGGTTTTGAAAGCAGTTACAACGTTTTTTTGGCAGATCAATCGCCTGCTAATTTTACATTGCTTCAGGATTCCTGGAAAGAAACGTATGTTCAGTGGGAACGGTCTTTAATGTTTGAATTTGGTCCTGGCATGAATGAATTATTAAAGGTTTCCATGGGGTCTTTTCCAACAGACACTACGAAAATTCTGGACAATATTTCTTCGGGGAGCTATAACCTCGATCAAATTTCAAATTTCATTGCCCAGGGAATTCCTGCATTTGATTTCTTATTATACCGAACGAATGCAATCAGTTATTTCTCTGATTCCAATTATGCGCTGTATGGTTCGGATTTGATTGCCAAAATGAGACAGCATGTTACATCTGTCATTAACGGATGGAACAATGGCTATACTTCAATATTTAAAAATTCTACCGGAACAGAAGCTACAAGTGCCTTTTCCTTATTGGTAAACAGCTTCATGAAATCTTACGAAGAATGTAAATGGACGAAAATCGGAATCCCGATTGGTAATCAGAGTGCTGGAGAGGCCATGCCGCAATACATTGAAACGCGGCGTGCTAAAATTTCCTTTTTGTTAATGCGTGAAAACATTGCTGCGCTTCATCGTGTCTTTAAGGGCGACCAGATGAATGGCACAACTGGGGTTGGTTTTGATGATTATTTAATAGCTCTTGAAAGACAAGACCTGGTGAACACAATCAATTCGGAATTTGAAGGAATATTGAATCTGATTGATCAGCATACCTCTGATTTTGAATCAACATTGAACAATGATCCGGCAAGTTTACAGCAGTTGTACAACAAAATACATTATCTGACTGTGTACCTGAAAACAGATATGACTTCCGCTTTCGGAGTGCTAATTACTTACCAGGATAACGACGGCGATTAGATCGTAAGCGGTTTTGAATATTCAACTAATTTTGCACGGCTAAAACTAAAGCATTCTAATAATTCTCCGGATTTATCAAAAACATGAAGCAGTTTTCGATTTTGTTTATTTGTTTTTTCATCTCAATGACTTGCGGATATGCGCAAAGTTTGAAGGGGAAAATACTGGACGAGTCCAACGTTTCAATTCCGGGTGTAATTATTAGAAATTACACGAAAAACAAACAAGTCCTTACGGATAGCAAAGGCGCTTTTCAGATTCCGGCAAGTGTTGGTGATTCGATCAGAATCCATCTTCAGGGTTACGAAGCAGTTTCGTTCAAAGTTACCACTGATGATCTGAATCAGGAGTTTAAAAAAGAATTAACTGCTGTTTCAAATGAGCTGGACGATGTAATCATTGAATCTCAAAAACTGGAAAAATTCGATGTCGGTCGAATGCCCCTGATTCGCGGAACACAAATTACTACCGGAACAAACGCAGTAATCCAGGTGGAAAGTCTCAGCGGCGCAAAATCAACTGCAAACCCGCGCGAAATGTTTGCGAAGGTTCCCGGTTTGAATATTTTTGAAAACGACGGTGCTGGAATCCAGGTCGGAATCGGCGGTCGTGGATTAAGCCCGAACAGAACAGCCAATTTCAATACACGGCAAAACGGTTACGATATTAGTGCAGATGCCCTGGGTTATCCAGAAAGTTATTACACACCTCCGTTTGAAGCGTTAAAAGCAGTGGAGATTATCCGCGGTTCGGCTTCGCTGCAATACGGAACGCAGTTTGGCGGACTTTTGAATTTTGTCATTAAAGATGCCCCGGAAAACACTCCGTTCGAATTAACTTCACGTGTAACCGGCGGAAGTTATGGTTACAAAGGTCTTTTCAACCGGATTACCGGAACGAATAACCGTTTTTTTTACCAGTTTTATCACCAGTACAAAGAGGGCGACGGATATCGTGCGAATTCGGAATACAAGCAGCACCAGGCTTTTGCCCAGGTTGGTTATTATCTGAATGAGAACTGGAAAATGAAACTGGAATTCACACACATGAACTATCTGGCAAAACAGGCCGGTGGTTTAACTGATTACCAGTTTGAGGAAGATCCGCTTAGAAGTTACCGCAACCGGAACTGGTTTCGTGTAAATTGGAATATGCTGGCTTTTAAGTCGGAATACGAGATCTCGGAACGTGGAACCGTAGATGTTCGGGTGTTTGGAATGCAGTCGAGCAGAGAATCACTCGGTTTTTTGGGAAAAGTATCGCAGGCTGATCCAATGGGGAATCGCGATTTGATCCAGGGGGTTTTTGAAAATATCGGGGCCGAAGCGCGGTACTTACAACGGTTTTCGTTCAATAAAGAAAAAGAGCATTCTATTAAAGGAGCTTTTTTAGTGGGCTCCCGCTATTACAAAGGAAATACACAAAATAATCAGGGATCGGCTTCCAATGCTTCAGATGCCGATTTCCGCTTTTTACACCCGGATAATTTAGATAATTCATCGTTCGATTTCCCGTCGACCAATTTTTCGCTCTTCAATCAGAATATTTTCTTCCTCACTGATCGGCTGAACGTCAATTTTGGAGTTCGCTATGAATTTATCTCCAGCCAGGCGAACGGTTTTTACAAAAAGTACAACATTCATCCGTTTACCGGAGATACATTGGCGGTTTACACACTAACCGATTCAAATACCGTGGTACGGAATGTTCCGCTTTTTGGTGCCGGATTGAACTACAAAGTAGGAAAGTTCAGTTCCGCGTATGCAAACTACACCCAAAATTACCGCGCTATCAATTTCTCCGATATTCGTGTTGCCAATCCGAACATTGTGGTCGATTCAATGATGAAGGACGAGCGTGGCTATACCATAGAGCTTGGAATCCGCGGATTGCAAAAGCAGTTCTTTACTTATGATGTGGCACTTTTTGCGGTTTATTACGGGAACAAGATCGGACTGGCCCCGAAAGCCGGAACTACGCTTAAAGAACGTACCAATATCGGGAATGCACTAAATGTTGGAGTTGAAACGTTTGCAGAGATTGATCTGATTGGAATGGTAAATGACTCGGCGAAGCAGGGGTTGAATTTGTTTGTCAATTTCGCCTACATCAATGCAACGTATATTCAATCGAAAGAACCGAATTATGTTGGAAACAAAGTGGAATATGTGAGCCCTATTATTTTGAAAACCGGCTTGAAATACCGGATAGGGGAGTTTACCTCTCAAATTCAGTTTTCATATAATTCAGAGCAGTATTCCGATGCAACAAACGCGGTTGAACCTTCCGGAGATGCAGTTGTTGGTTTGGTTCCGTCTTATTTCGTATTCGATTTCTCCTGCAAGTACACCTTTTCAAAGAATTTCCAGTTGGAAGGCGGAGTCAATAACTTTACGAACCAATCCTACTTTACGCGTCGTGCAACAGCCTATCCGGGACCAGGTATTTTACCTTCAGACGGCCGAACATTCTATGTGACATTGCAGTATAAATTTGCGACGAAGAGAAAGTAGATCTGATAAGGATAGGGAAAATTAATCGAAGCTTTATTTTCGGAGATTGAAGCCCCGATTTTGATTTAAGATTATCTTTGCGAACAATTCAGGGCATTCGTCGATAAAACAGCATTATGATTCAAGAGTTTGAAAATTTTATTAAGATTCTAACCAACGATCCACTCCATGCTATTTTTCTAATTCTCGTTATTCTTCTATTGGAGATTGTTCTTTCATTTGACAATGCTGCTGTTTTGGCAACCATGGTAAAAGATTTACCTAAAAATCAACAGGATAAAGCATTGAAATACGGAATTCTGGGTGCCTATGTTTTTCGTGGAATAGCTTTGGTTTTAGTAGATTCTATTTTGAGAATCTGGTGGTTGAAACCAATTGGAGGAGCCTATTTATTGTACATGTGTATTGCTCACTTTGTGAAGAAAAGCAACGAAAATACTCCTCAGGAAAAACCAAAAGACGAACGGTTCATCTATAGATATACCATTGGTTTGTTTGGTGTTTTCTGGTCAACCGTAATTGCGGTAGAGTTCATGGACATTGTTTTTTCCATAGACAATATCTTCGCGGTTGTTTCCTTTTCAGATAATCTTGTCCTGGTTTGTCTTGGTGTATTCATTGGAATTCTGGCCATGCGTTACGTTGCGAAGTACTTCGTGGTTTTAATGGAGCGTTACCCGATCATGGAAACGAGCGCATTTGTAGTGATAGGATTACTGGGAGTGAAACTGTGTTTGGCACTGCTTGTCCATTTTAATCATGATCTGAAGTGGCTAGAATCCGATTCTACGGATTTCATCGTCTCTTGTATCACACTGGCTGTGTTTATTCTGCCGGTTGTGTTTCAGAATCTTACTTCGAATAAGAAATCGTGATAGTATCGAATAGCAGCAGCTAAACTGTCTTCTCCGCTCTCTCACGATCATCAAAAGCTCATAGGGAAAGTTATTCCCGTTCAAAAGTAAGCGTAAGATCTTCTGTACTTTGTCCATAAGTATTGACGGTGGAATTATAATATTTTAGCACCAGTTCCTTGTTCGATAACCTGTCAACAACAAGAACATCTTCACTGCCAACAATATCAAAACCGTTCAATACAAGCTGTGTTTTATTCTTTTTGGTATTATTCCAGGTCCAGATACTGGTTAGAATTTCATCGTATTCGGTACCCTGAACATCAGTAAGACATCGGAAAGAACCTCCTTTTTTAATCTCAAGTGTCATGTGGTAATCCGGCTGTTCCAGTTCACCGTTACTGTAAAGATTTGTTCCATCGTATGTATAAACTGTAGTATTCAACGGAGCGTTTAAACCGAAAGCCGAAGAGTAAGTTATTTCCAGGTCTTTAAGCACCCATTTCTGCTGAATGCGTTTGTCGCGAGACTTTAACGACAGAAAAGGATCGTTTTCACCTTTTTTACATCCAAAAAGAATAAAGGATGCAGCGAGAGTTATGAGAAGTGTTTTCATTTTTTAGTAAATTTCTTTTCCAGGTACATTTTCTGGAAGTTGCTACCTCCCATATCCGGGTCTGCAATTTCTTCAATAATCACCAATTCTTTGTTGGTGAGTCTGGTGATCCGGTAAAAGTAAGCGGTTGATTGCGGAAAGAACAAGCCGCTTTTTTTCTTATCGGAATCGAACCAATTCCATGTCTCCTTGCGTATTGTGGTGGTTCCGTCAGAAATGGTTGTGAATTCAGCGGTATTATCTTTTGAGAGAATCATTTGCTGGCTGTACTGATAACTATCTACGGTGGAACCATCTGTGGTTTCTGTCATGGTAGTTCCGTCAAATGATGAACCGTATTCATTGAACCGATAGGTCATTGACTTTAGTTCCCATGTTCCGGTAATTCGCTTATTTCTTGATCTTAAAGATAAGAACGGATCATCTTCTCCTTTTTTGCATGCACACAGGATGAAAAATGACAGGATGAAAAAGAGGTAAGATTTCATTGCTTTGTCAGGCTTAAATATGAATAGTATTTGCTGGTGTTAGATCCGTCTTGTTCGATATAACTTACCTCCAGTACCATTTCCTTCGACGTCAGCCTGTTTACTTTAAACTGACCAGCGTTCAGAATATGAAGACCGGATTTCTTCTTGTTATCATCCGTCCATACCCAATTGAACTTTACGCTGCCGGATTCGCCGTCAACCGATTCGGTTAAGCTTCCCGCTCCGCCTTTTTCAAACGTGTAATAAAGGCTGTAAGGATATTCATCTTCCAAAACACCGTCTTCGTAATGACGGTAAGTGCCTTGTTCAAAGACAATACTATCATACTCCGTAAAATGCCGGTATTCTTCAACTTTCCATTCACCTTTCAATCGCGCGTCACGACTTCTTAACGACAGGAAGTTATCATCCTTTCCTTTTTTACAGCTCAATAAAACAAACAGAATGGCAAAAACGGTGGTTAATCTTATCATAGGGTTAAATTGTTCAGGCGAAGTTAGGAATTTCTTTTCAAAGGGAGCAAACGGGCCGGATTTAGAGTCGATCTCTACGTCTCTAGAACGTGTTGAAAACATTTTAGAGTCAATCTTCACGGTTTTAGAATGCGTCTTCACAGTTTTAGAACCGATTGAAAAGTTTTTAGAGTCGATCTTCACGTCTTTAGAGTGCGTCTTCAGAGTTTTAGAATGGGTTGGAAAGTTTTTAGAGTCAATCTTCACGTCTTTAGAAAGCGTCGGAAACATTTTAGAGCCGGTCGAAAAGTTTTTAGAGTCGATCTTCACGTCTTTAGAACGCGTATGAAAAAATAAAAAGTGGGTAGAAAAGTTTTTAGAACCGATCTTCACGTCTTTGGAACACGTCAGTAAAATTTTGGTGGAGACAGTTCATACTCCTTTTTCAATCGGTATAATTCTTGTTAAGAGTGCCTGCAAATGATTATTTTCGAACACTAATACCCGTACAATGAAACTACTTGCTTCCCTGCTGCTGCTTTTCTCATGTTCCTTTTCTGTTTCTGCCCAGTTCGATGATGATTCAGATCTCGATTCACCCTTGATGAAGGCCGTGAAAACCAATAACCTGGCATTGGTTAAAAAATTGGTTACTGAAGGAGCCGATATCAATGAAGACAGTGAACGCGGCTGGAAGGATGTTCCGGTAGACGTGGCCGTACAAAATAATTATCAGGCAATTGCGCTGTATCTCCTTGAAAACGGAGCAACTTCCCGCAGGTATTTCTATTCTGCCGTTAGCCAGGGAAATCTGGAATATATTAAGAAATTGGTCGAATATGGTTACCGCGATAGTGAATCTGTGCTCGCTGCGGTGGAAACAAATAATGCGGCTTTGGTTGAGTACCTTGTTGGACAAGGTTTTGACGTTAATTTCTCCCAGAAGCGAAGAACGGGTTTGTTCCGTAAAGAATATGTTTCACCTATGGATGCTGCCACTTCCGGTGGAAACTCTAAGATTATTCTGGCGCTGGTGAAAGCCGGTGCCCCCATTGATCAGGCGTTTACTTTTGCCTGTTACGCAACTGACCAGCAACTTGGGATACAAATTCTAGGGTTGAAAAAAGACCTCGATCTGCTTCACCAAATTGCAGTTTCACAAGACAACCTGGTATTGGCGAGAAAGGCCGTTCAGTTGGGAGCAAACCCGCAAGCCATGAACGCCGATGGTTACAATGTGCTTCATATTGCCGCATTGAAAGGAACGGAACAAACCCTGAATTATGTCCTGAACGAATGTAAAATTCCGCTTGATTCTAAAACGTCGGCGAATGAAAACTGCCTGATGATTGCGGCCAAAGGGAAAAATTTTGCTTTGTTCTCTACTCTGCTGCAGAAAGACGCTTTCGGAATGGAGGAGGTAAACCAATATGGGGAAACGGTACTTTATTATGCAATTAATGCTGAAAGTGTTGAAATGATGCGTTTGCTTCTCGGTAAGAAAGCAGATGTCAACCACCGCGACAACCTGGGCGTTACTCCTGTAATGACTGCTCTGAAATCCGGGAAAACAATACTCTACGAACAGTTTACGGTAACTGACATCAATTTTACATTGAAAAGCAATCATGGGGTAGATTTGCTGGGTTATTACATGACCAATAACTATATCAAAGTGTCGGAAGTAGAGTGGTACGTTGAAAAAGGCTGCGATCCGAAAGGCTTGGATATCAACGGGGCAAATTTGGCCTATCATGCCGTGCGAACCAATAATCTGCCTCTTTTGGAAAAGATGAAAACCTGGAATGTGTCTCTTGATCCGAAAGACGGAAACGGGCGCTGGCCTTATTCTTACGGTATGGAAAGCGAGGTCATTCAGTTTGTGATAAACAACGGTGCAGACCCGAACCGGCTTGCCAGCAGCGGTGAGACTTATCTGCAGGCCGCATTCCGGAATAAAGATATTCAGCTGTTTGCTCTTGTACTGCGATCGGGCGCCAGTGCAAAGTTTGAAACTTCGTCAAACACGCCGTTCATCTTCTCGCTGTTAGATGACAAATACCTGGAATACCTGAAAATAGCAGTGGAATACGGCGCAGATGTGAATGCTAAGGATAATTGGGGTGACAATGTGCTTGAAAAAGCTATGGAGGACGATAATTCTACAGCAGTTGTAGCATTTTTGAAGACAGCAGGAGCGAAGACTCAGAAAGAATGGGCCGAATTTGAAGTGCAGCGCATGAAGGAAATGCAGTCGTTGGCGGGTTTGGTTAAAGCCGGGGATCTTTCTGCAATTACTTACCTGATGAACAAGTATCCGGACATTGTACTTACCAAAGATCAGATGAATAATTTGATCGTTCCGGCAATCCGCCAGGAAAACACCGAATTCATTGAGCGTTTATTTAGCCAGGGAATGCTGGCAACTACAACGGTTAACTTCGAACAGCAAACCCTTGCGCACATTGCCGTTATAGAAGGAAAACTGAATTTACTGAAGCTGTTTGTAAATAAAGGCGCCGATCCGCTTGCTGCTGATGCTTATGACAAAAAGCCAATCGATTACGCGAAGAATAAAGAAATCAAATCTTATCTGAAGGAGCAGGCTAAGAAGAAGAAGAAGTCTTGAAGCTGCAGAAGACTGAGAGCAATCGTCTGCGGTCCATTTCCGTTTCCTCGTTTCCTATGTGCCTCCTATGTTTTCTGTGTTGCTCCTATGTTTGTCTCAGTCATTATTTTTATAGAAAAGTGAAAAAGGAGC
>CAMLIF010000014.1 GCA_946479985.1 uncultured Flavobacteriales bacterium
CAAAATACGCGTAAAGCCCAATTTCACTAATTCATCCATTGCTTTTCGCCAATCGGAAATTTCATCGAAAGCACGGTGAAAAGTAAGAGCTAAGCCATTTGCAGCGCGTTTCCATGCTTCCAGGGCACCCAGGTCTAAGTTATTATCAGAAGTTAATGCTCCAACAACTACTCCGGCAACTTTAAGCGCTTTCATTTCCTGAATCTGATCGCGCATAACCAATACTTCATCGTAATTGTAAACAAAACCACCCGCGCGCTGACGGATCAGAACATGCTGCTCCAAATTAAATGTCTGATCGATCCACCGCACCATGCTTGCCGAAGGTGTTAATCCTCCTTGTTCCAATGCAATGCATGTTTCAATACGATCTACATTATGAGTTGCTGCTAAACGGGCTCCTTCGAGCGTTCCAACGCACATTTCTTTTTTCATTTGGTAATAATTATTTCGTCTAAAAAGGTCCATGGTGTGAAACCAGCTCCCGGTAAACCGTCCGGAATTTTTTCGTTATTGATAACAGTAAAACGTAGTTGACGTGCTCTTAACTTTCGGGAAAGTTTAAATGATTCGTTCTTGTATTCCAATTCCACGGTTTTCCATTTCTTTCCGGTTTTTGAATAAGCAATCTGAACCCTTAACGGCTTGTAAACCCAGCTTCCCGGATCATCTAAAACACCTAATGAAATATTTCCAAAACTCCTGTTTTGTCCAAAATTCAGTTGAAAGATCACAGTATCTTCTTCAAATCCGAGCCATTGATGTCCTTTCCAGGGTTTTGAACCTACAACACCGTCAACCAAACCCAAATCTCCATGAACATTATACTTTTCACTTGGCGGAGTTTCAAATCGAACAGAAGTGCCAATTGCCATGTGGCTGGTAATTTTCACTTTGCTGAGTCCTGCCGGTTTTCCATCCAACATCACTTCTGCATCGTAAGTAATCACTTCTTTCTCATCCGTTCTGTGAATATATACCACAGGTTCAACAATTCGTGCATATTCATCAGACTCCATCTCATGTGTCCGATGAAAACCCACTTCAGCTTCAGGCAAGGGATAATCAATAGAGAGCTTAATTCCAACTTCGGAATAATCCCAGTTTACCTTTGGCTCAAAAGCAGCCTTTGAGAAATTGATGTTGTGTTCCTCGAAATAGGGAAAAACACTTTTGTTCAATCCAACCACAAATTCATTATATGATTTCCGGTTTTTCTCTTCAGTCCATAAAACTTCCGACATTGCCACCAATCGCGGAAAAGCATTGTAATAAACAGCATCCATATCGGGTAAATATTCCGTCCAGAGATTTGCCTGGCCACCCAAAATATATTTTCGATTATTCTCGCTTAATTCCTTCGGAACAGGTTGAAACGCATATACTTTTTCCAATGGTAAATAACCTCCAATTGCCAGTGGTTCTCCCGGACTTCCACTTTGGTAATAATCGAAATAACAATAAGAAGTGGGGGTCATTACAACGTTGTGGCCAGCTTTTGCAGCGGCAATTCCGCCTTCGGTTCCGCGCCATGACATAACCTGGGCGTTTTCTGCCAAACCGCCTTCCAGGATTTCGTCCCAGCCCATCAAAATTCTTCCTTTGGAGCTTAAGTATTTCGACATTTCACCAATTACATAACTCTGCAGCTCATGTTCGTTGTGCAAATTATGATCTTTTATCTGCTTTTGACAAGCCAGACAGACTTCCCAGCGTACTTTCGGAGACTCATCGCCGCCAAGATGAATGGTTTTAGAAGGGAAAATGGCGATCACCTCGTCGAGAACATTCTTCAAAAACGAAATGGTTTCGTCTTTACTGCAAAACACATCATCAAAAACTCCCCATGTTCCAACAACTCCCTGTTGAATTCCGGTACAGCCGAATTCCGGATACGCGGCTAAAGCTGCCCGGGCATGGCCGGGCATTTCAATTTCCGGGATAATTTCAATTCCGCGTTGTTTTGCGTATACTACCAGCGCTTTTGCCTGTTCCTGTGTATAGAATCCACCGTATCTTACATGATCGTACTCAACAGGTGATGTACTAAAGTGTCCGATCAGCGTGCTATCACGCCAGGCGCCAATCTCGGTGAGTTTCGGATATTTCTTTATTTCCAAACGCCAACCCTGATCGTCTGTTAGATGCCAATGAAACTTATTGAATTTCAGACGTGCAATCTCATCAATAAAACCTTCCAGTTCCGGAATTGTAAAGAAATGTCGCGCGCAATCCAAATGAACTCCTCGGTAGCTCATAGTTGGCCAATCTTCTACAATTACTCCTTCCATTTTGGATGCAGAAACTGTTTGCTGCAGTAAACTCTGAAAAGCATAAAACAATCCCTGGCTATCGGCATATTCAATGCGGACTCCGGAGTTCGTAATTACTAAACGATGATATCCTTCACTTAGGTTTTTCGCCTGAAAAACGGAAATTTGAGATTCCCGATTTTCTGCCAGTTCGAGAGAAACTCTTTCTTCAGCCAAAAATTGATCCTTTATGACACTGAACATTGATTCAAGTTCCGGAACTTTTTCAACAAATAGTTTACCGGTGAATTCAAAATTTTCACCATTTAGAGTATAACTCTGAGGCTGAGGAAAAATGCGGGCATGTTGTCCATGAACCACTGGTGAGAACCAACTGCAAAATAATATCCATGAAAAGATATGTGTGATTTTAGAGGAACGCATAGCATCTGAAATAAGCAAAGCACAAGTTTACAGTTTTAAAACTGTAATTTTGAAACACATTCTGAAATTATGTCACTTCGATTACTTGTGCTAACCTTTTTTACAGGTTGCTTTTCCTTTGTTTCAAACGCCCAAAAAAAGGTTATTGATCACACTGCTTATAACGATTGGAAACGCATTGGCGAAACTACACTTTCCAACAACGGAGAATATTCTGCATACACGATAACTCCTTACAAAGGCGACGGATACCTTTACCTCGTGAACAACACCACCGGAAAAAAAGATTCGGTTCCCAGAGGGAAAAACCCACAATTTACTTACGACGGAAGCATTTTGGTATATCGAATTGTACCGAAGCAGGAAGCTTTGCACAAGGCTGAACTTGACAAACTAAAAAAGGAGAAATGGCCCAAAGACAGTTTGGTGATTCGGTTTTTGAAGAATGATTCTTTGGTGAAATTTGCTAATATTAAGTCGGTTCAGATTGGAGAAAATTCAAATGTAATTGCATATTTATCATACAACAACACCAATTTTGAAAAGGTAGTTCCGTCTAAAACACTTGCGCGCTATCTAAGCTACTATCCAGCTCTTTCAACCAAAAAGTCAACACTGAGAAAGGCGCAGTATTATTATCTGGTAAAGCGCGTTTTCGGAACAAACATAGACCGCTTTACGTCATCCGGAACCACATTGAACGTATTGAATTTGGAAACCAATACAACAGCTATTTTTCCAAACGTTTCTTCATTCGAAATGGATAAAACAGGTTCCCTGGTAAGTTTTATTGAGTCGCGTTCAATTACTCAGGTAGAAAAACGCACGCAGAAAAAAACAGAGCTTAAAGATTCATTGCGTTTATTCGTTTATAATTCCAAAGAACATAAAACCTGGTATGACAAAACTTCCTACTTCTCAATCAGTAACCTGAACTTCAGCGATGACGGTCTGTTTCTCCTAGGTGTTTTTAGTAACGATACTGTTTCGAACAGAAGCCTGATTCTCCAGAAATACAATACTGTAGATGGAGCAAAAAGCCTGATCATTGACTCAACACAAAAATTCGAAAACAACTTTGTTCTTAGTGAGAACTACCAGCCTCAATTTGTAAATAATAACAGCGATATATTCTTTGGAGTATGGGAACCAACAGAAATACCGGCAAAAGACAGCCTGCTCGAAAATGAAAAAGTAAAAGTGGATATCTGGAACTGGAAAGATGAACGCATTCAACCGGAACAAAACAATCAGCTTTCCCGCGACGAGAAAAAAACAAACCTGTATGTCCATCACTTATCAACCGGGAAGAACGTAGCGCTGGGCTCCGATTCACTGGAGATTCGCGTAGAGAATTCTGATGAGCAATTGTGGCTGCTTGCAACAAGTGAAAAAAGCTACCGCTACAAAAACTGGGAAAGCCCGAATGCAAGTGATATATATGTAATAGATGTTGAAACCGGAGAAATAAAGCCTGTTTTGAAGGAAAACCATTACAATGCGTCACTTTCACCCAGCGGTAGGTACTTCAGCTTTTTCAATGGCAACACTGCGAATTTCATGGTGAAAGACCTTCAGAAAAATTCGGAAATGTGCGCTACCTGTGGAAACAAACAAAACTATTACAGTGATCGGAACGGGATGCCGATGATTGAAACTCCGACAGGTGAAGTTGGTTGGACAAGCTCAGAAACCGGCTTATTGATTCAGGCTGAGCACGACATTGTGTATTTCGAGATGGAAACCGGCAAAAACTACTCGTTTACTTCAAACCTGAAAATAAACGCAGCGGATACAAATTACAATTACAACATTATTAATCTGAATCGTGACAGCATACTTTACAGCATTGATCAATGTATTCTGATCCAGTTTAACGAGCTTACAAAAGCATCACGCATCTTTCAAATTTCAGGAAGTTTTCAGGATCCTTCATTCCAATTGATCGATGGTTCGGATCATTCGTATGTTGGATTTAAAAAAGCGAAAAACGCCGCACAACTTATCTATCAAAAACATTCTAATTCCGACTATCCGGATCTTTACACAACAAACAGTTCAAAACCTCAGGTCATGCGTATTTCAAATGCAAATCCGCAGCAGGCTGAGTACAACTGGTCAACAGTAGAACTCATAAACTGGAAAAGTTATTCCGGAATTCAACTGGAAGGATTACTTTACAAACCGGAAAATTTTGATCCGAATAAATCGTACCCGCTCCTGGTTTATTTCTATGAAATGTATTCGGATGAATTACATAATCATTATGCTCCAAAACCTACGGCTTCTATCATTTTCCCAACTGAATATGCTTCGGCAGGCTACGTGGTTCTGATTCCGGATATTCGTTATTCACCTGGCCATCCGGCAAATGGTGCTTACGACTGTATTATGAGTGCAACCGATGCAGCATTGAAGAAATATCCGAATCTCGATTCAACAAGAATGGGATTACAGGGACAAAGCTGGGGCGGCTATCAAACCGCGCAGCTTATTACAATGACCGACCGATATAAGGTTGCAATGGCCGGGGCTCCTGTTTCCAATATGTTTTCAGCATACGGCGGAATTCGTTGGGGAAGCGGTTTTAGCCGGCAATTTCAATACGAACATACACAAAGCAGAATCGGGAAAACCATTTGGGAGGCACCTGAATTATATGTAGAAAACAGCCCGTTGTTTCACCTGCCGAAAGTAGTAACACCACTTTTAATCATGGCTAACGACGAAGACGGGGCAGTTCCGTGGTACCAGGGAATAGAACTGTACATGGGCTTGCGACGATTACAAAAACCGGTTTGGCTGTTGAATTACAACGGAGACGATCACAACCTGATGAAACCGGCAAACAGAATGGATTTAAGCATTCGTATGCGCCAATACTTCGATTATTACCTGTTGAATGCTGAAGCTCCGAAATGGCTCGTTGAAGGTATTCCGGCAGTAGACAAAGGAATCGGAATTCAGTTCGACAATAAATAAAACGATGTTTAAGGAACACCATTATTCCGGAAAAATTGAATGGATAGGAAACTTGGGAACAGGAACTGATTCATATAGCTCTTATAGCAGAGATTTTGAGGCAAGCGTTCCCGGAAAAAGTGTTTTACATGGCTCTTCAGATCCTGCGTTTCGGGGCGATGCAACAAAATACAACCCGGAAGATCTCTTGTTACTTTCACTTTCCTCCTGCCACATGCTTTGGTATTTGCATTTGTGCTCCGACGCCGGAATTGTGGTAACACATTACTCAGATTCTCCAAAAGGAACCATGGAGGAAAACAGCAAAGGTGGTCGTTTCACGAGAGTTGTTTTACACCCGGAAGTAACCGTTCTTTCCCCGGATATGATGAAAAAGGCAATTTTACTTCATTCCAAAGCGCACGAACTCTGTTTTATTGCCAATTCGGTTAATTTCCCGGTTTTGGTTGAACCAACGGTTTGATTGACACTATCACAAAACTCAGCGCTCTCTGCTTCTTAGCGGTTAAAAACAAAAAAGGCGTCTGTCAAATAACAAACGCCTTCGCTTTATAAAATTTTTGAGTTTACAAGAATACAGTTTCTTCAGAAGTAGTTTCCTGTTCTACTTTAATGATTCCTGTTCCTGTTGAAGTTCCTTTAGTTGCTGTGATATCCAATACTGCTACACCCGCCTGACCAAGCTGGTAAACATCGTTGAAATTGAAAATTGCTTCACCGGATCCATTCGTGGTTGTTGTATCATACAACGCAACCGGATTCTGAGATCCTTCTCCGGGTGGGTTGGTATTCTGGCCACCCAAAACAACCTGAGCTGCAACAACCGGATTGTTGCTGGCATCACGCACATAAACTTTCGCAATAGTATCTTTTTTCTTGCGACAACCTGTCGACGAGAAAAACACACCTGCAGTAGCGAGCGCAAGTGTAATAACTGAAGTTGAAAATATATTTTTCATTTGATTTTTAATTCTGGATTATGGTTGTACGTATACCGTACTAACAGTAGTAATGTGCGCGCGAGCCTTCGTGTACTCAGTTCCCTCACGAGTATCCTTTTTCGCAACAATATCAAAATATCCTGTTGTTTGATCTTTATCTAAATCGTCAAAGAACTCGTCCATTTCAAAATACGCGAAACCGGAAGTATTTGTCATAACCGTATCTACGTATGCCGGAGTTTCCGGATCAGAGTTTACATCAGCGATAATAATAACTTTTGCATTTGCCTGTAATTCATTGCTTTCGTTACGAACGAAAACTTTCATAACGGATGGATCCTTATTCTTACATGAATTGAGAGCTAGAAGCATTGCGGTGATTGAAACAAAGCCTAGTTTTTTCAGAAATAGCGTCATGTCACTTTAATTAATTAGATGGTAAAGATAATCTTTTTACTTTACCACAAACAGTACTATAATTTGTAAATTCGCAACCAAAGTCGGTTGTTGCATCAGTAGCTAAACGTACAAATCGAACCAAAAGTTACAACAATTGCTTTTCTCAACCAAAAAGAAGTTGAAAATTATGAGTTTACAAGACAAAATTGCTTCCTTAAAACTGGAGATTGCTGGTGTTAAAATTACCGATTCCGCTGCCTTGGAAGCTTTTCGTATTCAATATTTAGGAAGTAAAGGCATTGTAAAACAACTGTTTACAGAATTAAAAGAAGTTCCGAACGAAGAAAAAAGAACTGTTGGTCAGCTCTTGAATGATTTGCGGATTACCACTGAGACTCTTTTTGAAGAACTTAAAACAAAGTTAGAATCAAGTTCAGAAAGCGATTCGGGAGTTGACGTAACACGTTCTGCCGAACCGTCAAATCTTGGGGCGCGCCACCCTTTATCGATTGTAAGAAGTGAAATCATTAACATCTTTGAACGAATTGGTTATACAGTTTCGGAAGGCCCTGAGATTGAAGACGATTGGCATAATTTCTCCGCATTGAATTTTGCGCCTGAGCATCCGGCGCGCGATATGCAGGATACCTTCTTCATTGAGAAAGGTGAAACAGAAATGGCGCTTCGTACACATACCTCATCGGTCCAGGTGCGCGTAATGGAGAATTCAACTCCGCCCATTCGCACTATTTCGCCGGGAAGAGTTTACCGAAATGAAGCTATTTCGGCACGCGCACATTGCTTCTTTCACCAAATTGAAGGTTTGTATATTGACACAAATGTTTCCTTCGCGGATCTGAAACAAACACTTGATTATTTTGCGAAAGCATTGTTCGGGGAAAAAGCACGCATTCGTTTGCGTCCGTCTTATTTCCCGTTTACAGAACCAAGTGCTGAGGTTGATGTTTCCTGTACCATTTGTAATTCGAAAGGATGCAACGTTTGTAAATATACCGGTTGGTTAGAAATTTTGGGTTGCGGAATGGTCGACCCGAATGTGTTGGCTGCTTCAGGAATTGATCCGGAGAAATATACCGGATTTGCATTCGGAATGGGAATTGAACGCATTGCGCAATTGAAATTCAAGGTGAACGACTTGCGTCTTTATTCAGAAAATGATGTTCGTTTCCTGGAACAATTTAAAGGAGTGAACTTCTAATGGGACTTTTTTCATCAAATAAAACTGCATTCAATTGGATCGAATTAGAAACTTCGGAACAGTTAAACGCATTCATTGCAAATTCGGATCAGGTTCCGGTTTTGTTCTTCAAGCACAGCACCCGTTGTTCTATTTCCAGCTTCGCCCTGAGAAATTTCGAACGGGAATGGAATCCGGAAGTTAAAGCAACTTGTGTTTATCTCGATCTGATCAAACACCGTGATTTGTCGAATCAGCTTGCTGAAACATTGCATGTTGTGCACCAAAGTCCGCAGGTTATTCTGGTTCGCGACAACAAAGTAATTCATCATTCCTCGCATCAGGACATAGATGCGGAAACTATTTCTTCATACATTTAATTCATGAAAAAAGCACTTAAACCCATAGGCGGTATTCTGCTGATCTGCATTTTAGGATTACTGGTTTTCAACTCGTGCGGAGACGACACACCTGTTGAAGGGGCAACTTTTGATATGCCGAGCGATCTGATCCAGATTGAATATGGAAAAATGATGAAAATTAAGTTCAAAGTTCCGGAAGCAATCAATAAAGTTGAACTGCTTTACAATGACTCTCTTTTCACAACTTTCAAAAACAAGAAAGGTGCTCAGCAATATGACCTGATGGCTCATTATTACGGAGTCGGTGCCAGAAACCTGGTTCTTCGTTCGTATTTCCCCGACGGAACCATTCAGGATGAAGCAATTATCGTTCGTGTTTCCAGTGATATTATGCCGAAGCATTATTTGGTTCAAATCGTAAATACCTTCCCGCACAACACTGAAAGTTACACACAGGGATTGGAATTCAGCGATGGTCAATTGTATGAAGCAACCGGAGATCCCGGGCAGCAGGGTAAAAGTTTATTGGCAAAAGTTGATTTAAAATCGGGTGCTATCGGGACAAAAATTGGCTTGGATGCAACATACTTCGGAGAAGGAATTACTATTCTGAACGGGAAGATCTACCAATTAACATGGCAGAACGGAAAGTGTTTTGTCTACGATAAAAACACACTTCAAATGCAGCCGAAATCATTTACATACAACGGTCAGGGTTGGGGGATTTGCAACGACGGAAAGCAATTAATCATGTCTGACGGAACGGAGCGAATCACATTCCGCGACCCGAAAACATTCCAGATCTTAAGAACCATTGAGGTTTACGATAATATTGGTCCGAAAACAAATCTGAACGAACTGGAATATGTTGACGGTAAAGTGTATGCGAATAT
Organism: uncultured Flavobacteriales bacterium; assembly: GCA_946479985.1. Next base: position 9,472 of record CAMLIF010000014.1, read on the forward strand.
CTACCAAAGCAACACTGTGATTTGCTTTGATGCAAACACCGGAAAAGTCCTGGAAGAAATTGATGCTACCGAGCTGGAAATTATGGGAAGAAACGGAGGCGATGTTCTAAACGGAATTGCACACGATCCGCTTACTGATAAGTTATATATGACCGGAAAATACTGGGACAAATTGTTTGAGGTAAAACTGAAAGAAAACTGATGATTACCCCGTACAACGACGAGTATTTCATGAAACAAGCCTACCTGGAAGCGCTTAAGTCTCAGGAATTAGGAGAAATTCCGGTTGGAGCCGTTGTTGTAGTCAATCAGCAGATTATTGCCCGGGCACATAATTTAACCGAGCGATTAACAGACGTAACCGCACATGCAGAAATGCAGGCAATTACAGCAGCAGCAGAATACCTTGGCGGAAAATACCTGAAAGGCTGTACACTCTATGTTACTCTGGAACCTTGTGTAATGTGCGCCGGTGCTTTGTATTGGTCGCAAATAGAAAAGGTTGTTTATGCAGCTCGCGATGAAAAACGCGGGGCCGGTCGTTTTGAGCAGAAACTTTATCATCCCAAAACACTCGTTTCCAAAGGACCGATGGAAAAAGAATGTGCCGAACTAATGGTTGAATTCTTCCGATCGAAACGATAAACTTTAATCGCATGCAATGCAATCCCGGATTTGATTCCCAAACAGAAATCTTTACCGACATGAATTTCACTATTTACAAGCAATTCACCCCTATTAATAATTTAGTTGCTCATCCGACAACGAACATCCTGGCTTGAACAACCGGTATAAAATCTATTGCAGAATAGTTATTTCTATAACCGAAAACGTGCTTTATTAACCAAATAACTACTACTTTTCCTTGCGAAAACTAAAACAACATCATGTCGGATATTATTCTGAAAGTAAACGGGCTTGAAAAGAAGTATAAATCTGTACACGCACTTAAGGGAGTTTCCTTTGAAGTAGAACGTGGAATGATTTTCGGGCTGCTTGGTCCGAACGGAAGTGGAAAAACAACCACTTTGGCAATGCTTCTGGGAATTCTTCACCCAACAAAGGGAAATTTTGAATGGTTCGGGAACGGAAATGACACGAGCAACAGAAAACGGATCGGGGCGTTGCTGGAAACACCCAATTTCTATCCGTATCTCAACGCTTTCGATAACTTGAAAGTTGTAGCCAAGATCAAGGAAATGGAAAATCCAGATCAGCGAATCAAAGAAGTTCTTGAGCAAGTTGATTTGCTTGAGCGCGGTAAAAGATCATTTCGTTCGTATTCCCTCGGAATGAAACAACGTTTGGCTGTTGCATCTGCGTTATTGTCAGATCCGGAAGTTCTGGTACTAGACGAACCAACGAATGGCTTAGATCCGCGGGGAATTATTGAAATGCGTGAGCTGATTATGGATATTGCCAAGGCCGGAAAAACAATCATCATTGCTTCACATATCCTGGATGAAATTGAGAAGATCTGTACGCATGTCGCTATTTTAAAAGAAGGAACTTTATTGGCCAACGAATCATTGCTTGATTTTCTGAAACAGCGAAACACCTATGTTATAGCTGCCGAAAATATGCAGGAACTAAGTAATGTTGTAGACGCCACACTTGCTTTCTCTTTGATTGAAGGGAATGAGCACAACCTGATTATTGAGGCAACCGGGGATATGAACGGAACCGCAATCAACAAACTATTCGTTGAAAAGGGAATATACCTGTCAACACTACAGCCTTACCAAAAAAGCCTTGAAACCTTATTTTTAGAAACTGTATCATGAGAAAGATAATTAGCATAGAATACGCCAAACTGAAGAAGTTTCATTTATTGAAGATACTTTTTGCGGTTTATCTTATTGTTATCCCTTGTTGGATGTTCTTCATGGATTTTTTCTTTCGAATGAATCCTGAATTGAAAGGCCTCTTCACTGATGATAATTTTTTCCAATTTCCCAATGTATGGAGTTTCACAACGTATAGTGCCAGTTTCTTCAATATTCTGCTCTGTGTGGTAATTGTAGTCATAACTTGTAATGAAATTCAGCATAAGACCATGCGACAAAATATCATCGACGGGCTCTCTAAACGGCAGGTGATCCTGGGAAAATTTCTACTCGTGTTGTTTTTTAGTTGTGTTGCAACCCTCATTACCTTTCTTACCGGATTAATCATTGGCTGGTGCACAACCGGTTTGACAAACGTTTACCAAAACATTCATCTGAACGTACATTACTTTATTCAAACGCTGGGTTATTTCAGTTTTGCTTTCTTATTTGCTTTGATCGTAAAACGACCCGCAATTGCAATCATAACATTCATTCTTTATTTTCCTATAGAATCAATAATCGGTGCAATCATAACCAGCGATATCTACCAATTTTTCCCGTTGAAAGTTTACGCAGATCTTACTCCGAATCCTTTCTTTAAGAAAATTCTGGCAGCGTCTAAGCAAGAGATCTGGATTATGGACATGAACTACAAGATTGCACTTGCCTGCATATTCGTGGTTCTGTTTTTCGGATTAACATATACCATTCTAAAACGCAGAGATCTGTAGCAGAAGTTATGCGTGCCAATAGATTGAGCGTATTTGGTTGGCAAAAAATTTGGAGTTGCGCTTTGTAACTCCTAAATTTCCAGCCAAATACACTACTTCTATGAAAAAACTATTACTACTGGCTGGCACTATTGTGTCCATGCAAACCTATGCACAAGTAACTCTGTTCGAAGACAACTTCGAATCCGGAGCAGGAAACTGGACGTTAAACGGCGGTTCAGGGCAAAACCAATGGCAGGTAAACAACGAATATGTTGGTTTCTCCGGTTTCATTGACGACACACCCGCACAGCCCGGAACATTTACCGGCGGAACACAATCCATGTACATGCACATCACTAACAACAGTATTTGTACCGCGTTAGATGTTTGTAACGCCAACTTCGACACAGGTTCAGCCTCAGACCAAAGCGCTACCAAAACAACCAACGTTTCTACAACAGGTTATAACAATGTAACGTTAGACTTTTACTACTTGTGTGCCGGTGGAGCAGGTGTTTCCTACGGTATCGTGGAGTACAGTGTTGACAATGGATCAACCTGGACTGCTGCGAGCGCGCAATACTCGGGCGTTGTAACCTGGACTCAGGTTTCTATTACCAATCCTGCCTTCAACAACCAAACAAACTTCAAATTTCGCTTCAGATGGGTGAACGGCGCTGCAGGAAACGACCCGGCGTTCTCAGTGGATGAAGTAAAATTAACAGGTACGCAAGGCAGTTTTGCTACTGTTGCAACCGCAGCAATTATGAACGCCAGTCATTGTACCAATGCAAGCAGTTCAATCACAGTTCCATTCATGGCATCAGGAACCGTAAATGCAGGAAATGTCTATACGGCGCAATTGTCTGATGCATCCGGGAGCTTTGCTTCCCCAACGGCACTAGGAACATTAACCTCAAGCAGTACTGGTTCATTATCGATAAACGGAACAATTCCAAGCGGATTGCCTGCCGGAACAGGATACCAGGTTCGGGTAGATGCTTCCGATCCAGGCACAACAGGTGCTGTTTCTGCTACTTCCATCTCTATAATCGCACCACCCGCAGTTTCATTTATTTCACTTCCCGCTGATGGCGTAATTTGTGCCGGTGAATCAGCTACAATTCTGGCAAACGGCGGAAATTCTTACGCATGGTCTCCTGCCGGTTCTCTCGACAATTCGAATACCGCAACTGTCAGCGCCACTCCAACAACAACTACAACCTACAGCGTACTGGTTACAGGTCAAACTGGCTGTTCTGCAACAGGAACATTCCTGGTAACTGTTGATCAATGTGCGTCGATTGCCGAGAACAACACAATTTCCTTATCTGTTTTCCCAAATCCGGCAGCCAGTCAATTGAATATTGCTGTAGAAGGAAATTCTAACCCTGGCGGAATGACGGTTACAGATATCAACGGCAGAGTTGTCAGATCTTTTGAAACATTCACCAATCAAATAGATATCTCAAATTTGAACCCGGGAACTTACTTCCTTTCCATTGCAGCAATAAATGGAATATCGAAAACAATATTCATCAAAGAATAACATCAACCAATCAAAAAAAGAAAAGTCGGGTAGCAATATCCGACTTTTCTTTTTTACAGAACACTCATTGATAGTTGATTACATTTTTTTGAGAAAAATCAGGATCAAAACCAAAATAAAACTGTAACTTCTTAGTCATAACCGTTATTGTAGAACCATTATTCCTGTCGAAATGAAGTACTTTTTTATATTAGTCTTTCTCGTTGGTGCTATTCACGAATGTAAGGCGCAATACAGACCCTATTATACTTTTGCCGCTGGATTACGAGCCGGTTCAACTGCCAGCACATGCGGGTTAACGTTAAAAGGATTTGTAGCAGATAACTCAGCTCTTGAAGCAATTGTAGGATACTACCGAAACGGAATCAGCAGTACTGTACTATTTGAGCAGCACACTACTCTTTTTCGCCGAGAAGAATTCCAGTTTTTCTATGGCGGCGGCGCCCACTTTAATAATTCAACGGAATATCAAAACTGGATCATAATTGAAGGCAGAGCGAAATCTTATGAGCAGGTAAGAAATTCATACGGGTTTGATGTCATTTTGGGGATTGAATATAAACTTCTGAATCTTCCTTTGGCATTCAGTCTCGATCTGAAACCCGCCATTGAACTAAACAGGGTAAAAAGTTTCAGTCTTGGAATTGATCAGGGAATTGGTATAAAACTGGCGTTATAGCAGAAACGTTAGCCATAAAGTCTGTTTTACTCATGCGCAACGCAATTCTCACTATTTTTGTGGAATGAATGTCAAAACAACCATTTGTGCACTTTCTACGGCTCCGGGAATGGGTGCAATAGCCCTCATACGGATTTCAGGATCAGAGGCTTTTGCAATTGCTCACAAAATTTCCGGGATCGATTTCAGTACGAAAGCATCACATACATCTCACTTTGCACGATTAAAAGGTCAGAACGGGAAAATAATCGATGAAGTTGTTTTAACCATTTTTCAGGAAGGAAAAAGTTTCACAGGCGAACAAACTGTTGAAATTGGTTGTCACGGATCTGTTTTCATTCAGCAGGAAATCCTGAAATTGTTGCTTCAGCAAGGCTGTGTAATGGCTCAACCCGGAGAATTTACTATGCGCGCTTTCTTAAACGGGAAAATGGATTTAAGCCAGGCCGAGGCTGTTTCTGATTTGATTGCTTCCGAATCTGCCCGTTCGCACGAAGTTGCCATGAACCAAATGCGCGGCTCGTTCTCCACTGAATTACGCGATCTGCGCGAAAAACTCATTCACTTTGCATCTTTGGTGGAATTGGAACTCGACTTTGCTGAAGAAGATGTTGAGTTTGCCGATAGAAGAGAACTTCTTGCACTGGTAACCGAAGTTTTGGCTTATGTAAAACGACTCATTCAATCATTCGAACTCGGGAACGTGCTTAAAAACGGCGTTCCTGTAGCTATTGTTGGCGCACCGAATACCGGGAAAAGTACTTTGCTCAATCAATTGTTAGGAGAAGAAAGAGCCATTGTGAGCAACATTGCCGGAACTACTCGCGACGTAATTGAGGAAACACTGAATATTGACGGGATTTTATTCCGATTGATTGATACAGCCGGGATTCGCGAAAACGCAGCAGAGGAAATTGAAGCCATGGGAATTGAACGTTCACTGGAAAAGATCAGACAAGCCAGAATTGTGTTGATGATGAGCGATTTCAGCGCAAATGGTTCTGAAGAAGAAGGACATCTTTCTATGGACGCTGTCAAAACCGGTGCCTGGGCAGATGAGCAGGTAAAGCAGTTTCCGAAAAAATCGTTTATCGTTTTGGGGAATAAACTCGATTTAAGAAACAACGAATCGGCGCCAAATTGGGAATTCAACACTCCGCTTTTACCAATTAGTGCCAAAACCGGAAACGGAATCGACGAATTGAAAAAGTGGCTTTCCGAACAGGTTTTAGGATCATTCAATACACAAAGCGACACCATTGTAAGCAACGCCCGCCATCTGGAAGCATTGGAAAAAACACAGGATTCCCTGGAAAAAGCCCTTTACGGTTTAGAAACCAATATTACCGGCGACTTTGTTGCAATGGATATTCGTCAGGCTATGTTTTGGCTGGGAAGTATTACAGGACAAATCTCGGAAGACGATTTATTGGCTAATATCTTTAGCAAGTTTTGTATTGGGAAGTAACGAACAGCCTGTTACTCATAAAAAATGTTGAACAACAAAGCTTCGCTACCTTAAAAAGTTATTTTTGTATAAACAACAAGGACACTTAATGAACACATTTCCAGTTTTAAAACATACTCCAATAAAGGAAATAATACTTGGTATTTCATATCACGGAAGTGTTGATTTGGAATTGCTAGACAGTTTAAAAGACGTTGAGTGCTTCAGTAAAACTTTTGACACTATAACTCCAACAGAGCTAGCTAATATTAATCTTAAAGAAGATAACAAAGCAGAAACTACCATTAAAAGGGAGGGGATTCTTTTTGAGAACTCCAATGGCAAAAGTTTACGTTTTCGAATCGGATCTGTTGGATTACACTTGGTTGATCAATACCAACCACTGGATTTACTGATCTCAGAGTTTATGCAATACTGGAATGCTTTTAGTGAAATAACACAAGATTTAGCTGCTGCAAGCATTTTTGTTAGATACTTAAACTTCATTCCTGTTGAAAAAAAGAGTGATTCGATAAGTGATTATATTAAAATATATCCCAATCACCCATTCCATGATCTGCCGAGTGATAGTTTTTGTAATGTTCAGTTCAATATGGACGAAGCTTTAATTAATATTGTAAGTACAAAAGGGGAAATAAAAGACATTGAAGGAGTTGTATTAGATTACACGATAAAAAAAGAGATAAACTCAGATAAAACAATGTTAGATGAATTCAATAGCATGCAAATAATTAAAAACAAAATATTTTTTGCCTCTCTCACAGAAAAAACACTTAATTTGTATAAATGAGCACTATTCTAGATAAAATAATTAAGAGAAAAGAACTATTACAAACGGATGAATTCAACGATTTGTACAACTCTTATCTCGAAACTGAATTGAACGAAAATTTCTATTCTGTATATTCTGCTGATCATATTAATGATTTGTTTTCTAGTATCATTAATCAACACAAAAACGATTTAACAACTTTTCAAAAACGCACATTGCAATGCGTATTTACTGAATTTGATAAAATCCAAAAATTAATCGACCCGGCTCGATTAAAGGAATTCCAATATTCCATTAGTAATGAAGCTGAATTATTGCTGTACAGGAAAACAAAGATTGGATTATCAAACTTGATTATCGATGACGAAGGTGAGGTCGCCTTTAGTTTTATACCTTTCGAATCTGCGCTTAAAAGTAGTCTAGAATATTTTGAAGAAGATAATCTCGAGAAACCTGTCCTTTTGCTTTTTAGCCGTTAATCTTTTTTCAATAAACCTATGTCTTGTACTCTTCAGCACATTCCTGAAAGATTGCATAAAAAGTCTAGACCCCGCCTTGATATATTTGAGGTTGGTGAAGAAATTTACAGACGAAGTGATTTAGAACACTTAGACAATCCTTTTGCATCAATTTCTTTAAGAGATATATCTGTGAACAGACAAGGGCTTAAAGAGAATATTCTTTCAAACGCCGAAGACGTACTAATCAGTACGATTTCAAATGGAATTGAACGGTATGATTCTGAAATATGCATCTTAAAGATTAAGGATCTGTCAGAGGAAGGAACTTATGATAAAACATTTATAGAGGAAAAGGAAGATGCTGAACATACAGCAAGAATCATGTTAATGCATGATCCTATCCCATGCATGTATCCGCATTGTGAATTTCGCCTTTGGTTTGATGCTATTCACGTATCAAAAGACAACTATTCTGAAACCATTGGTTCTAAAAAATATAAAAAATTGAGAAATCAATTACGGCAATCACTTGCCGTGATGATCATTCAACGAGAAATAAGCCAAAAGGGTTAAAAATTATTAACATGGATAAAGGAATTTTAGAATTTGTAAAGGACTTGATATTGAGACAATATAAGTTCGTGTCAGACTCAACCGAAAAGGAAGCGGGTACAGAGTTGCAGTAGCTCTGTTTGGAAACCCTGACTTCTGTACCGTAATCTTTGAACTTTTTAATCAAGGGTATTTCAATGAAACAAAGCGTGATTTACCAACCGACTCAAAGAACAGAGTAATTTATACGTTGGATGAGATGCTTCAAAAAATTGAAAAACGATTGGGAGAATTAGAGTGATTTTGTACCCTATTCGTACCTCATCCACTCAGATCTTAAGTAAACAAAGGGAAGTGATTTCTATTCTTCCGCCTCTATCCCAGACTTCGTGGCAAAGGCTTGTTGTGCCTCAAAGTATGCCGTTCTCAGTTTAGCCTCTTCGCTCACAAGAGCAGCAATTATCTCCATTAGTTTGGGATCTTCCGTATTATTCTTGTTCAAGAAAAACTGTACATACTCATCGTAATGATCGGTCACCATTTTCTCGTAAAATTCAACCAGTTCACGAGTCGTTTTATTCAAATCATCGTTTCCTTCAAAACCCCCGGTTTCATCTAAATCTAAAATTACCTGCCTGAAAGTTGCAATTAATAGCGATCTGTATTCCTGTAAATTCTCCGGCGTAGTCTCCTTTTCGTTTGCCATAACAGAAATCGCGTAGATCTGATTGCTGGCAGTATACTGAATAAGTTCCAGGAGCTTATAATATTCAACCGGGTCAGTTATTTTCTGGGCGGAACTTCCAAACGGGATTAACAGAAGGAGGATGAATAAGAATTTCATTAGTTGATTGTTACTGGTCGAAGGTAAGTATTTGTTGCAAATCAATCACCAAAAAATTAAAACATACTTAGAAATCCCATTAATAAAGATTTATAGGTACGAAAAAAAGCGAACTACTTTCGTAATCCGCTTTCTTATAAATTTTGTTACTTAACAAGGATCACCTTTGTCAGTACCACTTGTAAACGGGAATGCCGGAGACGGAGTGGTGATATCGATGACATCATATTGCGGAGGCCCTCCTCCTGCGGCATCGGTTATTCTTACATAATAAATAGTTGAATCATCTAGTAATTCACTTGAGTAAACCGGTGCATTTTGCGTACAGTTAAATTCAGCAATCCTTTCAATGTTATACAGATTGCCGGAAACATGAGTTGTTCTTTTATAGATGGTATAACGCATATTCGCCGGATAATTTGCGATAGTATATGCGTCTTTCGTCATCTGGATACGATTTCGTTTATTGATAGTAAAAAGGGCATTCGGTGCACATGTTACATTCTTACAAATTCCCGATAAAACAGTTATGCTAATAACAGGAGGCATAATCTTCTCGTCACCGTTGTCCGGTTTGTTAGAATCCAATGCTGCAGATTGTTTGATGTCTCTTTCCTTCTCGCAGGAAACAATGACAGTTCCGATGGTCGTTAATGCAATAGCGCACACTACGACCGATAAGATTATTTTTTTCATGTAAATAATAATTAAATAGGTTATATCATTTAAAAGCAAAAGCTTTCCAGCCGGATGAAACGGTACCGGCTAACACCGCATAGAGTCTGGAGGGGTATCAGCCCGTTTGTGATAGTGGTTTACTTATTTGTGATAGTGGGTTATTGTGTTTCTAATATAGAAAATTTCTGTCAGTTTAAGTCGGGTTATAGAAAATCTTTTTTGAGTCATTCTCTTTCAAGTATTTATTGCGATAGCTTGTCAGCTCAGATTGATTAAAATACAGACAATTGAATTCGAACTCTTGTTTCATTTCCTATCTTTACTCCTAACAACTTAATATTCAACTCATGAGAAAACAACTACTTCTGCTTTTACTGACTGCTTTTGGTTCGGCTGCCTGGTCGCAAACCATTTTAGTAGTAGACGACAACAATTATTTTCCATCAAATACAGATACGATTATCACAGATTTGAACGGAACTACATACACCCAAATTGATGAATGGGATATTGCGGATGAAGGCGCGCTGCCGGACGCAACACTTTTTGAAAATTACGATTTGGTGATCTGGTATTGTTCAAGCGATGGTTCCGATTTGAATTTGTGGGACGAAGGAACAAACGGATTATTTGCCCTGAACCTGTATTTATACGGAATGGGAAAAGTGTGGATTATTGGAACCGATATGCTTTACAGCGGAGGTTACACGGCCCCAACCACTTTCACAAGCGGCTCATTCGCTTATGACAAAATGGGATTGGTTGCATACGATGCACAATCTTACGCTGACGATAGTGGTGCAGGAGTTTCAGAATTGAATGTTGTTTCCGGGGCTCCGGCGAACTTCACAAATTCTATATCCTGGATCTTCCCAACTTCGTGGTATGTAGATGCGGTAACTCCGAATAGCGATATTGTGAGCATTTATGAAATGGGACCCTCTTCGTACACATTTGCCGGAAAATCTGTAATGACCAGAAATCCGAATGCCGCCTCCAATTTAACGAGCAGCTTTTTTGATCCGTTCGAAATTGATACTTATGCAAATCGCGTAGCGTTTTTTCAGGCAACAATTGACTACATTCTGTACGGAGGCCTTGGAATAGATGAAACAACCAAAGATGTACTTTCTGTTTATCCAAACCCGGTTAACGATGTTCTGACCATTCAACTGAATGAGGAAAATGCCGTTGCAGACTACGAAATAGCTAATACAGCAGGGCAGGTAATCCTTGCAGGAAATGGAAATACGGTGGATGTTCATAGTCTTGCAGCAGGAATTTATCTGCTCCGAACAAACGATTCGACTACCCGGTTTGTGAAAAAATAGTGGGTTCGAAATGTTAAATGTTTGAATTTACAAAATTGACAGGCAACTCCCTGTAACAAGAATCCGTCTTTTAAACATAGAAATCTAAATTACTACTAAACTGAAACCCTGTTGGCAACTACCAGCGGGGTTTTTTTATGGCGAGATAACTTCTTACTTCACAACTGTCATCACAAAATTGCTGTTCACCTGCCCGATGTGCGGAATTCGCGTAATTTTATTCTTCAAAAATTGCTGATAGGCATCCATGTCCTTTACCTGGATCAGTAATAAATAATCAATAGTTCCCGCCACATGAAAAGTGGAAGTGATTTCTTTGAGTTCAATAACCGCAGCTTCAAACTCATTTACAGTTTCCAGCTGATGATTTTGAAGTGAAACCTGGCAAAAAACCTGCAATCCCTTTCCAATTGCGTTCAGACTTACTTTCGCAGTATAACCCTGAATTACCCCTTGTCGTTCCATCCGCTTGATCCGTTCAAATGTTGGAGTAACGGAAAGGCCAACTCTGGAAGCAATTTCTTTGTTGTTCATTTTACCATCTTCCTGTAAAAGCATTAAAATATGATGATCAATCACATCCAACACAACTTCCGGTTTACTTTCCATCATAGAACATTTTTCTAAAAATAGGGAATTCGAACTATTTGTAATGGAAAATAAGTGATGAAATGTTACAGAACACAGTATTTTTTTCTACTGGTCATCACCAAATAGAAATTTCATTTTACTTAGTAAGTAAATTACAGAATAATGAGACCAGAAAGTTTAATGATGAGCTATGGATACAAACCTTCTTTATCTGAAGGAGCGATTAAGTGTCCGATTTTTCAAACTTCAACCTTTGTTTTCAATACGGCCGAGGAAGGAAAAGCATTCTTCGAAGTTGCCTACGGAATTCGGGAAAAAGGGGAGAATGAAGAATTAGGATTAATCTATTCCCGCCTGAACAATCCTGACCTTGAAATACTGGAAAATCGATTGTGTTTGTGGGACGAAGCCGAAGACTGTGCTGTTTTTGAAAGTGGAATGTCGGCTATTTCTACTGCGCTTATGGAATTTCTTTCTCCCGGTGATTTACTTTTGTATTCTCGTCCTGTGTACGGTGGAACAGATCATTTTATCAATCACTTTCTAAAGAAAATGAATATTGATTCGGTAGGTTTTCGTGCAGATGAAGATTTTGACACCATTGTTTCGCGAATCGAGGCTACAGGAAAAGGTGATCGCCTGAAAATGATTCACATTGAAACACCGGCAAATCCGACAAATGCACTAATTGACATCAAGATGTGCGCTGACATCAAAAAACGTTTCAGCAATGCAGCTTCAGATGTTATTCTATCCGTTGACAATACTTACATGGGACCGCTATGGCAGCATCCTTTGAAATTTGGAGCAGATTTGGTTATTTACTCGGCAACAAAATACATTGGCGGACATTCCGATGTAATTGCCGGAGCTTGTTTGGGATCGAAAGAACTAATGGCTAGAATCAAAGGATTACGCACATTTCTAGGAAACATGGCCGGACCATGGACAGGCTGGTTGTTAATGAGAAGTTTGGAAACATTAAAGGTCCGTATGGAAGAACAGGCGAAAAACGCTGTTGAAGTGGCGAAATTTCTTAGAAACCATCCGAAAGTTACGCATGTTTATTATTTAGGATTTATTCCGGAACAAGGCACAGAAACCGAAAAACGCATTTACGCGGAACAATATACATCCAGCGGAGCAATGATTGCGTTTGACATTGCAGGAGGTGAAAAAGAGGCGTTCACGTTCTTAAACAACCTGAAACTGATCAAACTTGCCGTGAGTTTGGGAAGTACAGAAAGTTTGGTTGAACATCCTGCAACCATGACACATGCAGATGTTCCATTAGATGTGAAAGAAGCAATGAAAATTAGTCCTGCCCTGGTAAGATTATCTGTTGGAGTTGAACATTACGAAGATATTATTTCGGATATAACACAAGCACTTACCAAAGTGGAATAAAGCAATAGCCACAATTTAATTCACTACTACCAAAAAACCTCGTTAGCTTACGTTAATGGGGTTTTTTATTCTTCTTCATCATTGAGCAATTCCTGCAGTTCATTTTCTTCAAGCTCAATGTTGTGCTTTTTAGCGAAAGCAGTCTGTGCTTTTTCGAAAGCAATATCAAATTCACTTTCATCCTCTGTAATTTTAACGACAATTCCTTCTAAAACAGTTATGTCGTCTTCCGATAAATCTTCCTTGTACAGAATACTAATTGCTTCTTTATAATCAGTAGCTACTGCTCTCTCGTAAAATTGAAACAAAGCCAGTCCGGCTTTTCTCATGTCATCGTTACCATCAAAGGCCTGCATTTTCTTTATTCCGGAAATCGACTCCACAATGATTTTCAACAGGTCTAATCGCAATTCTTCTGCAGAACTTAGGGTAGATTCATCAGTTCCAATGTGCTCATTCATAGCAACCATGGCGTAACCGATCTGATCCTGGTATTCTACAATCTTATCGTTGTACACTACCGGATCGGTAATCTTCTGTGCAGTACTCCCAACCGGAATAAGTAAAAGGAAAAATAGTAAGCTTTTCATGTTGAATAGATTGAAAAACGAAAAGTATGAATTTTTAGCCACAAAAACCGCAGTTCCGGAGCCTTTAGTCTTCAGTAAACAAAAAAAGTCGGGGCGAATGATCATTCGCCCCGACTTTTTTTATAGAAATCCTGTTCCTAGTTTTTTACAACCGGGATTGTTGCGTTTTGTCCTTCGATTTTCAGGAAGTATAATCCGTTTGATAAATGTGACATATCGATTGTTTCAACAACTGAATGCATTACTGAAGTTTGAACAATTTGTCCGTCAACGGTAACAAGGTACATGGTTTTGTTCATTCCGTTTGCCGAGACAGAGACCGTTAAGGTGCTGCTTACCGGGTTCGGGTACACTTCCATGATAATGCTTTCTTCTCCTAATTCATTGTTTGAATCTCCTGTTCCTTCACCAACAGCAAAGCTTCCTTTGTCTTTGTTGGAACGTGTAGTGTTGAAATCCTGCGCTTTTAAGTAATCAGCTATACAGGTAAAATCAAGGTCCAGTTCAACCATGTAATCCAAGTCAACTGAATTCGGAGGTGTATCGTAATAATTATTGATAACTGAAGGCAGGGTTGCAATTTCCTCCCAACCGGTTGATGCAGTATAGCGGAATAATTTGTACGTATTGTATTCAACTCCGTAGTAAGGATTCCAGATTGCCTGGAAATCGCCGTTCCCTAAGTCGATTGTTGTAATGTGCATGGTTTTATGCGCGCTGGAAGCAGGTCCTTCAACTCCGCAGGCATCAACGGCTGTAATTTTGTATCTCCATGACTGAGCAATCGGTGAAGCGTTCACATCGTTGAAAATAGACTGTGCTGCATTTGAAACTGTTCCAACCGCTACAAACTCGTTCGGATTTACGGTTTCGCGGTAGATCTTGTAGTAATCAACGTTAGCTGCATCCACTTTTTCCCAGACAACGATGTTTGTGGTAGTAGCGGAATCTACTGAAATCATACACAATGGCTGCTGCAAAGGTGCTGTTGTAGGAACAGTATAAAATTCATAAGCATCGCAACCAGCCACATCATAAACATGCAATACATAATCGCCGGCAGCTAAATGGTCAACATCTAAAGTTGTTTCCCCGTTCGACCAATCAAAGAAGATCGGTGAGCCGAAAGATAAAGTGTCCAGGTAAATTGCACCGTCTTCAGCCCCACATGCTGTTGGAACGATCTCGTCGAGGTAAGTATACGGCGCGTTGTAATCATAAATAGCATATTCCATAGTACTTGAACAGCCGTATTGATCTGTAATAGTTAAATCGAACGGGCCTGTAGGCAAACTGTAAATACTTGAAGTTGTTTCACCGGTAGACCATTCGTAGGAATAATTACCGTTTCCACCATAAACTCCGCTTATGTATGCAGAACCGTCTGCACTGGAACATGTTGACGGAGGGTATGAATAAACGTCTGCGTAAAGTACATCAGGCTGCGGAACATTAAATGTTTTTGAAACGTTACATCCTGCAGCATCTGAAATGTAAATGGTGTAAACACCTGCCGGAACATTGGTAATGCTTTCGGAAGTTTGTCCCGAACTCCAGTAGATGGAAAGCGGATTGCTTAATCCTGTAATGTTCAACTGTATTGCACCGTCGCCATCGTTTGCACAGGTAACAGAATCAACCGTTTCATTAAAAGAAACGCCTGTTAAACCAATAGATCCCGATGCTTCTGAAATACAACCGTCTTCATCTGTAACGTCGATATGATATGAACCCGGTAATAAACCTGTTCGATCTGTTTCTGTTGTGTTCCCATCGTTCCAGACGAAAGTGTAATTTGAACCGGCATCAGAATAAATGGATGCGTCCATACCACCGTCTCCGGAAACACAGGAAGATGCATCACTCGGATACAATTCAATCTGTGGGGCAACGTGAATGGTTACGTTTGTATTTGTTGTTACCGAACATCCGTTTGGTGCAGTATAATTGTAACCTAAATTAACAGTTGTCGGGTAGGTATAATCGTCTACGTGGAATACACCGTCGTAAAATGTTTCTTCGCCGTCAATTTCGAAATAACCACCTGACGGATAAACCCAGTCGTTCACCATTACAGAACCCAAACTGGCACAAACCTCGTAGTTTGAATTTAAGAACACCGGATTGGGTGAGTTCTTAACCAGGTAGGTCACCGTCAAAGTGGTGGTGTTTGTTCCGTCGGAAAAAGTATAGGTTAAGTCTACGTTTGTAGCTGTTCCTACACTTCCGATAGTTCCGTAGTAATAACCAATCGATTCGTATGCCGGCGGCCCTGAATTTGTCTGGAAATAACCCGATAAATTGGCAGGATTAATAATGACCGGATTAGAAGAAATAACGGAAGTGATACTTATTTGGTCGCCATCGGTATCCGTAACAATTGTTCCGTCGAGCACGTAGGCATACTGACCCGAACAGACAGATGTGTTTTGGTAACCGTTGAATGTCACAACAGGACTAGCTCCATACGCTGAAACGGCTATTAAACCCTGAATCATCAATAAAACTGTAAGTAACTGTGTTTTCATGTATTCGAATTTTGTTTTTCACGGCAAAGAAAAGCATAAAGATCCAAATCGTCGAATTAATTTGACTATTGGTAGCTGTAATTGAGTGGTTAAACGGTTTCAGCCAATGAAAAAAATGGATAATCCCTGAGGAGCCATGTTTGCTTCTATCACGTAGTAGATTTGTCCTCAGGCGAGACAGGTTCGCTTCCGGATGGAACAAGTTTACTGGTTTACTATAATAGGTTTGCTTCCATGAGATTATAGGTTGGTTATCACATGGGCCAGGTTTCCTTCAATGATGGAATAGTTTTACTCCGTGATCAGACAGGTTCGATTCCAGACGTAACAAGTTTACTGGTGTACTATAATAGGTTTGCTTCTATGAGGTTATAGGTTTGTTCATGCATGTGTGAGGTTTGCTTTCATGACTCGATAGGTTTGTTATCATATGCAACAGGTTTGCTTCCATGATATGATAGGTTTGTAATAACGTGAGCCAGGTTTGCTTCCGTGACTTGATAGGTTTGTCCCCGCAGGCAGTCAGCGAACCGGTAAATCTGTCTGTGGAGGCAGGAAAACTCATTTTTTTGGCTAAATAGAAAGCGGGTTTTGAAAACCCGCAGATGTATTATGCTCAGAAAAAGCCCTGATTTAACGCTCCTTAACAACTGTAGTACAGGGTATTGACACAATTTGAAACGCTGACTTAACGTTAGTGACTTAAATATATAACCACATGCAGAAAAAAACTTTAAGCCACATCTCGATGTACCAGAATGTACTCGCTGTGGTAAATGACCACCAAACCGTTTGGAACGGGGTTCAATCAATGGTAACTGCAGTAGACGAGTTAAATAGTTTACTGAACACTCTGGAAAATAAGCTGAACCTGCAAAGTACAATTACACAGGGAATCAGGCTTGAGAAAGAAGCGTATCTGAAAGCTCTGACTGAAGACATAAGCATCCTGAAAAACGCATTGTTTCTCTATGCAACCGAAACAAACGACTTGGTTTTGCGTGAGCGGAACCGAGACTCAAGAACTACTCTAACTCATTTGTCAGCTAATCGCCTTCAGGTAATTAGTATTGCCTTGCTGGAGGATCTGCAAACGCACGGAGCTGAACTGGGAACAGTAGGAATTAGTGCTGAACAAATTCAGCAGTTTCAGTTGAAAGTGACAGACCTGGAAAACCGTAAGAATAGTGTAAGGCAGGCCATCATTCAACGTACCCTCGAAACAAAGGCAATAGGTACGCTGGAAAAACAAATCAACCGGCTGCTTATCGACCGCCTTGATCGCTTTCTAAGTCTTTTCAAAGCTGCCAATGGTTCTTTCGTTGCAAAGTATAAGGCTGCTCGAAAAGTGATCGAAACCAACGGACATGCCGGTCCTAAACCGAATAAAACTGTTGCTGAATAACGCACACAAAAAGAGCGCAGAGATATATCCTTTGCGCTCTTCTTTGCGGTTTCTGTTTTTATGTTTTGTCAGAATCGCTTGCGGTTCCAACTACTAACTTGTCCTAGTTTTTAACTACAGAAAGATTATTCGCGCTTCCTTCTATCCGAATATAGTAAAGCCCTTGCGCCAATGACGATAAGTCAATTACCTGGTGAGCTGATTCGATTCGTGTCGTATGCAAAAGCTGACCGTTTACATTGAATATCAATAGATCCTGGCCGATACCGTTTTGAGTAATGTCAATTACCAGGTTAGAAGTAAACGGATTCGGGTACAATTGGTAGCTGAAACTGTTTTCTCCCAATTCGTTGTTGCTGTTCCCTGTTCCTTCGCCAACCTTAAATGCCCCTTTGTCTTTATTGGAACGGGTAGTGTTGAAATCCTGGGCTTTTTCAGCGGTACAGGGTGTTTGCAGAAGCATCTCAATGTAGTAATCTAAACCGGTACTTCCGAGTGGTGGAATATCATTGTAAATGGTTGTGCCCACAGCAACAGTCCCTACATCTTCCCAGTCATTCTGATTGGTATGACGCCAAACATGATAAGTCGCAGCATTGATGTTCCCCTCGTAATCATCCCATAAAATATCTACGGATTGATCTGCCTGGATGTCGAAAGTAGTGAGGTGCAATGTTTTATGGGCCGGTGAAACCGGACTTTCAATTCCACATTCATTTACCTGGGATATACGGTATCTCCACGAACGGTGTTCCGGTGAAGCCACAACATCATTGAAAACTGATAAATTGTCGTAATCTACCGTGTCAATTAAGCTGTATTCGCCTGCAGCGGAGTTTTCCCTGTAAATCTTGTAGTAGTCAATTCCGTAATAATCGGATGGAGCCCAAACCACCAGGTTCGTTGTTGTTAAGGTGTCAACTGTAACCAGACAAATCGGCTGAATGATCGGCGCTTTGACCGGAACAAAGAATGACTTCATAGCGTGACATTCGGTAAACGGAATAATGGAAATGGTGTTTACCACGTCAACGGTGTATGAACCTGAATTTAAGTTGCCATTCGAATTTCCAATTGCTCCGTTGCTCCAGTTTATTGATACCGGTACAGTGGTTCCTCCGTTGGGGTCGGCCTGCAGATTGACAAAAACAGCACCGTTCGATAAATTACAGGTGGCAGCGCTAATAGTTTCTTCTATATCGAGCGCCTGGAAATTATCCAGTTGGTGGCCGAATGTATCTATACAACCATTTGCATCGGTAAGTTCCACTTCGTAAAAACCATAACCAACATTGTTCAGATCAGGAAGTGTTTGTCCCTGGTTTAACCAATTGTAAGTATAACCTCCGGCTCCTCCCGAATAGGTTCCGTAAATAGCGCCATTGGTTAACCCGCATGCCGGTTCAAGTTCTGAAAATGCTGCATGCAGCTGTGATGGCTGGGTTACGGTGTAGTTATAAGTTACCTGGCAATCGCCGTCGAGATCATAAATGGTTACCCAGTATGTTCCGGCTGAAAGATTTTGGATTGTTGGTGTAGAATATCCGTTCGACCAGATAGTCTGGTAATTCGTCGGGCCCGAAACTACAATGCTTAGTTCTCCGTCGTTTAACCCGTAACAGGAAACATCGGTAATGGTTTCTGTTGCAGTGATGCTCGCGGTACCAACTCCGGCAAATCCGGTAGCGTGACAGCCGTTGTCGTCAGTTACGTGGTAGTAATATGCTCCGGGATTCAAATTGTTGATAGTTGGGGTAGTTTCACCGGTTGACCATTCTACCGTGAAATTTGTTGATGTTCCGGCGGTGTACGATGCAGTTGCCGAACCGTTTTCAGCACCGCATGACGCCGCGGTTGTAGTTGCAGATGCCGTACCTGCAAGCACGAAATTATAAGAAGTGCCTGTTTCAACGATACAGCCATCAACATTGATTTTATAATCCAGAGAGCCGCTTGGCTGGCTGTTGTAATATTCTATTCCATCGATTATTCCATTCGGAATGATCTGTCCGTTGATCGAGAAAACGCCCTGATCAACGTAGTTTACGTAATCCGATAGACTAATCATGTTTTCGTTACTGCACAGGTGGCTGATCGATGAATCAAAGATGATATTCGGTGCGGTACCAACAATGGTGATACTGTTTAAAGTCTCTGTGAAGACGTTCCATCCGTCGGTATAAGTAACTATGATTTGAGTGTTTCCCTGTGTTTGAACAAATCCGTAGATCGCAAATTTGCTCCATCCCGGAGAAGACGAATTATCTGCTCCGATTGCAACAGCATAGGCATTTTGTACATTTCCGTTTGTGGATGTAACGGATAAAATGCGAATGTAATCGTTATCGGCATCTTCAATTTCCAGCTGCGGATAGATGAGGTTATTATGTCCGCCGCACATTCCTGAACTGATACTTTGTGAAGCGGTGATCACCGACGGTTTGTTATTTAGAACTTTAAAGTAGTATTCGCCGTCAGTTGAGGCATAACCGGTTAAAAGATGCTGTTGATTGCTGTTTTCAAGGCTTAAGCGCAGCGTGTTCGGTGTAACGTCGTAAATTCCGTATTCAATTTTCGGCCCTAATGAATCCCAGATGTTTGTTCCGTTATCCTTGCGGTAAACATAGAATTTATCGTAGTTCGAACCATTGTTAACTGTACTGAACGGTGAAGCAAGAAAGGCATAAGCCGCATGTTCCAACGATTCATGATCGTTTTGCCAGGTATAGAATGTATTCGGGGTTGTTGTAGAAGTGCTTATGTTGATATCAACATCTGCAAGCTGACTTTCATATCCCTCATAGTTAGTTGAATTCTGAACTGTTATATAAGGCTCTGATTGCCCGTCACCTGTCAGGTAGTAAAAGCCGTTCACTAAGTTCGAACCGTTTAATCTGAAATAACCATCGTTCGTTCCCGCGGAATTGTAATAGGTGGGTGAAGAAATATTTGTAAGCGCTGCTTTCAGCAATCGGTTTACGGCACCGCTAACGCCTACATATACATCGTTCGCTGATAAATAAAGTTCTACACCGGAAGAAGACAAATCAGTTCCTGCAGAGTTGAGCAATGACGTGTAATCTGATCCGGAAAATGTTTCGGTAGTGGTATCAAAAATGCTTAAATATACATCTGAACTGTTGACAGTGTAAGCAAGGGAAAATTCATTTCCTCCGGGATTGTTTTTAGAGACCCAGCATGCATCCGGAACCCATGGAAGTGTTCCAGTACAAAGATTCAACGTTTGAGCGGTAAAATTGAATTTATAAACTTTCGTGTCTGAAATTCCGGCAACCACAATGAACCAACTGTCGCCAATAATTGCAGAGCGGTACCGAACGTTCGTTCCCGGGTTGTTCACTGTTTGTACAATGCTCCATTGTCCGGTTTGTGAATTGTACCGCGATAATTTCAAATCGTTCCCGCCACCGTCGTATACCTCGTAAACATCGTTGTTATACATCACATTTTCCATAGGAACGTAGGTGTCTGTATAATCCGGATTCGCAGGAATACCACTCGACCAGGTAAGCTGTGAGTGACCTGTCCCGAAACAGAAAAGTGCCGCAAGCGTGATTAATACTGATTTCATAAGCTTTATATTTTTACGATGCGCTCAACGCGTTTCGTATTGTTTAATGACATTTCAACCAGGTAAGTCCCCGGTTTCAGTTCATTCATGTCAATAGTCGAATGAAGCGTATTCAATTCAGACACAAGGATTTTTTTGCCGGTCAGATCGGTAATGGTTATTCCAACCGATTTTGCAGTTACCTGTTCAATATTCAAAACACCGGTAGTTGGATTCGGGAATAAACTGATTTGGCTAAGGAAAGATTCGTTCAGTTCATTGTTGGAATCTCCTGTTCCTTCACCAACTTTAAAGGATCCTTTATCCTTGTTGGAGCGCGTAGTGTTGAAATCCTGAGCCAGGTATTTTAACGCAGAACATGGCTCGTCTAAGCTTAAATCAACAATATAATCCAATCCGGGAGTTGCAAAATCCGTATTGTCAATGTAACTAACCTGGGTAACCGGCAATGTTCCTATCTGTTCCCATAAATTCGCATCGGTATATTTCCACAAAACGAAACTGCTGTAGGTCGTTCCTTCATACGCGTTCCATGAGACCTGGGTTTGAGAAGATCCTGCATCAAGTGCACCCAAATGCATCGTTCGGTGCTGAGGAGAAAGGGGACCTTCAATGTTACATCCGTTCACAGCACTTATTTTGTAGCTCCATGAACGTGCAATCGGAGATGCAACAACGTCATTGAACAACGATGTGTTTGCAGCGTCAACAGTATCTATCAGGATATATTCTCCCTGAACGGAAGTTTCTCTGTAGATGTTGTAATGATGAATTCCGATTGGTTGAACGTCTTCCCAAATTACGAGGTTGGTTGATGTCAAACTGTCAACGGTAACAACACAAATAGGCTGCAGTTCCGGAGCAACAATCGGAATATTCCATCCTCTTACTGCATGGCAATTTGAGTTTGTTGTAAGTGTACAAATGTATAATGCCGCCGGAACCAAAGAAAGATCTTCTGTGTTTTGTCCCGAAGACCAGTTAATTGCCTGAACCGTTTGCCCCGAAGCCATAATCGGTGTAACGTCAATTTCTCCTGTGCTGGATCCGCATTGTGAACCTGTTATTGATCCTGTTAGATTAGCTGAGTTTTGTTCGCTGACAAAAACCGTTTTAATAGTTTGACAACCCGTATTGTCGGTAATGGTTGCAGAGTAAACTCCGAATGCCACATTGGTTTCCAAAGCGTTTGTTCCGCCGGTTGACCAGCTTACATCATAAGGTCCTACACCACCGGCAATATTTTGAACTTCCATAGAGCCATCGCTGTTTCCGCAAGTTGGACTTGTAACTACGGTTTCAGCAGATAATGCAGTTGGTGCTGTAATGGTGAACGCCTCTGTGTAAACACAATTCGAAGCATCAGTGACAGTTGCCGTATAAGTTCCCGGAGTTAAATTACTTACCGAAGTGGAAGAATGACCAGAGCTCCAGATAAGAACGGCTGGTGCTGAAAAGCCGTTTAATGAAACGGAGATTGATCCGTTATTTGCTCCGAAGCAAGTTGCATTTGAAATGGTTGGTACAATATCAACTCCCGTAGGAACGATTGTGAATTCCTTAATTACCGAACACAAATTGGCATCCTGAACCGTAAAAGTATAAGTTCCCTGGGCTAAATTGTTTACGGAAGTTACGCTCGTTTCACCTGAACTCCACGCCTGAAGCAAAAACGGACTCGTTCCACCAGCAATAGTCGCAATGGCGGTTCCGGTTGTTCCGCCGCAAGAAGTTGGAGTGGTTGCCACTGTTACGGTTGCTGATTCGTGAAGCGTCAATTGTGCTGAAGCGGTTAAGTTACAGCCAATCGAAGTAATAGTGTAATCAAGCTGAATGGCGGTTTCATAAGGAAGTCCTGTAATGTTGGAATTATAAGACAACCCGCTGAATGGAGCCGATGATCCGCCAATAGTTAATATTCCTCCCGGCTCCGATACGTACTCGCTGAAATCGACTAAACCGTTGTTTGAACAAACCGAAATAGTGCTTTGATTAAACGTTGGTGCGGCTGCAGTAACAATTACGTTAACCGTAAACTGTGAGGTGGAAGTTGTAAATCCATCTGTGTAGGTGATGGTAAGTGTTGTTGTTCCACCTATTGCCGGTGTGCCCTGAATAGTGAAGAAAGTGCTGTTTCCCGCCTGGCTTACCAGGGTAGAAGTTAAAGAACCTGTGGGGAACATAGCTCCGTCGGCTGCTGAAATATCGGTTATTGCAATGGTCTGCCCATCTGCATCTGTAAATTCGAGGCCTGAGATTAATGTTGAATTCACTGTTGGACAAACTGTATAAGAAGTTCCTGCCGATCCCTGGACCGGCGCGTGATTGCTTAAATAATACCTTGTTTTGGATTGGTTTGCATCATACAAAGACACAACCGCAAGATCCAATGATTCTGCGTAGGCTAAACGGCAGTTCGAACTTTGATCTGCCACCCCGTCGAAATTAAATCCGGAATATTGAGTAGTCTGATCTGTAATATAATCGTGCTGGATAACTTCTGTGACGTACGTTGTCGGTGAAACGGTTGAATTAACCGATCCGAAATAAATGGAACGGTTTGTTGCCGGAAACGACAAGGATACTGCGGGAATGCCGGGATTCGGCGAATAACTTGTGGAAGACGGGACAAAGGTTGTGGTTAACGATGCCGGGATAAATTTATATTGGAAAGGACCGTTATCCTCTCGTGTCAAAATATTAATGGTGTGATTTGCAAAATCCTTGCTCATGGCTATCCCCTGCAAGGCAACAGCTCCTGATACTCCCCCAAGTTGTCCGTCTGTATTTCCCGGGTGATGAGGAACAATTCCCGCCATTGTAAGCGGAGCCTTGTGCAAATAAGTATAATGCAATGAACTCTCGGCTCGGGTTAAACCAATATAAACAGTATCCTGATGCTCAACCAAATCGTAATTATATGTGGTTGAAGCGCCCGTTGGGACCATTAAGGCCATAGTGGTGGTTCCGGCAATATTGAATTGCGTTAATTTTAATATGGAATTCGAAATGTTTTTGTGAAGCATATAAATGAAACTGCCGGTTTCTGACATCACTGCACGATAATCGGCCCCATCCGGAATATCAGAAAAATTGATATCTGTAACTATTGATACCGAGCCGGAAGAAATCTGATACAAACGCATTTGAGGTGTTGAAACGGCATCATCTCTTTTCACTAAAACAAAGATGTTACCACCTTGTTTGAAAGAATGGATTGCTTCAAAACCACTGTAAACGAAATCATTGTATAGAATTGTCCAGCCTATTCCGGGAACATACTCCTGAAAATAGATCTGGTAATTTGTACCGTTATTGAAAATGTAACTGGCGTAGATTCTTCCATCATCGGCTATCATTACATCATAACTTTGCGGACTCGTTTCTCCGGCAGCCGGATTCAACGGAATAGCAGGTATTTCGTTCCACGCAATTTGTGCGTAAGATTGGTTCGCAATGAACAAAAGAATTCCTGCGAACAGGATTCGGGATAATGATTTCATAGTTTAAGTAGTTTAACCGAAAACAGAATAGAAAGCAAATGTATGAATTAGAAGCCTTTATACGTGCAAAATTGAACGGATGGATGCATTTGATGATTAATCAACGCGAATCTGCGGATACTTATCAGGCAAAGAGCTCTTTTACCAGTTGATCGATGCGTGAAATCTGAACTAATTGGATTTTAAAATCTTTTTGGTTAATACCCTTGTTGTGCTGGGATATGACAATTTTATCGAATCCCAGTTTTTCCGCTTCACGAATCCGCTGCTCAATACGGTTAACCGGGCGGATCTCTCCTGATAGTCCGATTTCGGCAGAGCAGCAAACGGTTCTTGCAATTGCAATATCGGTATTGGAAGAAAGTACGGCTGCAACAACTGCCATGTCAATGGCCGGATCATCCACGCGAATTCCACCGGCAATGTTCAGGAAAACATCTTTTGTCCCAAGTCTGAATCCACAACGTTTTTCCATCACAGCAAGCAACATATTTAATCTTCTCAGATCAAAACCGGTTGATGAACGCTGCGGAGTTCCATAAGCGGCTGTGCTTACCAGCGCCTGAACTTCTATTAATAATGGTCGTATTCCCTCCAGGGTAGCAGCAATTGCTGAGCCCGACAATCCGGAATCGGCTGATGAAATAAGTATTTCCGAAGGATTTTCAACCGGGCGCAGGCCTGTTCCCTGCATTTCATAAATCCCCAATTCATTGGTGCTTCCGAACCTGTTTTTTACTCCGCGAAGTAAGCGGTACATATAATGCTGGTCGCCTTCAAACTGCAATACACAATCTACCATGTGTTCCAGAACCTTTGGTCCGGCAAGCGATCCTTCTTTGGTTATATGCCCGATTAAAAACACGGGAACATCTGTTATTTTGGAATAGCGTAGTAATTGAGCTGTGCATTCCCGAATCTGGGAAATACTTCCCGGGGCGCTTTCAATTTGTGAGCTGAACAAGGTTTGAATGGAATCGATGATCAGTAATTGAGGGTTCAGTTCTTCGGCCTGTTTAAAGATGTTTTGAAGATTCGTTTCTGTAAGCAGGTAAACCTGTTTGTTTTTCTCTCCAATGCGTTCGGCACGCATCTTAATTTGCTGTTCGCTCTCTTCACCCGAAACATAAAGAATCTTTAATTGAGCCTGAACGGCAAGTTGTAACAGCAAAGTAGATTTTCCTATTCCCGGTTCGCCGCCGAAAAGGATTAATGAGCCAGGGACTAATCCGCCGCCAAGCACTCTGTTCATTTCGGGATCGGGCAAAAAGATACGCTGCTGCTCGCTGCGTTCAATTTCGGAAACAAGTTGTGCTTTCGCTGAACGGCCGCTGCTTGTAGAAAATGCCACCACATTTCCTTGATTCTTTTCAACCAATTCCTCAATAAGTGTATTCCATTCGCCGCAGCTCGGACATTTTCCAAGCCATTTCGGGGCTTCATATCCACAATTTTGACAGAAAAATGCTGTTTTAACTTTTGCCATGACGTAAAGATAGATTTTAGGACAATAGGATTTTAAGATGTTTTGGAAATCAAAACGAGAATCTTGCTTCCTCCCTTGAGAAGAGAAAGCACTGCTTTCGAAGACCGAAGGGAAAGAGTGAGGAGGGTGGTGGATTTTTAACAATTTGATGCCACCTACCTTAATCCCTCCTCAAGGAGGGAAAAAGAAACCCCATCCGAATAAACGAACGGGGCTTTTCCTTTTATGTTTTCTCCTTCTCGCGCTGAGTCCACAGCGGCGGAAAGTGCTATTTAATAATCAACTGCTTAGTGCTTGTTCCAAGCGCGTTTTTCATTTGTACGAAGTAAACTCCTGAAGCCAGGTCAGAGATATTTAAGTTTGTTGAAACTCCTGATGTGGAAGCCGTTCTAACAACTGCTCCCTGTGCTGTAACAATCGTAATTTCTTTTGTCAGATTGTCATTTACAAATCCGAATTCAATTACATCACTGGCAGGGTTCGGATACATACTCCATGATTCCTGAAGATCGGATAATTCGTTCAGTCCATTTTCACCAATACAGAAAGTAATGGTATTTGTGTAACCGAAATCAGCATCTGCAGCAAGTAATTCACCTGCTAAACCGCCATCTGACATTAATTCGTAATGACCGCTAGGTGTTCCTGCCATTCCGTCTCCGTATGAATCGTTAATGGTGAAATGGTAACATCCGTCAGATAAACAGAAAGAAGATGTGTAAGTTGCACCACCCTGAACGTCAGCGTAAGGACCACCAGTGTAATATGTCAAATCATCCGTCAGATTCGTTACTTCCCACGTTATCTCACTTCCCCAACGGTCTGTAGTTAAAGAAAGATCAACAATAACAGGGTTTACGATTGTTGTGAAACCTGATTCAATGGTATCGTTATTATTGTTTTCATCTGTGCTTGCATTCGGATTAGTCACATAAGCGTTAAATAAATGGTCTCCGCCGGCTAAAGTAGCAGATGGCAAAGCAATTACCTGGTTTTGGTATTGGTTTAATGAACCACTCCAGCTATACGTTTGACTGAAATCACCGTCATATCCGTAATGAACCGTTGCAGCGGTTAAGACAGTTGTACCAAAATTAACTAATGTAAAAGAAGGTGTTACCGTTCCTGAACATTGTGTTCCGCTTGCTCCCTGAACTGCACCCATTCCGGCATCCAGAGCAACTCCCGGCCCTGCAGGATCTACCCCGTCAACTATTGTTGCGCCTGTGTTGTTAGGGTCTAACCAGTGTTTCAATTGTGTAGGATTTGTTCCGCCTCCTAACCAGGAAGTGTAAATTTTTCCATATTCATCTGACAATTGAGAACCACCACAAACTGATGCTCCACCATGTAATTGTCCGACTGTTCTGTGATTTTGATCAAATAAAGGAGAACCTGATGAACCTCCTTCTGTTACACCGTCATCCCAACCGGTTACTCCCCAGTGGCTGTCCGGCGGACAAGAACCGAAAGTTGTAGAGATAAGTGCCTGGTCTTCGAAAGAAATTTTCTTGATATCTCCTGCCGGGTGATGAATTCCAACTGCTGAGGTTGCCGGAATATCTGTTGCGTTGAAGCCGTTGTAGTAAATTCCCCACGCCGGATCCGGTGCTGTGTTTAATTCTGTCAGGGTAAAATCGGAATTCGCACCGTTTGCGCGCAAAGTACCTCCGTTTACATTCATAGTTGTAGGACCATTGTTTGATCCGTTATTTGCTGTTGCACAAATTGCATTGGCAGCAGTTCTTTCCCATCTGAAACGGAAAACCCAACTTCCGGGAGTTGTTCCACAGTGATTTGCAGAAAGAAAATATGGAATAATTGCTCCGGAAGTATTGTTGATCAAAGAGCCTGTACAAAATCCACCGCCGTTGATCATAATTGCTACCGAATTTCTTTGGTTTTCCCAACCGGTACCAATCGGACAGTTCACATCATACTCGCAGCTTCCTGAATCGCCTATGTCTTTCAACATCTCTTCAAGATCAACAAATCCGTGAACCACTGTTCCGATATGTAATAAAGATGTTCCTGCTTCTTCTTTCGGTTCCTGCAATTCGATCACAAGAACATCATCGTGAATAAGGTCAGTTCCAAGTACTTTATTTGTGTTGTTGTTTAAACTTGTATGGGCACCAATAAATTCCTGCTTATCCCCGTCGGATAAATACAAAAGTGCATTTTTGGATAATTCAAAAGAATCGAAAATAAGGCTTAACGATTGGGCTGTTGCTGAACTGATCTTTAACTGACGAACTACAGTACCGTTTGGTAGAGTTTTGGTCTCAGCCATCGACATAAAGTCAATATTAACAGCCAGTTCTTTTCCAAAGTGCATGTCTTTTTGAAAAGAGGCTGCTCTTCGGTTCATTTCGTTAGCTTCTTCAGCGGCATTGTCAACCGGAACCATTTCAAGGGCATCTTTTGGCATGCCAACCTTATCCTTCCAGGAAATTGGAGTTCCTGCTTGCTGTACCTGGGCCATTCCGGAGAAGGCTAATCCCAGGAATGCAATACTAAGTAGTTGTTTTTTCATTGTTTATGTTTATTTGGAGAGTTTCATTTTTTATCAGTCGGGGCGACAACCCTTTTTATACTGCAGCCTCTTGGAGGAGTTGAGTTCACTGTTACCGGTTTGTTTGCCGCCAGCTCCTTCAATGCGTTCACTAAATACGGTTCATCTTTTTTTCGTTTTGAATCTACACTGTTATCAATTGATCCATTATAAACCAAATGGTTCGAAGAATTGAACACAAAAACATGAGGCGTTGTCTTTGCTCCTAGAGCATCTGCTAGTTTTGAGTTCTCATCAACCAGGTAAGGCATTTCATATCCCTGGGCTTTTGCTTTTTCCTGCATTTTTTCGAATGAATCGTCGTTGGTGCGTTTCGCTTCATTCGAATTTACCAGAATTACATTGTATCCAAGTGCTTTTGCTTCTTTGTAAACTGAATTATAGCTTTTTTCCCAACCGGTGAAACTATCGCTTCCAACTACAAACGGACAGGTATTGCACGAAAAAATCACCACAATACCATTCTTTCCTTTATTGCCCTGTATAGTTTGCTGCGTGCCGTCAATATTTTTCATTGCGTATGAGGCCAACGTTAAACTGTCATTTATGTTCATTGACTGAACGTCATTTTGTGACAGCGCCGCCTGTGTAAAAACAAAAAAAGCGGCTATTGTTGACAAAAAGTGTTTCATACTGTTCAAATTTTTGCGTTTAACTTTTTCAGATAACGTAAATTTAACCCATAAATGTTTTCAAAAGTAGTTTCCGGAAAAACATTGGAAGCACAAATTACGGTTTTTACGAATATGAAAAAATTCTTAGTCGCACTATTTGCGTTGAATATTGGAATTTCAACGGCACAAACTTTTACAATCCCTGCCGAGAAACAACCCTATTATGATATATATGAATGGAAGGGAATTGGGGCGGTTTTATTGAGTCGGGATCCAACTCTGAACCAGCAGCAAATCAAATTAACCGGAATAAAGGAAGGAAGCAATTCGGATTGGTCGAGCTCTATCAACCCGATCGGAAAGGAACTTTTCTTTATTTCCGAAGATGGTGGCAAGTACTGTTATTTCCTTGAACAATTGCAGCCTGAAAACGGAAAAGTATTCGTTCATCAACTAACATCTTCCGGAATTGTTAAGGTGAATAAGGTAGACATGACAATGGCGATTAAGAAATTGGGAGATTATCTTCCGTCTGATTTGGAAGTAATAGATATTGTATGTACACAACGGGCATTGGTTTATTTGTTTCGGCATGAGAACAAAGCAGAGAAAAAAGTAAGCACTATTGCAGTTACTGTCACACATAGCAACCTGCTTAGTTATGCGACTTTGGTTGCGGAACA
Source organism: uncultured Flavobacteriales bacterium (assembly GCA_946479985.1). Next base: position 39,322 of record CAMLIF010000014.1, read on the forward strand.
TGTTGGCAGCTCCTCAAAAGTGGAGGATTTAGTTTCCTGGTACATTGCGGGCGAGAAAGGCGAGAATATCATTTTTGCAGCAAGAACCAATGTCGGGAAAACTTCCGGCTGGGGGGTGAAGGAATTTGATCCGAAAGGAAAATTGGTGAATGGTTTCGAAATTTCGGGTTCTGATGTTAATTTCATTGAACAAACCCGCGTTGGTTTCGGTAGGAGAGGAAGTGCCCTGATGAACAAAGTTTCTCCGAAGGAAAAAGGAACTTTGCTGTTTGCAAACGAAAACTATTATGTAGGTGGTGTTGAGGTTTCAGGAACCACTGCGACGTTGAATACTTATGTCTGGAAAGAGAACAAGTTTGAAAAAGTAGGGACTTCTGCTATAGGATCTTACAATGTTAAAAAAGAATTATCGGTTGGTTTCTTTCCGCTTAGCGAAGGAATTGGCTGGTATGTAAAAAATACCCTGCAGGAAGGCCACATGCATTTGTTCAATAATCCGGCAGGAATTGTTTCCGGAACAGTCAGTCAAACAATGACTAACCCGAGCAGGTTGCTTACTGACCAATTTCCTGCTAATTTTGTAGCATCTTTTCCGACTCAATGGCTTGTTTTTTCAACAAAGCAACTGCCTGTAGCCGGACCAGTAACTTTTGAATACATCAAGAAATGATAATAGGAATTTGTGGAGGAAGCGGTTCAGGTAAAACAACATTGTTAAGAAGAATATCAGACCAATTCGGAAAGTTGAATCCAACTGTTTTTTCTATGGACAATTACTACCGGCCAATTACCGAACAGTTGGTTGATGAAGCAGGAAAAGTAAATTTTGATCTTCCCGGAGCATTGGATAAAATACGCCTTTTCGAAGATTTGAAAATGCTGAAGGAAGGCAAATCAATTGAAGTTAAAGAATATCATTTCAATGCACCTCCGGATAAGAATGTTTTGATTACCCTTGAACCTTCAGAGTTGATTATCATTGAAGGACTCTTTCTCTTTGAATATGTTGAAGTGAAGGATTTACTTGATTATTCCATTTTTATGCATGTAGACCTGGATGTTCAGCTCGACCGTCGTTTGTATCGTGATCAGGAAACCAGAGGTTATTCGCATGCCGATATCATGTACCAGTGGAACAATCATGTTTTGCCTTGTTACCGGAAATTCTTATTACCTTACGTTAATGAAGCAAACTTTTTGTTTAATAACGATCATCAGGCAGATCAGGAGTTTGAACGTTTGCTGCACGAACTAACACCAATTTTGGGATGCTTGGAAACATCGGATCTAAACTAAGGAATCGCAAACATTTCTATCTTTTCATTCTTGTGTTGATTCCAATTTTGTGGATCAAATTTACCTTACCTAACCCCCGCACTCACAATGTTTCCTTTCTTCAGGAAACTTTTTCAGAACGTATCACCGAGACAAATGAATATTCTTCGAAACTGATCGCGAAATGGAAATCGGTTCCGAAAGTTCAGTTCGATCAATTTTGTCAAACTGAAAATGACGGCATGTTTACTCATGTTTTTCAAAACGACAGCCTGGTTTACTGGGATTCCAATGAATTGCCGATCAATCATTTCGCCGAACTGCATTTTCCCGTTTCAGGAATGAATCAGCTCGAAAACGGCTGGTATTATACGGTTATACAACGGTCGGATGATATTGTAATTGCCGTAAGTTTTGGCGTGCAGCATCAATATCCATATTTGAATGAACACCTTCAAAATAATTTCTTCGAACCGTTTGGCGACCAGCACTTTGATATTAACGTCGAATCTTCTGCCCCGGTACTCAAAGATTTGAATGGAAATTCCCTGGTCGGATTGAGTATGAATGATCATATAGAACAGCACGAAACACCTTTGGTCTGGATTTTTTGCCTGGTGCTTTTGGCATTTGTAATCGTCTGGCATTATTTCATGTATTCCTATTTAGGTAATATCGGTCGCTGGATGCTTTGCGGAATACTTGCCGTAATGCCGTTTTGCGTGTTGTACTTTGAACCTCTGAATTGGCTGGAAGGAACATCGCTGCTCGATTCCGGTATTTTGGCAATTGGTGACTGGATCCCGAACCTGGCATTGCTTATTTGCTGGTCGTTGAGTTTTATTCTCATCGGCATTACGGTTTCGCCAATGATTTTAGACCTTGTCGGAAAATGGCAGGGTGCATTGCTGGCCGTGATCTTAATGCCCTGTGCGGTGATATTTCTGCCTTACCTGGCTAGTCAGATTATTGAGAATTCAAGTCTTTCGCTGCAGCTCACCAACATTTTGCAATTGGATGTTTATTCCTATTTGCTGCTTATATTAATCGCGGTTGCCGGCTGGTGGTTCGTTCAACTCAGTTATTTCAGCTGTAAGGCTATCCTGAAATGGAAAAACTCACAGGGGCTTTTGTTCGGATATGTGTTGTTTATTACGGCAGTTTCGGTTTTACTGACTATTATTATTGATCCTGAAAATGCGCGATTGATCTACTGGCCTTTAATTGTTTTTTACAGTTTATACTGGCTTATCGGCTGGAAAAAAGGTGTGTGGAGTTTTAATTACATTCTCTTCGTTTTATTACTCTTTTCAACCGCAACCACGGTCAATATAACCGAATTGTCAACCCTAAAGGAACGGGAAATCAGGGAGATTTATGCCAAAAACCTTGCGATAGAGCAAGACATCAATACAGAAATTGAATTTACAAATCTCAAGAGCCAGATTATTTACGAACCGTACTGCAAGCGCTTCTTTGATACGGATTATGCCCCCAACCCGAGAGAAGTGAAAGAATCGTTTGAACACCGGTTTTTCAAAGACTATTGGGAACAATACGATTTGGATTGTTATTACTACCGTACGACGGATCTGGACACTAAAATGGGTGATTACACCCAGCGCGAACTGGAACATCTGATCTCGATTCACGGTAAAAGATCTGAAATTGATCCGGATATCTATAGTGTAGAGGATGATCAGAGCCAGTTTGTTTATTGTTTCAAGATCCCGATTATCAGTGCCGATTCTGCCGATACAATTAACTTGTACGGAGGGTTGAAATCAAAACGGATTCCGGAAGAAATCGGATTTCCACGCTTGCTGATTTCAGACAAAACAAACGTTTTCAAAGCACTGTCGGAATATTCTATTGCGAAGTATCTGAACAACCGCCTGATCCGAAATGAAGGTGAAGCGGAATATCCGAGGAATATTGGTTCTTTAACTAATTGGAAAGGAATTGGTATTCACTGGGTCGATACAGATGATCTTTCGTATGTTATTTACAAGAGTTCAAATAAAAATGCACTTGTTCTGAGCAAAGCTAAAGCGGGTTTAATGGATTCGGTTACGGCTATTTCATTCCTGGTTATTGCCAACGGTTTTCTTTTCCTCATTTTCAGATTGCTCGTAATGGGTTCAGTCGGAAGAACATTTGAACTGTCTTCGCTTGCAACACGCATTCAATTGGTGATGATCGGTTTGGTTGTTCTCTCGCTTGTAGGATTTAGTCTCGGAAGCGGAACCTTTATTCAGAAGCAATACGATCACAACAGTAAGGATATTATTCGTCAGAAATTAAGATCACTGCACCTCGAAGCGCTCAACAAACGCTACTTGTTCGTAAAAGGAGTGAAGCGGCAGGTTGTGGAAGATCAGCTGATAACCTGGTCGCGAACATATCAAACAGATATTAATTTCTACCAGCCGCAAGGGTTTTTAGTGGCTTCTTCACGTCAGAAACTGTATAATATCGGTTTGCTCGGTGAGGAAATGCATCCCGATGCAATTCGTGCAATGAATTTCCAGGGAAAATCGGAAGCCATTCTGAAAGAGAAGATCGGTACGCTTGGTTTCTTTTCAGCTTATATTCCGCTTAACAGTTCAAAAGGTAAATTACTTGGTTATATCAACGTGCAGCATTTTGCACAACAGGGCGAATTTGAGAATCAGCTGCAAAGTTTCTTTGTGGCTATCCTCAATGTGGTTATGCTTCTTCTGGTGCTATCTATCGTAGGTGCTGTCTTTGTCAGCGGCTGGATCACCAAGCCGTTGCGTATGATCCGCAGCAGCGTATCGAACGTAAGTTTTGGTCAGCATAATGAACACATTAATTACAGCAGCAATGACGAGATTGGTGCACTTGTAGCGGAGTACAATAAAAAATTGACGGAGTTGGATGAGGCCGCCGCAAGATTGGCTCAAAGCGAACGTGAAGTGGCCTGGCGCGAAATGGCGAAACAAGTTGCGCATGAAATTAAGAATCCGCTTACACCCATGAAATTAAGCGTTCAGCATTTGCAGCGTGTTTATAATCCGGATGATCCCGGGAATGCTGAGCGTATCGAAAAGGTGAGTGCCGCACTTATTGAACAGATTGATGCCCTGACATCTATCGCCAATGCGTTTTCCAATTTTGCCAAACTTCCTCAGCCTCTCATGGCTGAAGTGGATCTGATCGAAGTTCTGAAGAACGTTATCGGGTTATTCGAAAATAACAGCGAATCGGTAGTTGAGCTAAAACCAACGGTAAATTCGCTTTTGATCAGGGCCGATAAAGAAATGTTGGTCCGCGTCTTCAATAATATTATCACTAACGGCATTCAGGCGGTTCCGTATGGAACAAATGCACGCATTTTATTGAGCCTGGAAATTTTGGAGAATACGGTTAAAGTGCGTATTAAAGACAACGGCTCCGGGATTGCTTCCGAACAGCAAACAACCATCTTTGAGCCTTATTTCACCACGAAAACAACAGGAACAGGATTGGGCTTGGCCATGGTAAAACAAATTGTGGAAGGCCATAACGGAACCATTTCCATTGAAGAAACCGGAGCCAACGGAACTGTTATAGTGGTGGAGCTTCCACTTAGATGATCGAAATATAATTTTCCGAAGAGATCCTCGTAGAATCACTGTTAAAGAGAATTGCCGGCAAGCCGACAATCTTTTATTAGCCACCGACCGCAGACAAGAATCTATGCTTCGATCACCAGCGGCTGACACAGGACGGAATCGCTTGAGAAACAACTGACGATCATTTTTTAATATTACCAAAGCCTGACTCGCGGTTTCTGCATCCGGTTAATTGATGCATTCAATGGCAATAATCGTTGTGAGTGTGGGGATTAAGCAAGGCCGGTAGGCTTGCATCTAATTTGCGCATTCGCGGGAAACGCAAGCAGATTGTTAGGCGGAATTCTGGCAAAAACAAAAACGGCTGAGTTTCCCCAGCCGTTCTTCCAATAAATTTTAGTCTTTCCGACTATTATTTTGCAACCACAACATTGAAACGGCTAGTAGTTCCGTTATTCATGTCTAATGTGAATACATAATTTCCAGCGTTCATTCCAGCTACGTTTGTAGTGAACTGACCACCGTTAATTTTTACATCCTGAGTTGAAACAAGACGACCAGCTAAATCTGTAATTTTCAAAGTTGCATCACCTTCAGCGTTAATTTTAACTGTAACCACATCTTTAGAAGGGTTAGGGAAAGCAGAAGCCTCTAATACATTTTCATTGATTGTAAGATCTTCAGCTGGGAATGTTTTTACACCAATTGCCGGAACCGGGCTTCCTGAAAAACCTCCAAGGTACCATGTAGCATCGCTCAAAATTGGGTATAAGGGCTGATTATTTGCCTCTTCATTCGCTGCATATTTCGTTTTGCTGTCGTATCCGATGTAGATAAGCATTGTATTATCTGTAACACAGAATAAGTAACGCTGATCATTTTCCAAAACAGCTTGGTTATCGAATGGAGCATATACAACACTATCCTGGTAATCACCAGTGAAAGAATATGTTCCTGAAGCAATCGGATTAAGAAGAGTTATAGCAATGTTGGGATCATCTAAATCTGTAAATGCATCATTCCACTCGTAAGCAGTAACGATAACATCAAAACCAGTTAATTCGTCAGTTGCCAATGTTGAAGCTGAGAAGTACATTCCATCAATACCAAGACGATCAGCATTAGCATCTCTGTAAACGATACAAGTTGTAAATTCTTCTTCTGCATCACCAGATTTAGTTCCACCGTCTGAAGTTGGCAATCCGTCAGTTAAACGAGCCAAAGAAAGTATGTCACTTGTGATTTCGAAAGTTGAAGACAACTGATTGTCACTTGGATACTCATCTGTAGTTGAGTACGCCAATGTGTAAGTCAATGTGTGAGCACCAACCGACCACGTAGCAGGAGCGTAAACAGGCAAAGTAATGATGTCAACACTGTCACCGGAAAGAATCGTAGGAATGTTCACTACTTCATTGTATGGTGTTCCTGAGATAGTAACAGTCAAAGTCATGTCTACCTGGTCATTTAAACCGTAGTTAAATACTCTGGCGAACGGTTTAATGCTGAATTCAGTTCCGTTTTCAGCAACTGTTTGTGGAACCCCACCGTAATCAGCACGCATAACATTTGTAGCCTGGAAACCGATATCATCACTGAAATATCCGGTTTTGTTACCGATGAAAACGATTACGTCATCAGTTTCCATTGCATTTCGGATCAAAGCACCGTCAACGTCAGAGATCATTACAACAGGAATCGTTACCAATGCACCATCTGCACCCGCTCCCATTGGAATTGGAGCTCCGCCAATGTTATTAACGATAATTACACCAACTGCACCTGCATCCTGTGCAGCTAATGCTTTTGTACCAAATTCACAAGTACCGCGGTACAACAGGGCAACTTTCCCTGCAACATTGTTAATTGGCGGAGTACATGCCAATGAGTCATTCATCAAAACAACTGTATCAAGTACATTGTTTCCCGGAATAGATAAGTCCATTCCCCAGGTTGTTCCGGTACCTTCGAATGTGTAAGCTCCGGCAATACCTGAAGGCTCTTCCACAGTAAAGATAATCTGCGAGAAAGCACCAGACGCCAGTACGGCAAACCCTAAAGAGAGTATAAGTTTTTTCATAACATAAGTAAATTAAAGATGTGCTAATTTAATAAATCTTTATGATTACAAAAAATTTGTTAAATATTATCTGAATGGAATGGGAATTAAAAGGGCATTTTTGTTAATGAGGTGTGTTTAATTTCTTTCAATTAATGAACTGATTTATCAAACTACGGTTTTTCGAAGGTAGAAACACATCAGATTTGGATTTTCTCGCCAAAGGGGTTTATTTTATGAAATTGTCTACCGAAAATAACATGATCAGAATCGTTAAAATTTAGAATAAGGATCAATTTAAGATTGCAGCATAAGTAAATATTTGGATTATGAAAAAAGCTCTTCTGATACTAATCTTAGCGTTCAATTTGAATTGTTTTTCCCAGAAGCTAATGACCGGAATTGCCACTAGTTTCTATGCAGATGATTTTTCACCTTATTTATACGGATCTTTGTTAGTGGGGATGAGCTGGAACTACGGCGCTTTCGCGCCGGTTTTTTCCAAGAAAATGGGATATCGTGAGAGTTCAATAGAGGAACTTGGTTTAACGGCTCGTTTTCAGATAAGACCTGAAGAATCACTATTCAATCTGTTTATGGAAGCTGGGTTTTCATCGCAAATCTCGGGTAAAAGATCTAATAAGGCAGTAAACTACAATTTATCGGTAGTGGAAGAAACAAGTCTTAGTTTTCATGGAGAACGCTTTTTAAAGGAAAGTTTTAACGGGTTTGCCGGCGTGGGAGTTAGTTTTACCTACAAGGAGTTTCAACTATTCTCCTCTTTTGGTTATTCTGCCAGACATTGGCAGCATTACAATGATGATGAGCCAAGTAAAGTTGAAGTATCTAAATCTAAAGGTCTTGGCGCATATATTGGCTTAAGATATTTTATTCCGTTGAAGAAACAGAAAGAAAGATACATTGTTGTGCCTTCTCCTTTTCAAGATTACCAGTGATTATAAATTGTAGATGTGGTTTCCGTAGAGTACTTTCGTCCTATGAAAGTTTTCGCGTTGCCTTTATTCGTGCTGTTCGGTGGTTCTCCGGAACTTCGTGCGCAGGCATACGAACCTTTGGTTAATGAACTGAACGAATGGCATTTTACAACCTGCTTTTCGGGGTGCAACACTTCTGTTTATTATACGGATGGTGATACGGTAGTTGGTGGTGACACCTACAAAATCCTGGATGGCTACCATTACATTTCACGTACTTTCCTGCTGCGCGAAGATGTTCCCAATAAACAGGTTTATCTTGCAAAAGTGAACCCTGTGAAAACTGATATTACACTGCTGTATGATTTCTCGAAGCAGGAAGGAGATACCATGACATTATTTAATCCGAATAGTCCGTTTATGGAAGAACCCGGTGTTTTTCAACTGGATTCTATTCGTTTGAAACCACTTGTAAACGGAAACTACCGCCATTTTTACTGGTCGCCGGCTAATGGAAATACCATGTCGACAGATCATCCGGTTTGGGTGGAGGGAGTTGGTTCGCTTTCACTTATAAATGTTGCGGGTGGAGAACCCGATTTCAACGGAGTGGGGGAACTGAGCTGTTTTTTCAAGAATAATAATTCGTTTTATACCAATCTTGATTCAATCGCCTCCTGTGAGCCGACGCACTTTCTAAGCTTGCCGGAATCTGCCTTAAACCAAACGGTTATTTTCCCTAATCCATTTATCAATGAAGTTTCAGTAATCCTGGAACGGGATGAGTTAATTCAGGTGTTTACTCCTAATCTCATACTGGTTTTGGAGCAGGAGGGTAAAACCGGGCCGAATAACCTAAAGACAGATTTCCTCGCAGGCGGTATTTACTTCCTGAAGACATCCGGCTCATCAGATGTAAAGTGTATTATTAGATTATGATTTGTCCTGGATTTTAAGTGATAATAATTTATCATCATGTGGTCCGCTGTCAGTGGACCATATCTTTGCGCTCTTGTTTCTTTGCGTTAATAGTTTGAATCATTTCAACCGCAAAGAGAATTGCAGAATACTCTGCAATTCCATCACCTAAATTCCCGGCTCGCTTTTAAATTATAAATAGAGATTAGAAGCTCAGAACAGAAAATAGAACGTCAAACTGCTTGTTTTCTTATGAAAACACTAAATTGCCACCATGAAAAAATTGCTCGTTCTATTCCTGGCTATTAGCTCACAATATGTTTTGGCAGATACGCTTGTCAGAGGAATTCCGAAATCGCCTTACGTTATTGAAATCCTCAACTACGACAGCCCGGATGAGGTGCTTAAAAATAAAAAACTGGAATTCGGTATTCAGCTTTCAAGCCTGGAAATGGGCCAGATCTCCAATTTCATAAATCACAAACTCGTTCCGGATGTTGAAAGACTGAATCCGTTTTTAGAATGGGAGCTTGACGTAGAAGTTCTGTTTACCCATCTGGAAACAGGGTTAGTTTCAACCATTGATGCGTTTTATTTCCGCGATTATGTGCGTGATACAACAATCAACGACTGGACAGATAAACCAACAGATTTTCCCTTCAGAGTGCGATTTGCTCCAACCGAAACAGGGAACTGGACTTACCAGCTGCGCGTTAAACTGCGCGGAAAAGATATGGGTGGTTTTTGGGTGCGGCCGTTTAGAGTAATCGAATCCGGCGCACCGGGATTTACTTCCGTTCACCCGAATAAACGGAATTTGAGTGTTGATGGAAAGATGATCTTTCCTGTTGGACAGAATTTGCTTTCTCCGGTGAATGGGGTAGATAATTACACCGTAAAACCAAATGAAACAAATAAGGCTGCCCGTCCTGACGATTGGCTGAATTATCATAAAGACGTTAAGATGTTTCATCAGCAGGGCGGCGATTTTATCCGTTTTGTGCAAACAGCATGGTCGAGTTTAATCGAGTTTGAAGAAAAAGGAAATTATTACAATCGTCTGCACTACGCGTGGGAACAGGATCAGTTACTCGAATATTGTGAAGCAAACAATATGCGTATGAACTTTAATTTCATGTTCCAGGAACCCATTATGAATTTTGGTCAGTATCATTCCACGCTATGGGATTTCGGACATAATTATCTCAAAGACGACGGTACTTATGGTTACTATGAAAACGATCCTTATCCGGCATATTGCTACAACGACAGCGGAAAAGAAGAGCCGCACAGCATGTTTCTTGATGAAGAAGATTTGCGTTATCATGAACAACGGATGCGTTATTATATTTCGCGTTACGGTTATTCTACCAGCATCATGGTTTTTGAATTACTGAGCGAACCGATGCACCTGGATCAGTATTATCCGAAAGAATCTCTTGAAATGAAGAATAATGAACAGGGAAAAATTGTTCGTGAAGCTTTATTAAACTACAATCGGCGTATGTCGGTTTATATAAAAGATTCTTTGGAGCATCGTTCGCATTTAATTGGTGTTCATGCCTTTGATAACACCGTTTATTGGCAGGATGAAGAAGCTAAAAAGATTATTGATGAAAGCTGTAAACTTCCCTCAATAGATGTAGTGGGATTCAGCACATACAAAAACGAACCGAACAGGTTGATTATTTCCAAACAGGAACGAGGAATTAATGTAGAGGAAAATGAAAATTCTTATTATCAGAAAATCACAGATTTTTGGTCTTTGTATGAGAAACCGGTCATGCATTTTGAACAGGGCTCTACCGGCGATGTAAGTGCAAATCCAAATGCATCTTCCAATTTTACCCCTCATCAGATAGATGTTCGTACTGTTGGTTTCACTGGTTGTGCTGGTTTTTTCGTGTGGGAAGGTTTTTTGCCGGGGCCTGGTTTTGATTTGAAGGATGTCTGGAAAGGTACCGCAATAGCCAGTGATTGGATGAATAGTGATTCGGTGCTGCAGGTTTTAAGTAATTCGGGTGGTAACTGGATCCAGGGAAGGCAAGCTGAGAGGCACGACCGTTCGGTTTCCGGAAAAACCAAGGAAACAGAATATTACATTTCAGCAGACCAGGAACATGTTGTTGGATTTGTGTTGAACAGAACAGCTAATTCATACACCATGGCTATAAATCCGGAGCTGCAGGCAAAAATGAGTAAACCACAGGATTCTTATCTTGTACCTGTAAACATCAATTGGAACGATGGTAAGCAGTTATATGTTTCATCATTGCAAAAGAAAAGGGTTTATAAAATAACCTGGTACAACGCTTACACTCAGAGTGTGATTTCAGAAGAAACCGCTAAAACAAGCCGAAGAGGAGAATTTAAACTGGAATTTCCTTCGCTTACGGTTGATTCGAAGGAATCTTTCCGTCCGGTAGTTTGGTATACGCTGAGTTTGGTTGAATAAAGCCGGCATTAATACAATTTTCTTCAATAGGATAAAGTGAGCAACTGTTCGTTAGCGTCAAAAAACGGTCGAAAAGGGTAGGTCACATTCAATTCACCGACAAAAACCATGAGTTTACCGCGGTTCTTTACGAATGTGTTAAGAAATGAATAAGTTTCGTTCTTAAAATTTGAAGGTTAATTATGAAAAAACTACTCTCCATTTCTATTATCCTGTTATGCTCCTCTTCCGTTTTTGCAAAAAAAGTAAAGTTCGCAGTTGATATGCAGAACCAAACTGTGAATGCTACAGGTGTTCATATTGTCGGTGATTTCCAGGAAGCAGCCGGTTTGGGAACCAACTTCGGTGTAATGACTCCAATGGCGCAGGAAGGTTCTTCGTCTGTTTACAGCATCGTGGTTGATATTCCTGCTTTTCAGAAGTATGAATATAAGTTTGCTAACGGTGACTTATTCTATGAGGTTGAATTCGTTCCTGTAAAATCGCGGGTTGGTTATGATTTTGTCGACAATCGCTGGATTTATGTTGATTCACTGTCCAACGACACAACATTTGTTGGCGCCATTTTGTACGCAGAAAATGCTCCTTACGGACTTACAATGGCGCGTTTGTTAGTCGATTTAACGGACGAGGCCTCAGTTAGCACGGATGGTGTTTACATTGGTGGTGATTTCAATTCATGGACACCCAACAAAACGCCGATTATTTCCCTGCAGGGTAATACAATTTACGAAGGCATTATCTTCCTGTCGACCGGAACACACGACTATAAATTTTACAATGGAAGCAATGTTTCCGATACGGAAACCGTTCCGGGTTCGTGCGCAGTTTCGGGAAACAGGCAATTCGGCCTTTCAACCGATTCTGTTTTCGCACAGGTTTGTTTTTCTTCCTGTACAACGTGTCTTGGTTCGGCTTCAGTGGTAGATAATACCGCAGAAGAAGCTCTGGTGTTTCCGCAGCCGTTCAGTGAATTTACTACCATTCAGTTCAGCAGAAATATTACAGATAATGCTGTTCTGGTAGATCCGACAGGAAAAGTAATTGAAACCTATACCATCCAAAACAAAAATCAGTTTGTGGTTTACCGCAATCAATTAAATCCCGGAATTTACTATCTCCAATTCGGTAATTCCGCGGAACACTCTTCAATAAAACTAATACTCCAGTAAAGTGAAAAAAAACTTACTAATTCTGATTGCCGGTCTTGGACTGGCCGGCAATCTTATGGCTCAGCAATGGGGCGACTATACGCTTTATAGTCAGCAAAACTCAACCAGTACATATTTATTGGATACCAATGGAACTGTTCAGCATACCTGGACCCATTCGAGCAGTGCAAAAACGGGTTATTCCTCCTATTTAATGCCGGGAGGAACTTTGGTTAGAACTGTTGCGCGTTCAGGTAACTCGTTTACCGGCGGACCTATCTGTGGTGAAGTTCAAAAAATAGATTACGCCGGAAATATTACCTGGGATTATGTGTATTCAACAACAGATTACTGTACTCACCACGACATTTGTCCTTTGATGAACGGAAATGTGCTCGTTATTGCTTACGAACGTAAAAGCGCTGCGCAGTCAACACAGGCCGGAAGTTCTTCGAACATTGAGATTTGGTCAGAGAAGATCGTTGAAATTCAACCAACAGGTGCAACAACCGGAACAGTTGTCTGGGAATGGCATTTGTGGGATCACCTGGTACAAAATCATGATAGTTCGAAAGATAATTATCAGACATCCGTTTCGGAACATCCGGAGTTAATGAATATCAATTACCAAACTCAGAAAGACTGGATTCACATGAATGGAATTGATTACAATCCTATGTTAGACCAGATTACTTTCAGCAGTCACAACATGAATGAAATTTATGTGATTGATCATAGCACAACTACCGCAGAGGCAGCATCACATGCGGGCGGAAACTCCGGGAAAGGAGGAGATTTGTTATATCGCTGGGGAAATCCGGCAGCGTACGGAATTACCGGGATTACGAAAACACTTAACGTTGTTCATGATGCGCATTGGATTCCTGAAGGATCTCCAAATGCCGGACGATTGGCTTGTTTCAACAACGGAGGAACTGCTACTAAATCTACCATCGATTTCGTGGATGCTCCTATTGACGGATACAACTATGAGTTGACTTCCGGTCAGGCTTTCGTTCCAACAACGTATACAGAACGTATTATTTGTTCAGCGAAAGGTTCGAATATGGGAAATTCGCAGCAATTGCCGAATGGAAATCACATGATCTGCGTGGCAACATCCGGGCTGATGTATGAAATAAATGATGTTGTAACAACACTTTGGACACAAACAGCCCAGGGTGCAGTTCCACAAATTTTCCGTTACGATGAGTGTTATGTAAACAATACTGCTCCTGCACAACCAACTATTTCCAACAATACCGGATTATTAACATCAACAGCCGGCTCTACGTATCAATGGTATTTGAATGGCGAATTGATTTCGGGAGCAAACAGTCAAACATACCAGGCGGTATACAACGGTATGTATGTGGTTCGTATCACGGATGCAAATGGTTGTGTATACCGTTATTCCGATGGATTTTTGTTCTCAGATGGCTCATCGTCTGCCGGAATTTCGGAAGAAGAAGCTGTTGAAATTACCCTGTTCCCGAATCCTGCAACCGGACAAGTTCAGTTGATAGTTCCTGCCGATTTTGGTGATTTTAACGTGGAAGTTTTGAATCAGATCGGCCAAAAAGTAATGTCAGTTTCCAATGAAACAAGTTTAGATCTGAACGCTTTCGGAAATGGAGTTTATTATATTTCCATTCGCTCGAATACTGGTGTGGGGACTACAAAAAAAGTATCCTTATTGAAATAAAATGAAGTTACTTCGAAGCTTTTTATTCCTGTTTTGTATCGGGTTTTCTTTCCTGGGAAGATCGCAAAGTGCCCTGTACGACAGAACTTCGGTTCAGGAACTGCGCATTTATTTCCACGAGTCGAACTGGGATTTTATACTAGATACTTTAAAGATCAACGACGCTGGTTATTGGCAGGCCGATTCAGTGATTCTGAACGGTGTAGTCTTCGATTCCGTTGGAGTTAAGTATAAAGGAAACAGTTCTTATGATTCCAGCCAGGTGAAAAACCCGTTTACTATTAAACTGGATAAGTATAAGGACCAGGACTATTTGGGTTATACCAATCTGAAACTGCAAACAGGGCCCTTGCAGCCAGAAGCTGCAGCG
>CAMLIF010000015.1 GCA_946479985.1 uncultured Flavobacteriales bacterium
AATTTTTAAGTTCATTGGAAGGAAATCTCGTCTTGAAGTTTCAGAGTAAGCAATTTTATTACCGATATTGTTAATTGTAACCCCTAAGGCATAAATACTTTTTCTTCCGAAAACCTTTACATTGTCGTTTCTGAACACGTAAGATAAATCTGCAATACCAGCAATACCGGCTTTCGTACTTGTTCCTGCAACAGGAATACCACCTGTCAAATTCGAATAAGCAAATTTACCGTTTACACCAATAGATTGACGCTCAGATAATTTAAACGCATATCCTGCAGCAACTTCAAATTCACTCGGTTTGTCATCACGGATTTTCTGAGCAGTTTCAGTTGTGTAGGTAATCTGACCTAAACTGAAATATCTCAATGACCCCGTAATCGCCTGACGCTGCCCAAGTCTTTTGTATCCTGACAAATAAGACAAACTAATATCATTTGTCAATTTACGCAACCATGGTGTGTAGCTAATACTGATTTCTGCATCATCTTCTGCGAAATTCAACATCGCAGTATTCCAAAAAATGGAAGTTGAATTAGCGCTAAGGGCAGTACCACAATCTCCCATTGCTCCACCTCTCGATTCGGGGATAATAGCCAAAAATGGCATGGAAGTAGTAATTGTATTTAACTGTAATTGGTCGTCAGTAACACCGCTACCGCCCGAAGGCTGTGCAATTGCAAGAGCAGGTAAAGTAAGCGTTAAGCTTAATATGATTCGTTTAAACATGAATTTCAATAGAATGATAGAGACAAAAATACGTTTTAATTCAATTTTTATTGTGCGTTTACTTTAAAAGAAACAATTTTTCCACCTTATTTGCGGTTTCGCCTGTTGGTAATTCAACTGTTACGCGGTATACATAAACGCCTTTTGCAAGCGGATCACCGAAATCATCTGTTCCGTTCCAATCAATCCCCTCAACTCTGAAACCGGAAGTTGCAACATTTTCATTAATTGTTTTTACCAGCTTGCCGGTAACAGTATAAATCTGAATTTGTGTTTCCAGGTTCGAACAGCTTTGATTGTGCTCATACATGAACGTAGTATGTGTTGTAAACGGATTCGGGTAATTGAGTACATGGCTTAAAGCTACCTGCTGATCTTCCGCAACTTCAAAGTCTATTCGTGCGTTGGAAGAATTATTGTTAGAATCCCACACTTTAACTTCAACATAATGTTTTCCAACAGGAAGTTCGCTCAGATTATAACGCACCTTTCCTGATTTATAACTGTCCAGATCACCAACATAATACTCATTCAAAATAATCGGGTTAACATTGTCACCATCTATCGTAGCAATCAAGTCATGCCCGATTCCGTTTCCAACTGTATTAATTCCATACTCATCACTGGCCTCAATAACCAACAAAGGCGTTTGACTGGTGATGCTTCCATTGACAAAGCTATTGTCGTTCATGTATAATGACAGTTCCGGTCCAACATTGTCAACCGGAGCAGAGGTATTAATTCCGCCAACGTAAAAATTTGTGTCCATTCCGGCTGCATCTACTCCGTTTCCATATCCGTAAAGGCTGAATTTTCCTTTTCCAACCAGGTAATTAATATCTTTCGGAACAAAGAAATCGAAACTAAACACCCCGTTGGAAACAGTTGCCTGGCCTTTATAAATGGCATTTCGCTGCGTATAGAACTCGATGATCGGTGAGTCAGAATCGTTCCCTAAGGTTGAATTCTTTTTCGGCTTGTCGAAAACAGTTGGCGTTAACACTCCGTTTAAGGTTGTCATTGTGTTTCCTGAATAATCTTCAAAATGCCCGACAACACTTGCAACGGTAAGCGCTTTCAATGTATCCATTTCGATAGCAGGATCTAAATGATTTATGGAATCAATCACAATTTTGTAGCGCGGAAGGGCTAGACGCAATTCGGGATCTCCCAAGAGTGTAAAACTCCTTCTACCATCACCAGTCCCTGAATTATTTTTCGTAAGTCGCATAATCTCACCGAAACGAAGGGGCTCATTATCCGTATCGCGGCTAAAAACATACTGATAAAACGCTTCTACCGTTAACGTATTAACTGTAAAAGAAACAGTTCGGGTTGTAGTCATAAGTGCAATTGCACCGCCAGCAGGATTTAATTGTACCCATTCACCTGCAGAAACTCTTGAAGGGTCATCGAATCGAGTAAATTCACAAGTTGCCGTTACGAAACAATTCAGTTTATTGATATTATCCCAGGCCTGAATTTGTGGGATGGTAATAATTCGTTCTGCTGCGGCCCCAACTTCACCACCATGACCAATATAATTCATTAACAAACTTCCACGTTCAACTTTTGAGTTAATAGCATTGAACACATCCGGATAACGCGCTCCTCCCGCACTGGATGTTTGTGTAAAGGCATCGCAATAAATTTTGTCAATATTCATTTCAGGATTCAACGCCTGAACTTCTTCATAAACAGGCTCAGCATCAGTATGAATAAAGTAACCACCTTCTTCATCATCTGTGATCAATGAATAATTTGTTCTCCAGTCACCAAAAGTTGTTCCGGTTTCACCCGTACAGCATTCATTTGCCCCGCCGCTAAAAAGTTGTGACCCGTTTTTCATATAATGCTCAATCTTGTCAACCTGCTCCTTTGCAACAGATACAGAAGAAACCAGAATTCTGCCCACTCCAATCTGCATCAGATCACTACCTGCAACAGAAGCGTTATCAGCCAAAATCCCATAATAATCATCACACACCATTGCAGCTATGTGACTTTCCGAATTTGCGAATTGGTATGTAGGCACATAATTATTGTTCCCACCCAAATAATTTTTCGGGTCATAAGTTCCGTCACCAAAAAGGAGTAAACTTCTCGGACGAAGGGTAGGATCTCCTCCAGCCCTGTCGTAGAACATTTTCATGAATTTCTTAATGGCAGTCGGGTCCTGCATCCCGGAAGAATATTCATTGTAGATTTCTTCCGTTGTAACAACAGAAACGGTTGTACCAAGTCCTTCATGTAAAGCAGCCAATCTATTCGCCTGAGAAAGAAATAACGGATTCGTAACAATCACATACTGAACCTGAGGCAAAGCATGTAAATCCTGGTTAACCACTTTTCCTACTATTCCCGGTGTCAGCAATAAATTCTTATTAAAAGCAATGAACTGCCGCAAATTTGTTGTTGCCTGAATAAAATGCTGCTCCGAACCTACCTGAGAAGTTGAAACCGCCAAAGGATTAGTTTTCGTTGAAATATCCCAAACCAAAAAATTAGTATCTACATTGGTTAAGATAAATTCACTGATATTTCCAGGTCCAACCGAAAGTTGATCACGGAACTGCATTTGGTTACCAAACATAGACAAAGACCTTCTGCAATTCAGATCGATGTAATCCAAAAAGCCTTTTACTGCCGGATTATTTCTATTCAATTGCGCACCGATTGAAACAGAGCTCCCCGTTGGATTAGTAACGAACGACCCGGTATTTCGGGCATAATCACCACCTCCGGTACCCAAAGTAATAGTATTCATTAATGTTCCGTTATAAGAGAATGCGAAATTATTTCCAGGTGTAGAACTGTTGTTGGCCACCGCATAACGAACTGTCATCGGACTGGAAGTTATTATACCGGGAACATTAAACGAAAACGACTGAGACAATTCGGCATCAAACAATTCTCCGTACCAACGCTGTCCGCCCTTCACCAGGTTTGTAGATTCGTTTTCGTGAATATCAAAATAAGAATAACTATTAACTGTTTGGTTGACACTTCCTCCATTATCACCGATGGCAGTTACCCGTAACGGAGCATCCGCGGCATCAATATGTATAAACATAGTTGCATTCTGTGCATATAAATGCTGTTTTCTGAAAAACAAGCCACTGCTTACGTCCCACCGATTTGCTCCGGCAGCATAGAACATGAAATAATCCGAATCATCAAAAACCCCGTCACTTTCTCCAACGGCAACAACTGAATTCTTTACCAAATCATCCACATAGTCAGTAGTATTAGCTTCCGTTAGAACTCCGAATGAGTTTCCATAGATGTTAATATGTTGTGGATTCAACGATTCAACATTAACACCCAAACTTGTAAAAAAAGCTTTATCTAACTTATAAACACCATCTTCAGGTATTGTGATTTTATACCATTCACCACTGGAAAGCACAGATGAAGCAGCGTAACTTTTAGGTTTCTGGACAACCATCGGACCTGCAATCTGAATCGACAGATTATAACTTAATATTCTTTTAATCTGACCATTTTCCTTAAAATAGGGAACACATGAAGTTTGCACTTGCACGCCATCGATTTCCAACGCCTGAGATGTCTGTATCTCCGGCTGAGCCGGGATTTGATAATTTGACATGGCAATAACCGCTAAATCCTCACTATGAGCAGGTTCAGACTGGATATTTGAAACAGCCATGGCATATTTTGCCATCTTCATATTGAACTGTTCTGAAAAAAAAGGCAACCCATCCTGATATATTGCGTTATCCATGTTTGGGATTTTCACAAGTTCACCATTATGCCTAACCTCAAGAGGTTGTTTCCATGGAACCACTATGGCTTCGGTTTGACCAATAGAATTCAGGCTTAGCAAAGACCCGAGTACTAAAATGACTTTAGTTTTGAATTTTATCACGAAAGAAGGTTTTTCTGTTCTCATTCTTATTTATATCAAAAACATTTGAAATATTCTATCAAACGCCATGAATGTTTTTTTATTTTTGCGATATGTAAATTTACGTGTAACCAAAAGAATAATATTTCGTAACATTGGAACCACGAAGAGTTTATGCTTCAATTTTTGAATGCACATGAAGAATATAAAGATACTATTTTTAACTGGATTCCTGTTTGTTTCCCTTGACTCACTAGCTCAAGATCCAACATTTACCCAGTTTTACGCGAATCCGCTGTACCTAAATCCGGCATTTGCAGGTTCGCATGGTTGTCCACGTTTCGCTATGAACTACCGAAACGAGTGGCCTTCACTTTCAGGAAACTATGTTACCTATAGTGCCTCCTACGATCAGTACTTTAAAAACATTTCCGGCGGGTTCGGTATATTAGCCACACATGACCAGCAGGGAACAGGAACTATAAATACCTCAATGCTTGGTTTGATCTATTCTTACCATCTGAAAGTTTCAAACAAATTTGCAATGCTTTTTGGTGCCAGAGCAGCTTACTATCAAAAAACACTTGATTGGGATAAATTGACATTCGGAGATATGATTGACGGACGAAGAGGGTTCGTACTTACAACAAAAGATGAAGTACGCGGAGGAAGCAGAGGTTTCTTTGATGCATCTGCCGGTTTCGTAGGTTATTCAAAACATTTCTTCTTTGGATTTGCAGGTCACCACCTCAACAGACCAAACGAATCGTTAATTGTAGGGAACTCTCCGTTACCGATAAGACTTACCGGGCACATGGGAGCTGAAATTCCACTTGGAACAAAATCGAAGTATAACAACACCACTTCGATTATGCCGAATATCATTTACCAATACCAACAAGGATTTCAGGAGTTGAATATTGGTACATATATCAAATATGGTTCATTCAATGCCGGTGCATGGTTTCGTAACCGTGATGCCTTCATCTTAACAATTGGAATAAATACTGGTACATTTAAATTGGGTTATAGTTATGATGTAACTGTTTCGCGCTTAAACAATGGAGTATCTGGTGGTTCGCACGAAGTTTCGTTGGGTATTAATACGAAATGTAAGCCGCCGATCAGAACATTTAAAACAATTTCTTGTCCGTCTTTTTAATTTTTTTGTAACCTGTTAGTGATTATCCGTTTATAACTTTAACTTTGGTCTTCCAAAAAAATGAAAAAACAAACCATGCATATGAAAACGTTGCGTTTTTTGGCCGTAGCCTTCGCTGGACTAGTGATAGCTTCATGTAGCCGTGATGCCTCCGAATCAACCGGGTGGGATTATAACAATGTCTCTCAAGGAGGTTTTCAAAAAGTTCCTTATGTAGATCAGGAAACCGGTCCGGGATTAATTCTCGTTCAAGGTGGTACCTTCACAATGGGAATGGTAGAACAAGATGTTATGTTCGACTGGAATAATCGTCCGGCGCGTGTAACAGTATCTTCGTTTTACATGGATCAAACTGAGGTGACTAACTTCCATTGGTGTGAATATTTGTATTGGGTTCGTCGTGCTTACAAGCAATATTCGATGATCTACAAAAATGCACTTCCAGATACTTTGTGCTGGAGAAGTCCATTAGCATTCAATGAGAAGTATGTTGACTTCTATCTTCGTCACCCAGCGTACCGTGAGTATCCGGTAGTAGGAGTTTCCTGGTTACAGGCAACTGATTACTGTAAATGGAGAACGGATCGTGTGAACGAATATATTTTAGTTCGTGAAGGTGTTCTTGGTTTTGATGTGGATGCAGCAGATGCGGAAACATTTAACACAGAATCTTATTTAGCTGGTCAATTCGAGCAAAGCGAAGAATTGGGTGGTAATAAATTACAGGATAGCGATCCATCTAACGCAACAGGTAAAAAATTGGGTGAGCGGATCGTTCGTATGGAAGATGGTATCCTATTACCATACTACCGACTACCAACTGAAGCTGAATGGGAATTTGCATCTTTAGGATTAATCGGTAACCTTACCGAAGGAACAGAAGTAATTACAGAACGTCGTCAATATCCATGGAACGGTCATTTTGTTCGCCAGGATGATGCAGAATTCACAGGTCAGATCCGAGCAAACTTTGTTAGAGGTAAAGGAGATTACATGGGGGTTGCAGGTCAATTGAATGATGGTGCTGATATCACAGCTCCGGTTACTTCTTTCTGGCCGAACGATTACGGTTTATACCACATGGCAGGTAACGTTTCTGAATGGGTAATGGATGTTTACCGTCCGTTGACTTCCGAAGATTATGATGAATTCCGTCCTTTCAGAGGAAATGTATTCCAAACAAAACAATTGAATAACGCCGGTTCTATTGACGATAAAACAACACAGATTATCTACGATGTTCACGGTATGAAAGAATATCTGAATGAGTTTGAGCGAGTTCGTTACCAACGTATCTCAGGAGCAAATCACGATCCTGCAGATCCCAGAACTCCAGCTGGATTACAGGCAAACAACCTGGCGAAACACAACATGAATACAGGTGCGAATATTGGTAATGCTCCAGATCCGTACTACGTATCACATGGTAAAGTGAAAGATCAGATTGAATTAGATTTGATGTTAGCATTGAACCAGGCTTTAGATTCTGCAATCAGTTTGAAAAATGACAAATACGATTTGGAAGCTTCTCAATTTGTACAAGATGAAATCTTTGACGGAATCTTCGAAAATGTTTTGAGACAAGGACCTGATTACGAATATGCTCACGAGACAATTACTATTCTTCGTGAAGGATTCTCTGAATTCATAATAAACACTCCGGGTAAATTGAAATACCGTCCTGTTGTTGAAGAAGAAAATATTGGTCGTTTGAATTACCGTAAAGATGATTACATCGATTATTTAGATGGTGATATTGAAAGTACTATCTATTTCGATAAAGCGGAAGTTAAGGCCCGTATTAACGAAGCGAAACAGGATCCTGCTCTATTGATGTACCAAAGTGATTACGAAACTTACGATTTAGAGGGTTTGCCAATCAAACCGGAAGACAGAACTTCGTGGCCGTCTACATTAATCTCTGATAAATCACGTGTTTATAAAGGAGGTTCCTGGAGAGATAGAGCATACTGGTTGAACGCCGGATCAAGAAGATTCCTTGATGAAAGACAATCTACTTGTACAATTGGTTTCCGTTGTGCCATGGACAGAGTCGGAAGTCCGGTAGGTATGAACTACGGAAGAAAAAAACAAAAGAAAAACAGGTAGTTTTACCTTAAAAAAATAGAAACCCCGACGCGTTAAAACTGTCGGGGTTTTTTTATGTTAAATATGGAAAGTTTATACGAATCGTTTAAGTTAAGTTCAGGCGTACAAATCGATACCAGAACGATTACACGTGATTGCATGTTCTTTTGCCTAAAAGGCGCCAACTTCAACGGTAATACATTTGCAAAAGAAGCGATTGAAAAAGGTGCGAAATTCGTTGTTATTGATGAAGCTAACTATTTCATTGATGAGCGTACTATTCTTGTTGAGGATGCCTTGCTTACACTTCAGAGAATGGCAAATACACATAGAAAACAATTCGACATTCCAATCATCGGAATTACCGGAAGTAACGGCAAAACAACTTCTAAAGAATTGATCACTGCTGTTCTTGCTACACAACTGAATGTTCATTTCACAAAAGGTAATTTTAATAACCATATCGGAGTTCCGCTCACCCTACTCCAATTAAATGAAAAGCATCAGATTGCTGTTATTGAGATGGGTGCGAATAAACCGGGAGACATCCTCGAACTTGCGGAAATAGCGGAACCTACTCACGGAATTATCACGAATATCGGAAGAGCACATTTGGAAGGATTTGGTTCACTTGAAGGTGTTGTTCGTACGAAAACAGAACTGTTTAAACACATTGCTGCTCATGACGGCGAACTGTTTGTAAACTTTGAAGATGAGATCTTAACTGCAAACATTCCTGCAGACACCAAAATTCATTATTACAATAATCCGTACGGGTTTACAGGTGAATTGGTGAATCTGAGTCCGTTCGTTGAAATGAAATGGATAGAAGATGGAACTGAAAGTGAACTTTTGAAAACCCATTTGATTGGTGAATACAATTACATCAATTTCCTTGCAGCAGTTCGCATCGGCCGATACTTTGGAATCACGGCTGATAATGTTTCAAAGGCAATTGAAAGTTATGTTCCATCCAACAATCGCTCCCAGGTTGAACAGACAGAAAACAACACGGTAATTGTTGATTGTTACAATGCTAATCCAACCAGCATGGAAAGCGCTTTGAAAAGTTTCGCAGCAATTAATAATCATGCAAAAATCTTCATTCTTGGCGATATGCGTGAAATGGGAAATGATGCTGAAATGGTTCACCGGGAAATCCTTCAACTAACAATTGATTTAAGATTGAGCGGATTTTTTATCGGTGAAGAATTTCTAAAGCTAAAAGGACAACATCCTCAGGCAATCTTTCTCAAATCTACTGAACCGTTAATTGAACATTTCAACCAAAATCCTCCAAAAGACCTATTGATTTTACTAAAGGGCTCGCGCGGAATTGCCCTGGAAAAAATATTACCCTATTTATAAAATGGAAAAACAACATTCAAAATACGCTATTTATCTTGTTCTAATGACCATCTGTATTGATTCCATTGGTCTTGGAATTATTATACCTTCTCTGCCGAAGCTAATCGCAGAGCTAACAAATTTATCAGTTACCGAATCATCTAAGTATTCACTTCCGGTTGTGATTGCCTACGCAGGTGCGCAATTTTTATTTTCACCTTTGATAGGAAACTTAAGCGACAGATTCGGACGCCGCCCCATTATTTTGATGTCGTTGCTCGGATTAGGAATAGATTTCATTTTCATGTACTTCGCTCCCGACCTTGCATGGTTAATCGTTGGTCGTTTATTATCCGGAATGTTCGGAGCTAGCTTTACTACAGCCGCGGCTTATATTGCAGATATTTCAACGGATGAGAACAGGGCTCAAAACTTCGGAATGATAGGTGCTGCTTTCGGGCTGGGATTCATTATCGGACCGGCAATCGGAGGATTGGTTGCCGAATTCGGACTGCGAATCCCATTTCTGATTGCAGCATTTTTCTCTGTTCTGAACTTCGTTCTCGCCCTCTTGTTCCTGAAAGAATCACTTCCTGCTAATGACAGGAGAAAATTTAGCTGGGCAAGAGCAAATCCGGTTGGTGCTTTAATTCAAATAGTGAAATTCCCGAAATACCGCGGACTGTTTTTGGTGACTTTTCTTGTTATGCTTGCAAACATGTCGTTGCATTCTATTTGGAACTATTTCACTATTGCCAAATTTAAATGGGATTTGACTCTTCTTGGGCTTTCATTGGCTGCAGTTGGAGTTTGTTTCGGACTGGTACAGGCAATTTTCGCAGGAAAAATGGTCACAAAATACGGCAATGAAAAAGCCGCAAAGATCGGGCTTATACTGGCCATCGTTTCTTTCATTGGGTTCGGAATGGTTCCCTTTGGATGGATGATTTTCCTAATGATCATTCCATACGCCTTTTCCGGAATTTTTGATCCTGCCATTCGTTCATTGGTTTCGGGGCAGGTTCCGGCAAACGAACAGGGCGAACTTCAGGGAATTTTTACCTCGCTAATGAGTCTTGCAGAGATATTTGGTCCAAGTGCTATGATTATTATTTTCTACCAAACATCCAAATTTGGAAAAATAAACCCGCTTGCATACGGATCGGCCTATTTCGTTTCTGCTTTGATTGGATTAATTGCATTATTAATTCTCATTTACACCTTCCGAAAATTAAAACGGAAAGGAATTGTACTGGATGAAGTAATGGATGAAGTTCCTGAAATAATCTTAGAATAAAGCATGAACTCCGATCATATCACGTGTAGGGGTTTTTCTTTTATAGTTTCCATGAGATCGTTTTACAGACCTTTTTCCAATTCTGAAAATCGATCAGTGAAAAGCGTGGTTGTTTTCCGGAAAGAATGATTAGAGTTGGGGTGAAAACATCAATATTGTATTTGTTGAATACACTACTCGTATCTATCAAACAATATTTGTTGTTGATAATATCTGAATACATTTCTTTAAATGCCGGTTTGTACTGAATATCTCCGGCAAAAACAATCAGTCCCGGGAATTCATTTTTTTGAGTCGAGATTAGTACTTTTTGAACACACTTATCACAGCTGTTTAGAGGAATGAATAAAATAGTATCCGTTTTCGGAGCACCAAGATCTACATTAAATTCTTTACTCAGATAAGCCTTTAATTCCTTTTTCCTGAAATAATCATGAAAAAGATCTCTTGCATGTGGTTCATAAACCAGGGGTTCTTTTACCTCTGTCTCACAAGCAGTAAATCCTAAAAAAACAAGTAGAGGCAGAATAAACTTAACGAAGGGCATAATAAATGATTTCATGTTGATTAGATTGATTCGATAAAACAAAAAAATGGCGCTTATGAACAAATGCATTCGTAAAACGGAAATGTTCCCTTTCAATTTGACTGATTTCTCCGCTTTGATTGTTCAGATTCAGAATTTCCATCGTCCACGGTGCATTCATCAGTGCATTTTTGGTGGAAGTAGCTTCATTCATAAAAGGTTGTTCTCTTTTTGAAACACGGATCAGATTGTTTCCGCACAGATACAATCCAACCACATAACTTTTGGTGATGTAGTTTTCTTCCATTTTAGCAAAATCTCCCAAATCAGCTTTAGTCATTGTCCCAATAAAACGATTAAACGTCTGCTTTGAAAAACACAGTGCGTTAAGTGGTTCTAAAATCAGTTTTTCATTCTGCGGTTTTAAACTGCATTTCACAACCCCATTTGATGACGTTGAGGTAATATAAAAAGCTCCTTTCGTAATCTCGGACATTACAGGAGCTTCAAAATAAGGAGCAAATTTATGCTGGTCGAAAAGTGAAAAATCACCCATCCCCTGTTCGTAGCGTTTTTGCTTATTATAAACACTTAAAAAATTTCCTTTTTCGTTGGCATCATTTACCTTCACCATGGGGAACAGAAATTTGTCCTGAATTTTTCTCAAAGACAATCCTAAAAAAGGCATGGAATGACACATGGTAGTATCCGTTTTGATTATTCTGAGTTTCTGCGAATGAGTATTAAATTCAGCTATCGAGTAGTTTCCGAAATTACTGCAAAAGCTGATGATGGAATCATTTTCCGGTAAGTAATCAGATATGCTTTCATACACATTCGGAAGTTTCGCCATAACTTTTCCTTTCAGCTTTCCTTTTTGTCTCAGATTATAACGCAGAACAACATTTTTATTCGTTATGAGAAATAGCTCGTTGTCAACTATCTTAGGAGGAATATTAGAATTAACTGCGCCCCATTCTTCACTGGTTTCAAGTATCAACTTATTGTGAAGAATAACTTCGGTAATTTTAAACTGACTAGCGTCTGTTTTCTCAAAATCGTCACAGCGTTGTAGAATGGTCTGCTGATCCGAACAGCTAAGTATAAAAAAAACGAGACTTAAAATTCCAGCCTTAAATAAATTAGACATACTGTAAATTTTAAAATTAGAATTTTCAGAATATCAAAGAAGGAGAAACTATATATCTCTCCTTCTTTGAGCCTGATTATAAGCCTACTGGCCCACCATGACAAGGATACTCAGTTATATTACAACCCCAGCCTACAATCCAGCAATCCGGTGAATTTGCAGTTCCATTTACACACTTGTAATAAGTTGAACCGTCAGGACATGTAAGAATGACTTTTTTACATGGTTGAGGACCTTTTTCTGATGTTTGATCTGATTGAACAGCATACGCAACAGACGCAACTGTACTTATGGCTAAAAGCCCCATTAACATGATTTTTTTCATGGTTATATATATTTAATGATTACAAATTTTCTCTCTTTGTTATCAGAGAACTGGTTATTACAAACTCAGAATTGTTGCTGTCAGAATCGACATGGATATTCGGTTATGTTACAACCGTCATTGGGACCTGCACCAGTATACCAACAATCCGGCGAGTTGGTTGAGCCGAGAATACATTTGTAATAACTTGTAACACCATCCGGACACATCAGTATTACCTTCTTACAAGTCGGGGCTTTCGCACGATGACTTTCGTTTGATTGAACCGCAAATGCTACAGACGCGGCTGAACTTAGAGCTAACAGCCCCATTAACATGACTTTTTTCATGATATTTGTGTTTAATAGTTACAAATTTCTTCCTGAAAGGATCTCCGAAGAGTGCAGTAGTAAAACAGTGTCAGATAAGTTGGGTACTTATTGAAACAATTCTGAATTCACAATGATTTATTACTTTTTGATTGAACGATTTACGTGGTGACTCTAACGTAAAATATGTGGTCTTTTTTCATTTTGTAGCGAATAATTGGTTGCTTCAATTTTAGACCAAAAAATTCAATAATCAAAAAAATATTTGAGTTTTAACATTTGGAAGTAATCAAAATCCCCGATTTAACTACTAAACCGGGGATTTCTTCTCTTTAATTTACTTAAGTTAAGTGGCGTAAACCTAACCAGCGCCAGTATTAACCCTGCCCTTCAGATCTTCTGCTCCGCCCATTCGTCTACGCCCTGCCTGTACGCTTGCTTTGCCGAATTTATATGTGAAACTAACTGTTGCGACTCTGGTATCCCGTTTAACGATAAACGATTCCCTGTAGTCTGTAAAAGCCACGTTTGCCCGAATGGAGTTCGAGAAAAAGACATCTGTGAGCGCCATTTTCAAAATGCATTTACCATCCTGAAATTTCTTTTGTACCGCTATACCGGTAAATGTGATTCTTTGAATGCTATCGAAAGCATATACTTCTTTTGTATGATAATAACCGTTCCATTCGAATGACCAGCCCTTCTTTGCAGTGAATGAGGAAATCGCCGAAAGATCTCCAACAAGTGAGCCCTGGTTGCTAATCGTTGTTCGCGCGACATCTCCGGAATAGAGTGCAACGTATGCGGAAGCAGACAAATTAATGTTCCACCAATCTGCTACTTTAATAGGTGCTGTAAATGAAGCCGAGTAAACAGAAGCTCTATCCAAATTAACATTTGTCTGAACTGTCAGATTTTGCTGATCGGTCAGCGGAGCAATGACTTCCGTAATATTTCCTTTCGTTACACTTGCGCTTAAAGTGAAAACATAATTCTGCAGCAATAAATAAGTAAAATCGGCACTGTAAGTTGTTTGAGGGCGCAAATACGGATTCCCTTCGCGGTAAGTTGAAGGATCAAGGTAAAATTTGAACGGATTCAGCTGGTCATAACTCGGTCGGTCTATTCTTCTCCCGATTGCTAATTCAAACTGGTGCTTTTCAGAATTATGAAACCCGATAAAAGCGGTCGGGAATAATTGCAAATACATCGTATCAGTGCGCTGCTTGGTAGTAACCTGGTTTCCGGTTAAATCAGTCAATTCCGCACGCAAGCCAAGCTGTAAATCTACTTTATTCCATGATTTTCGAATACTAGAATATACCGCATGAATGTTTTCAGTGTAGATGAAATGATTGCTTTTTGTAGTGTCTACAACCGGCGTTCCCGAACTTGCATCATAGAAGATTACATCATTGTCGGCAATCACTCTGCTCGATTTGATTCCTGCTTCCAATGTTCCGAAATTGGAAAATTCTTTTACCAAATCGCTCTTGAAAGAAAATATACTCAGATTCCCTCCCAAATCGCCGGTTAAACGGTATTGCGGTGCATACACTTGATTATTCGGGAGCAAATAATCGGTTACAAATAACTGGTCCGACTGATGAGCGAATACAGCTCCGTCGAAATCTGCCGAAACGAATGATCCGATTGAA
The DNA here is from genome assembly GCA_946479985.1 of uncultured Flavobacteriales bacterium. Next base: position 14,459 of record CAMLIF010000015.1, read on the forward strand.
TCAATGGTTCTTTTTATATAAAAATTACCCGAGCCATTCAGCCAGTGATCTTGCACTTCGCTGTACGTGGTGAATTTAGAAGTTAAGCTATAAGTCGAATCAATCACATCGGAGCTATTATTTCCAAGCCTGGTATGACCGTTTGAAACACCGTTAAGAGAAAAACCATAAGTCAGTTTCTTACTCGGAGCGAAATCTCCTGAGGTACGCAACGAATGATTCTGAACCGGAAATGTAAAATAGTTTTTCTGGATGTAAGACCCTTGAAAAGTATCGTTTGAATAGAAATGTCGATTCAACTGCAGATCATTGAATCCTTTTCTGTAAGAATATCCGTAGGAAGCAAAAAATGCCGCTTTTTTAGTTCTGTGATTCAAAGAAAGCGCGTGTGACGTTTTCGCATACACTCCCTGTCCGTACGTTCCGGCATAAGTTCCGTTGGTTCCCTGGCGAACATCTTTCTTTAAAATTATATTGATGATCGCCGTTCCGGCAGCATCATACTTGCTGGAAGGTGTATGAATACATTCAATTTTATCAATACCGGAAGATGGTATTCCACGCAAATAATTCGCCAGATCACTGCCCGACATAGGAAGTGATTTCCCGTTTATCTGAACCACTATGCCATCTTTTCCGTTTAAACTAATATTGTCTGTCGAACTAATACGTACTCCTGGCGCTAATGCCAAAACCTCAAAAGCCGAAGCACCTGCAGCAGATAGAATTTGGTCGACATTCACAATAAAAGCACCTTGCTTCTTTTCTATCATTGGTTTTTGCGACGAAATCACAACCTCATCAATCTCACCCGAACGAATGCAATTTATTTCCAGTACTCCGGAATTAGTTTGCTTCCCGGAAGTATACGTCCCTATTTTCTCGTGTTCCACTTTCACAAAAAAAGAATCAACCTGCGGTGACAAAACAACAAAATTCCCGTCGGTATCCGAAAAAGCAGAACCCAGTAAAATCGTATCGGAAAGAAAAATGGCAACAAAAGCATTATCGAGAGGTAGATTTTCGGAAACAACTCTTCCCTTTATCTCAATAGTTTGAGCATTTACCTGCTGAAGAAGAGCAAAAAACAAAATGAGTAAAATATGTTTCATATCACGGGTTTAACAAAGTTGCGACAAAAAGAAACGGCGTCTATTGTCCTTTTTTTCATCTCTGCAAACATAATTGATATGTCAATATGTGAAAGTTATTTTAATTTTTTTTAACTTTATTGATATGTCAATGTTTTTAAATTTCAAATACATTTGTAAAACCAATAACATCCAAATGAAACTGAGACAAATAGACTACGACCGGCAGGCAATACATCAGTTAGTCATGTATATGCAGGACCATTGCACTGAACCTTTCAATGCGGAGAAACACGCAGGTGTCATCTGCTTTTCAACCAGCAAGTTGAATAAGGTTTTTAAACTACATCAGGGAGTTGGCCCGGGAACCTACTTCAGACAATTGAGAATTAGAAAAGCACTTGAAATGTATCAGAGAGGAACAACAAATTGGACAGAAATTAGTTATTTAGTTGGATATGCCGACTTGCCTTCATTCTCCAAAGCTTTCAAGCGAGTTACAGGAGTCAATCCGAAACAATTCAGTGCACAGCAATTTCCCCGATAATTCTAACCATATTTATACAAATAATAAAACACAATTCTTAAATTCGTGAGCAAACAACAAAACTTGGAAAAGTTAGATTCAATCATCTTTTACACGATAGACAAAGCCATGCGCTCCTATCGGCAATTTGCTCAATCTGAGTTAAAACGCCATGGCTTTACTATCACAATCGACCAGTGGTTGATTATAAAATGTTTGCTTGAAAATCCTGAAATGTCTCAAATTGAGATTTCAGAACGTGTGTTTAAAGACAACGCCTCGGTTACCCGTATTATAGAACTTCTGGTGAAGGCCAAATATGTCTCCCGAAAAGTAAATAAACAGGATAGGCGAAGAAGTTTGTTAACTGTTACGAAACTAGGTGAAGAAACAATTGAAGCAGTGAATAAACTGGTTTTGGTTTACCGTGCAAAAGCATTGAATGGGGTTTCATTGGAAGAAATCGATAATACGATGCGGATTATGACAATTATTTCGGACAATTGTAAAAAATAGTCTCTTCTGTTCATTCACTTTGGCGAAGCAGTGAACAGTTTATCAACCGGCTTATTCTTTGAATTCCGGAATCGATTTCAGAATGTTGAGACATTACTCGATTCCTTTTCGTTTTTTTGTACTGTGAAACGAGAGATTATTGAAACCGGTGACGGATCTAAAACCATTTTCATTCCGGAATGGAATGAGCATTATCATTCGTCGCACGGCGCACTGCAGGAAGCACAGCATGTTTTTATTTCCAACGGATTAAATCGAAAAACCGAAGATTATCTGACTATCCTTGAAATGGGCTTCGGAACAGGTTTAAATGCGCTTCTCACCTATTTTTCCAGCGAAAAGCGAAATCAATACGTTCACTATATCGGAGTGGAGGCTTTTCCCCCAACTGAGGAAGAATGGCGCGCAATGAATTATACTGATTTTTCTAAAGATGTCGAATCGATTCCGGTATATGAAGCTTTGAACACTTCTCCGTGGAACCAAACAACTTCATTAGAGGAACATTTCGTTATTGATAAACGAAACACCAAACTCGAGGACCTGGAACTTCAGGATGAATCCATTGATCTGATCTACTTCGATGCATTCGGTCCGCGCGTTCAACCGGAATTGTGGACACTGGAAATATTTCAAAAACTCTATAAGTCGCTTTCAAAAGGAGGTGTTCTTGTGACCTACTGTGCAAAGGGACAAGTAAAACGCGATTTGAAATCTGCCGGATTTATTGTTGAGAGTCTCCCCGGACCTCCCGGAAAACGCGAAATGACCAGAGCTTTGAAGAAATAACCGCGTAGATCATTACAACCTTTCAACCTGTTTCGTATTTATAAATCATGAAAAGCATAATCACCATTATTCTCATTTCGGCGTTTAGCGGCCTTTTTGTTCGCTGTACATTAGAAAAGCGACTATATAATCGTGGTTTTCACGTTGAATGGAATAAAAAAATTCATCAGCGCACGGAAAAGTTAACTGCAGAAAAGAAAAAAACAGATCAGATTAAGTTTACTGCTAAAGCGTACTCTCAAAACGATTCCGTAATTGAGATTCAAGAAAGGATTGTTCCTTCGGAAGACTCCCCGGAACTTGCTTTTAACATTCATAATGTTAGTCGAAAAGAAACGGAGAAAGACACTTATTCTTCCTTTGACAAGCAAACGAGAACCAAGCTGTCAAAAAAAGTGGAATCGGATGAAACAAAAGTACCTGCAAATAAGAAAGCTCTGATTTTCGCACTCGTTTTCACCTTAGTTATTATTGGATTCATTGTTTTATTAGTCAGTTTAAACCCTGCCATTAGTGCAGAAATGATCACTTTAGGATTAATCATAGTAATCTTTGGAACAGCAATATTCTTCGACAAAATATTTAATCGAAAGTCAAAACAAGAAGACGCTGCAAAGGAGAATACAGAAATTGAAGAAGAAAAGCCTATATCATCAGACGATTCACCGAAATTGGCAGATTCGAAAAGAACATTAACAAATAAAAGAAGCAATGCAATTGTGTTAACTGTAATTAGTCTTCTGGCAATCGGACTCGGAATTTTGGCTTTACTCAGTGCAATGGCATCTGCAGGGATTTCTGGCGGGGTTGGTTTAGGATTGGTGGCACTGTTTTCAGTTTTATTGGGCTTTCTATTTTTAATGATTTCGGCTGTACTTTGGTCAGACTACCATGATGCAAAAAAAGCCGCGGAAACGAATGAAACCGAACCAGAGTTGCCACCTACTCCAAAAGTAAAAGGTCGTGGATGGATTCTTCTTGGAATTCTGATTTTAAGTATTTCCGCTGCAGTTTTTGACTATTTCAGAACCAACTAATACATTCATCAAGTACTCAATCTTATTTATTTGTTTAATCAGTTTTCTCACTGTTCGCTGCACAACCCTTATCTTTACCTCATGCGTTTGTTGTTTCTTATCACTTTTACGTTTTGCGGAAAGACCTGGTCACAAAACGTTTTATTCGCTCAAAAAAATCCTGCTGATACGGGATTGAGTATTTATTTCGATTGCAATGGCTACATCTATCCACCTCTTGCTATCGACCATAAAGAATTTACCGGAATGAACGGTTCATTAGTAAGCTGGTATTCCACGCATTGGCAAGAAACCGATTCCCTGATGGAATTGTATCATATTCCAATCAATCGCAGAGGTGCTGAAGCGAGAAAGAGCATTCAGGACTTGAATGACACACTTATTAAACGGAAAATTCACTATCTCGACTCGCTTGCAAATGGGAACGGTTTGGAGTTTTACATTCACGGATTCCGGAAATCGTACCTGGAAAAAGGTCAGGATGTGACATCTGTTACAGAATTCGGGATGCTCGAAAGATCTTTGGATAGTTCCCGAACACGAAAAAACCTGGTTGTTTGGGTGTATTGGGACGGAATGTATGATTGTTGTTTTTCTTCCGATTTCAAAAGAAATAAAGAGCTTTTTGAGATGTATGAAACTGCCGGTCTGAACGCGGATAACGTTTCCGAGTCATTTAAAAAAATATTGGAAAACAGTACCTCAAAAAACATCAACATTGTAGCTCATAGTTTAGGAACTAAAATAGCTGTTCAGAGTGTCATGAATTGCGAGAAGGACTTTCATCAATTCAGAGTCTGTCTCATAGAACCTGCGATTTCCGGGGAATTAATTAAAGTCTTTTATGAAGGAACTACACAAATTCCGAATCGAAGCTGGCTAATCTCATATAACGAAAACGACTTTGTTTTAAAGAAAAAAGACAACAGGATTGGTGTTTTCGGACCTGGAGCATATAAATACGGGGAAACCACTTTAGGCTGTAACAAAAAGAAAGATGCTGAGAAACTTCAAAAATGGATGAAAAACAACCAACCACTTGTTCAGTTTGAGCTTGTAAATAAATCTTACATCGGAAAATGTCATTCACTACGATGCTATACGAAAAATGAAAATTTAACGGAAGTTTCAACTTTTCTGGAAAGCAAATAGCAACCAAATAGCTAACTTCGATCCCAAATAAAATAGTCATGGCAACATTAACAATAGGCGGAAATCCGGTAAATACAAATGCCGAATTACCTGCAGTTGGAACAACAGCTCCAAACTTCACTTTGGTGAAAAACGATCTTTCTGAAGCAAAATCATCTGATTATTCAGGAAAACGTTTAATCTTAAATATTTTCCCAAGTATCGACACATCAACTTGTGCAACTTCGGTGAGAGAGTTCAATCAACGCGCTTCAGGATTGGAAAACACAACAGTTCTATGTATTTCACACGATCTTCCGTTTGCTCAAAAACGTTTTTGCGGCGCTGAAGGAATTGACAATGTAGAAACGCTTTCTGATTTCAAAAAAGGAACATTTGGTCAGGATTTCGGATTGGAAATGATTGATGGAAAATTGAACGGTTTACATGCAAGAGCAATTGTTGTTTTAGACGAAAATCAAAAAGTACTGCATACAGAATTGGTTTCGAATATCAGTGACGAGCCAAATTACGAAGCAGCGATTGCTGTATTGTAATTTAAAATACCACCGTAGGGGAAAGTCGAGACTTTCCCCTACTACATTTTTTCAATGGAATATGTGGAATTTCCAATGACCAAATGATACATTCCTTTCGACCAATCCTGAATATTTAACCAATTCAACCCGCTTTCGAAATTTCCTGCCTTGATTGTTCTTCCTGCCGCATCAATAACAACAAATGTCTCCGATTTAGAAAGTTCAATGGCTATTTTCTCAACTGCCGGATTCGGATAAATCTGAACGTCTTCTGCCCCATTCTCACTTACAGTAAGATCATTGATATAAATAAATCCGTCGCTGCTCACAGAATCACACAATCCTGCCCCATTACAAGCATAAACGGTTATGGAATAATGCCCCATATTGATCAGTCCGGGCAAACCAAAAGACATGTTGAAACCAGTCACATCGAACAATGGAACAATTACAGTTCCATCATCGTGTCGCACTTCTGCCTGAATAGACGAAGAAATACCTGAGTTCTGATCCTGGGCAGACAGATTGTAGAAGTTGACATTCAGATTATAGACAATTGTGTCAACATCAGTAGATTCTTCCGTAGGAATTGCTATTTCGGGATTGGTGAAATCAACGTGGAAATCGTCGGAATAGAATCCAAGGTTGTTATTTACATCAATTGCGGCGGTCACAATTTTTCCGGCAGGAAAGCCAGGATTAGGGTTACAGTTGTAGAAATTCCCTCCCGGACCAACAAGCACATTTTCTGTTCCGGTTGTTGCCAATAATACGGCAACGTGCTGCACTCCAAACCAACAATTCCCGCTTCTCAACGAAACACCCTGACTTTGCGTTAATGGTGTAGGATCTGTCCAGCTTCCAACATAATCATAATCTTCAAACACTTTGATTTCTCCGGTAACAGAAGAATAAGCAACAGATATATTGTACATCACTCCCGGTGTAACAGCGAAAGGGAAACTCTCAACCAAAGCAAAAACGTCGTTTGTTACTTCGTAAATCTGAATCACATCCGAATCGGCACGCAGGTAAACGAAATACGAATTTCCTCTGTTTGGTAAAGTCAAATCACTGCACATGAAATGCATTCCTGCTCTTCTGTTCGTTCCGCTGCCATCAATTGATGCCTGCCAGTCGAACAAGAACTCGGTTTCGCCATTATCCGGACAAGGCAAACTGAAACTGGTGTTTCCATTAGCTTCATCAGTTTGATAAACTGCACCACCCATAATATTCCATGTTCCGGCGTAATTCACCCAGTTTCCCTGTTCCCAGAAAGCATCGTATGTGTGACCGAATGAACTTGTTCCCTGATAATGAACAGGACTTTCATTCACAAAACTTGTAGCTGTCCAATATACTTTATCAACCGCTATATTATCTGTAGCATCAATCTGAACTGTAACATCTTCTGTAATCCAGGCAGGAATTATCGATGCGGAAACTTCTGGATTTTCTGCATCCTGGATACAGGTGTATTTCATTTTCCAGCCGGCAGCCCGTGTTCCGCTATCAGATTTGAATTTCAAAGTCAAATTCCCGGAAGTAGTTGTAAACGAACCCGGACCAGCAGTTCCATGATAAGCACCAATCAAATTTGCAGAAGAAGAAGCTCCATCGTACAACCAGAGCGTATCATAATTGGCTTCTGTGTTGAATTCAAGAAACGTAACATCTATTCCTACTGCTCCGGGAGGTGAAATGGTATATTCCACCAATTCGTTGTTGTAATAATTTCCTTCCGGACCACCTTCATCATAAAGCGTATCTGAACATGCCCATGAATTACAATTGGTAAGTTTATCATTAATCGCATCCCAAAGTTCTGAATAACCATCGTCGTAGCCAAAAGTCCACAAAGCAATTCCTTTTAATCCGCGGCGGTTTACCAGATCATACCGATCACGGATTTCGTTTTCTTCTGAGATCCAGCATTGCCGCCAGGTTCCCGCATTCTGAAAAACATAAGCTCGGCTTGATGCACGGGTATTGAGAACAGGATTCGTATAAAACCCGGTGGAATTTGTCTGCACATAAGCATAAGTACGGCTTGAATTGTTGTTTCCCGTAGTTGCTGAAGGAATCGAATTCGAGGTAGTTTCCCATTCTTTTCCGTAATATGGCAAGCCAAGAACTAGCTTCGATTTCGGAATTCCGGCATTTAAATAGTAAGAAACACTTCTTGAAAGCGAATAATCATAACCATCCGTAAATCCGTAAAGCGGATCTGTAGGACCAGCTTGCGAACTTCCCGAATAGTAATAATCGTATCCCATAATCGTATAAAAATCGATGGGAGTGTTCAACGCGGTTTCATTAAACACATTGTTCCAGTCTACCGCGTAAAGACAAATAGACAATTTGTAATTCGGATTCGCCAAGTGCATGGCAGCTCCCAGATCAGTCATAAACGATGTGAGATTTGCCGATTGAGACACCGGAACTCCTTCAAAATCGATATTGATTCCATGTGCACCACGCGTCTGCAATGTAGAAACCAAGTTATTGATAAGCGTGGTTCTGGCAGTTGAATTTCCGAAAAACGCAGCATGATCTGAGAAAAGCATCACACACAAATGCACTTGTTTTCCTTTCACCAAAGCGGTATCAACAGCATCATTGGTCAGCCAGTTATGGGTAGAAGTTGCGTTTCCGGTAGCATAATCAACTTCATAACCAAAAAAGCAAAAGTCACTAATCAAATCCCAGTCGTAATTGTCCTCTGCACCGTTCATCCAATACGGATGCCAGCCAAAAACCATTTTATTGAGCTGGCAATCACTTTTTTCAGGATTGATTGGTCGTGGTGAAACAACCAGCTCCGCTCCTGAATCCGGATGATTGTTTAATTCTGTCTCGTGTAAAGACTGAGCGAAGAGAAAGCTGCAAAAACATGCAAAAAATGCAAAGAGTATAGTTTGTTTCATAATTCCAGTAGAAGCACGAAAATACAATGTTCGTTTCAAGCTTCAAAGATATTTTCAACTAAAAACGGCATTGATAATCAGCTAAATCGTTTTATACGCCGGTTTATTTTTCAACTCGATTAGAATCACTTATTCAATGGAAATGGGAAAGGCAGAATTCGCTATTTTTAAGCAATGGAAATTGAAGAGCACAACATTGATAAAATCAAAATAGCTGAAGTTATTTCAGACGAACTGGTGATTCGAAGAATTGAGGACGGAGTTGATTTATTGGGAAACCTCTACTATTCCGGATTTGACAGAATCATACTTCATAAGGACAACATTACACCCGATTTTTTCGATCTGAAAACCGGAATTGCCGGTGAGATTCTTCAGAAATTCTCCACTTATCGGGTTCGTTTGGCTATTGTTGGTGATTTCAGCGAAATTACAAGCAAAAGTTTCCAGGATTTCCTGTACGAAAGCAATAATGGAAAACACATTAACTTTTTAGCTACGCTTGATGAGGCTTTAGAAAAATTCAAATAATATTCCCGCAAAGTCCGCCGAGGGCACAAAGACATTTTCAAATCAGCTCGTCTGCGGGAAATTACATGAATTAATAAAAAGTATAACAAACAAAAAGGGCTTGCTCAGCTGAACAAACCCTTTTAATATCCTGTGAACCAGATTAAACTAATTCAGTAGCAGCGAAATGAAATTCACCTTCAATGATTGCATTTTCATCAGAATCTGAACCGTGAACTGCGTTGCGTCCTTTAGACTCAGCGTAGTATTTACGGATAGTTCCTTCAGCAGCTTCAGCCGGATCAGTAGCACCAATCAACGCACGGAAATCAGCAACTGCATTGTCTTTTTCCAAAATTGCAGCCACAATTGGTCCTGATGTCATGTACTCAACCAATTCTCCGTAGAACGGACGCTCAGCGTGAACTTCGTAGAATTTCTCTGCTTGTTCTCTGCTCAATTGAGTCAATTTCATTGCTTTAATCTCAAAACCTGCTTGAATAATCATATCAATGATTTTACCTGTGTGCTTGTTTTCCAAAGCATCTGGCTTCAACATGGTAAATGTTCTGTTTCCTGACATTGTTCTAACTTTTAATTCCTTTATAACGAGTGCAAAAGTAATGGTTCTTTTTTGAAATCACTCATTCTAATCAAGAACTTCTTCTAAAGAAATCACAATTAGCATACTATTTTTAGGTATGTCTAAAATTATTTAATAACTTAGCCTAAATATTTAAGTATGTTGACTAAAAGTGAGGAAAATTATATCAAGGCGATCTATCAGCTAAGTGAAAATTCAACAGATACGATCAATACAAATTTGCTGGCCGAGCAAATGCAGACAAAACCCAGCTCGGCAACCGATATGCTGAAAAAACTCTCTGAAAAAGCGCTTGTTCAGTATACAAAATACCAGGGTTGCAGTTTAACACCAACCGGTCGGCAAACGGCCTTAATGATTATTCGCAAGCATCGTTTATGGGAAACTTTTTTAGTTGAAAAATTGAAATTCGGCTGGGAAGAAGTTCATGAAATTGCTGAACAGTTAGAGCATATTCAAAGTAACAAACTAACCGAAAAACTGGATGCTTTCCTGGAATTCCCGAAGTTTGATCCTCACGGTGATCCGATCCCGAACTCTGAGGGAAATCTTCCAACTCAAAAAAGCGTTTCACTAAGTACCTGCGCGGTAAATGATAAGATCATTATTTCGGGAGTAAAAGACGGCGAGGCCGAATTCCTGACTTATCTTAACGAAATTGGCTGCACACTGGGAACAGAGTTGGTTATCCGCAATAAATTCAGTTTCGATGGTTCGTTCCTGGTTGAAATCAACAGCCGCCAAATTCAATTCTCTGCCGTAATCGCAAAACGAATCACGGTAATCCACGTTCAATAATGCGATACGTTCTCGTCATAACACTTCTTTTTTGTTTCGCAGGTTGCAGCCCTAAAGCTGACAGCGGGAAACCACTTATCGTTTGTTCTACTTCCATAATTGCCGATTGTGTAAAAAACGTTGTTGGCGATGAATATGAAGTTGTTGCGTTAATGGGGCCAGAAATAGATCCGCATAGCTACAATCCCCGACCTTCAGATTCTCGTTACCTCTCAGATGCCGATGTCATTATTTACAACGGATTTCACCTGGAAGGAAAAATGGCTGAATTGTTCGAACATCTGAATACACGAAAAACTGTAATGAGCATTGCTGAATATTATCCGAAGGAAAAGAAAATTCAGGTAGATGCTCAGGGAGCCATTGATCCGCATATATGGTTCGACCCTATTGCCTGGATGAAAGGAATGGAAGGAGTGAAAAATGAGTTAAAAAGCAAATATTCACAAGATGCACCTTTGTTTGAAACCAATTTTCAAAGCTTCAACACGAAAATAACAGCAGAATATTTCAGATTAAAAGAATTGCTGACCGGAATTCCTGAAGAACAACGCGTAATCATTACTTCACACGACGCTTTTCATTATTTCGGCAGGGCCTTTAACTGCAAGGTAAAAGCCATTCAGGGAACTTCTACCACTCAGGAACCAAGCATTCAATCGATGCTGAACTTACAGCAATATATTCTTGATCATCACATCAATGCGCTTTTTGTAGAAAGTTCTGTCAATCCGAAATCCATTTCAACTATCATAGAAAACTGCCGAAGCAAAGGACATCAATTAAAAATTGGCGGCACACTCTATTCTGATGCGCTCGGATCGAAAAAGGCAAAAACTTATTTTTCCATGCTGCATGAAAATTGTCACACCATTTATAACGCTTTGAAACGATGAATTCAACTGTAGAAAAAACAATAGTTGTTGAACAATTGAATGTAAGCTACCACAAACATGTAGCACTGACTGATGTTTCATTTGAATTGGGTTCAGGAAAACTGATCGGCATTATCGGTCCGAACGGATCCGGAAAAAGTACTTTACTAAAAGCAATTCTTCAAATCATCCCAAGTTCATCAAAGAAAGTAGAGTTTTTCGGTGAACCTTTGGAAAAAGTGAAACAGCGAATTGCTTACGTTCCACAGCGCGAATCGGTAGACTGGAATTTTCCGGTAACAGTTGAAGAAGTAGTTGGAATGGGACGATTAAATCCCAAAAAGTTATTTCAGCATTTAAAATCTACTGATAAAGATTTGATCAACCTGGCACTGGAACAAGTTGACATCAATTCACTTCGCAAAAAGCAGATCGGAGCACTTTCAGGAGGTCAGCAGCAACGTGTTTTTTTAGCCCGTGCACTGGCTCAGCAGGCAGATTTAATTTTGATGGACGAACCATTTGTGGGAATTGATATGGCTTCGCAGGAAAATATCCTTGATCTTTTACTAACACTTCGTAAAAACGGAAAGACCATCGTAATGGTGCACCATGATCTGTCTACCGTTGCCCAATATTTCGATGAAGTGCTTCTAATGAACAACAAATTAGTAATGCACGGTCCTAAGAACGAAGTTTTAAAACCCGAAATACTACAAGGAGTTTACGGTAAGTTATTCAACGAAAGTCATTTGTAAAATGGATATTGTTCTCATCAAATTGTTTCTGGCCGTTGTACTCATTAGTATTGTGGCGGCGCTGGTTGGAACATTTACATTCCTGCAGAAAAAGGCCCTGATCAGCGATGCACTTTCACATGCCGTGTTGCCAGGTATTGTCATTGGCTTTCTAATTAGCGGCAAACTCACTTCGTGGCTGGTTCTTGTCAGCGCCATTTGTGCCGGATGGGCCGCTCTGCAATCTATTTCATTTCTAACGAAACGAACCACCTTAAAATCAGACGCACTTCTTGCCATTTCATTAAGTTCATTTCTTGCTTTAGGATTATCGTTTTTATCCTTTGCCCAGCTCAATCCGAAATTTGCCCGCTCAGGCCTAAATGATTTTCTTTTCGGAAAAGTTTCTGCGATTAACTGGAACGACATTTACATGATGGGAATCATTGCATTCTTTTCAACCGGAATCATCATCTTAAAATGGCATGAACTAGTTGCGCGAAGTTTTGACGAAACATATATGAAAACACGAGGTTTTAATACACGATTACTCGATATCATTTTCAATATTCTTATTATTTGCTCCGTAGCAATTAGTGTTCAGGCAATTGGAGTTGTTTTAACCTCTGCCCTGCTTATTGTTCCTGTTACATGCGCACGGATGTTCACACACAGCATTGTAAAACTGGCAATTGGTTCTTTGGTCATTGCAGTAGTTGCATCAGTCAGCGGAACAACCTTATCGATATATTCGCTGGATATTCCAACCGGTCCGGCAATGGTAATTATGCTATCTATTCTGTTTGGACTGGGATTACTCATTAAATCTTTCAAGTTCAAGTCATGATAGGTTCAGCAGAAATATGGATGATTATTCTTGCGATTACGGTGGCACTGCCTGCTTCCCTGCTAGGAGTATTCCTGATTCTCAAGAAAATGGTCATGGTTGCAGACGCTATTTCTCATGCAGTACTTCCGGGAATTGTAGTAGCTTATTTGATCAGCAGAGAACTCTCAGGGTGGCAATTCGTGGTAGGATCCATCATTGCAGCAATAATCAGCTCCACAGGAATTCGTTGGTTACAGCGTAAGTTCAATACACAGGAAGATGCGGCAATTGGTACAGTTTTCACGTCATTCTTTGCCCTAGGAGTTATCTTAATTGCACTGTACACAGGAAAGAACACTGACATAGACCAGGAATGCGTTTTATATGGCGACCTGGAAACTACTGTTTTATATCACACCGTTCGGAATGGTTTTGATATCGGTCCGCAAGCATTTTACACCATGCTGCCACTGACTATTCTAATTGTTTTGATTTCTTCCGTTTTTCTGCCCCAATGGCGGGCTGTTTTATTCGACAGCAATTTTGTTAAGTCGATTGGTGGGAAGGAAAAACGCTGGGAATGGATTCTATTGCTGCTTGTAAGCATACATTCGGTCCTTTGTTTTGACAGTGTTGGAGTGGTAATGGTAGTCGGTCTTTTGGTGCTTCCATCAAGTACAGCCATCGTTTTAGTCAAGAGATTAAGCAGCGCGCTTTGGATTTCTGCAATAGTAAGTGTTGTTTCTTGCATTGTCGGCGTTTTATTAGCAATTCAATATAACTTCTCGGTAGCACCCATAATTGTAACCGTTAACGCAATAATTCTGGCACTTACAGTGACAATAAAGTCAGTTAGCAGTAATCTCAAAGGAATAAGCACATAAACAAGAATTCAAGAATACGCGTTTTTATGAACAAAAGTCTTTTAAAAAAATCTTGTGCAGGCATATTAAGTTCTTACCTTTGTTGAAAGAATCAATCTTCATAGTTTGATTTTTGGGTTTTATAGTTTTAGCATGGTTTAGCGAAAAGAGGAGTAGATTTTAGAGAATTTACTCCTCTTTTTGTTTGTATAAATCCTCCACTTTCAGCTTTTTTCGTATTTTCGTTCATATTCTACTTAATTTATGAAGATCTACGCGCTTATCCCACTTCTATTCTTAGGAATTACATTCAATTTATCGGCTCAAACACAAGGTGTTGCATTCTCAACTGTTGGAAAAGGAGTTGCCACTCCGTTTGTTTCGGATTATCAAAGTTTAGGAATCAATGTTTCTGCCTTGGGCTGGGGAACCGGTTATGAGAACAAGCGATTCACTGTCGGATCGACCGAATTTGCATTCAGTATTTACAGTGACTCACTAAATGCTTCGAAGCTCCGAAACCTTTACAAAACGGTTCGAAATGAAGTAACGAACACCAATTCGGAACCATTCAACTTCCAACAACAAAGAGAAGCAGCCGCAAATTATGCAGAAGCGGGAATTACGATGAATCTGGATTTTAACTGGGCAGGATTTGCGTATCAAACAGAGAAATTCGGAGGTATTGCTTTCAACATCAGGGAAAGTTATCAGTACTATTCTAAATTGAATAAACAAACAACGGATCTTATTTTCAGAGGAAAACTTTCTTCCCTATTCGATTCATTGACTATCGTTGTAGGATCAGACACTTCACGTGTTGCGAATAGCGAAAATCTTTCACAAGACACGCTCGCGGCAGTTATTGAAGGAAATGTTTCTGTACCGGTTAGCTTAAGCAGCCTTACCAACGGCTCTAAAATCAGAATGGTTTGGAGCAGATCATATAACTTCGGATATGGTAGAAAAATCATCGGTATCGATTCAGTATTTGTGCTTTATGGTGGTGTAGGCGGTAGAATCATTTCATCTATGGCCATGTTTGACCTTACAAGCGACAACAGTGGTCTGGCTATGTATTCTTCGATAACTCCTGCATTTAATATCGATTACGGAAACATCGGTGGCGCAAATGTCCTGAATTACAAAGGGGGCATACCACCAGCGGTTGGACAAGGATATGGTGTTGATTTGGCTGCAAGTGCAATTTTATTCAATAAGCTAAAAATTGCCGTTGCCGTTAACAATATCGGATCGGTAACCTACACACAAAATGTTTACCGCGTTAAGGATACCTTATTTGGTAATTTCAGCTTAGCAGGATTGAGCGATAACGATATTACAAGCTCCGTGAATCAGTTGTTACAGGATGGGGGAATTTTAACATTGGAAGGTCAGGAAAAATACGTTGTGAAAAACGCTGCCGATTTCAGATTCGGAGCTGCTTTTGAGCCGTTCAAGTTTCTGAAAGTAGGTTTCGATATGGTTGCACCTTTCGATAGAGAAAACCCCGGATCTCTTCAAAATGCCGTATTCTCTTTTGGTGGAGAAGTGAGACCGGTAAAATGGATCGCTTTGAATGCAGGTTATTATGGTGGAGGAATCTACAAAAACAATATTCCGGTGGGAATTACCTTTATCATTAAAGATGGTTCTTACGAATGCGGAATTGCTTCAAGTGATGCTTTGTCTTTCTTCACAGAAAACTCCAACAGTGTTTCTACAGCATTCGGATTTGCACGATTCAGATTCTAAGTCTCAACACAAACAAACAGGGGTTTATATAAACACATAGTGATCTTAGTGAAACATAATCACATAGTTTTTAGCATCCATACGTCCGACTGAGTGAATCCAACGGGAGGAGAATTTTTATAGAAGATAGGCATTGGGAGAAACCATAATCACATGGCTCTGAAATAAGAAATGAAATTTTGAGCTTATAATTGTGTTACCACTTTTCTATGTCACCACGTGTTGAATAGTTAGAAATTGTCTTTCAGGAAAAGCGCTTTCAATTCATTTAACAGAAGAGCTGTTGCACCCCAAATAGCGACATCTCCCTGAACAAAATGCGGAATCTGTTCAACGATTCGTCCGGGTAAAACCTCTACATCCCTTCGCTCTATGGCTTCTTCTGTAAAAAGTGGATTTAACGATATATAATGCAGTTTTTTTACTTCTCTTTCATTCAGCCGGAATTCATTGGGAAGCTGATCTATGTAGAAGACATACGGATCTATCAGAAACCCTGAAACAGGAATGTAAACCTGCGACAATTTACCAATCATTAAATCCTCTTGTAAAAGCAAGCCAATTTCTTCTTCACATTCACGAATAGCTGTTTGAAGCAGGTTCGGATCGGATTCTTCCCGTTTCCCACCTGGAAAACTCAACTGACCGGAGTGCTTTCCTTCATATTCCTGCCGTTGTGTTACCAATACACCAGGCTCATTTGAGTCATTAACGGGGAAAAGAATGATTGCAACAGCAGATTCGCGGTACGGCTTCCCGGAAGCAAGGAAATCACTGGTGCGGCCACGTACAGGCGCGAAACCAATATGTGTTTCTTCTCCCGGTAATTCCTGCTGAAAAAGTAAAATTAATTCCTGACGTGTCATTTGATAATTCGAACTGTAGCCAAAACACTTTCGAAATCGTCATAGGTATAACCCAGCATTTCGCGTTGAGTTGTCCATTGAAAAATGTAGTACTCTTTTTTGACCTTTAGCGTTGCAATAACGTAATATTGACCATTGGGTGAACCAAGATCTTTAACAACCTGGATCAGTCCCGGAAACTTAACTTTTTTAGGCAGATTCTTCTTCAAAGAGCTAATCCCCGTCCATTCTGTTTCTATGCGTTTTTTGACATAAGCATCATGAAACAGGTTCAGCATATCACTCGTCATGATTTCGTTTGCCAGGAAAGGCAGATCGCGCTCCGATTCTTTAAACCGTTCTATTGAGAAATAAGCATTGAACGTTCGGGTATGTCTTTCGAAAGAATATTGACGAATGGTACTTTTAGACCAATATCTCAAAAAACATGACGGGATTTTAAAGCGGATATTTCCAAATTTAGCCTTCGCATCCAGAATCATTTCGTAGTTATTCAGACGAAATTTTTCCAGCGTATTGGTTTTGTCCACAACTTGTTCCCCGCAAGAAACCAGCAGACTTAAACCAAGAATAAAGACGAGGGCTTTTTTCATGTCAGAAGGTTTGATTAAGCAAAAAACTGTCCGCCATAGCGGACAGTTTCATTTGATTAAATATCGATTTTAGCGTATTTCGCGTTGTTTTCAATGAATTCCCGACGCGGCGGAACTTCGTCACCCATCAACATCGAGAAAATCTGATCACATTCTGCTGCGTTTTCAATAGTTACCTGGCGCAATGTTCTGTGCTCCGGATTCATTGTGGTTTCCCATAACTGTTCAGCATTCATCTCACCCAAACCTTTGTAACGCTGTACGTTTACAGAAGATTCAGATCCACTTCCTTTCAACTCGTTGATCAAACGATCTCGCTGATCTTCGTTCCACGCGTAATCTGATTTCGCTCCTTTCTTCACCTGATAAAGCGGTGGAGTTGCGATATAAATGTACCCGTTTTCGATCAGTTCTTTCATGTATCTGAAGAAGAACGTAAGGATCAAAGTTTCGATATGCGAACCATCCACATCGGCATCACACATGATTATGATCTTGTGATAACGTAATTTTTCAAGGTTCAAAGCTTTCGAATCTTCTTCTGTTCCGATTCTTACTCCAAGAGCAGTATAAATATTCTTAATCTCTTCGTTTTCGAAGATTTTGTGCTGCATTGCCTTTTCAACATTCAGGATCTTTCCACGAAGCGGCATAATTGCCTGAAAGTGACGGTCACGACCTTGTTTAGCCGTTCCACCCGCCGAATCTCCCTCGACAAAGTAGATCTCACACAAAGCAGGATCTTTTTCAGAACAATCGGCTAATTTACCCGGCAGACCAGAACCTGACATTACATTCTTGCGCTGAACCATTTCACGAGCCTTACGTGCAGCATGACGCGCACGAGCAGCAAGAATCACTTTCTCAACGATCATTTTCGCTTCTGATGGATGCTCTTCTAAATAGATAGCTAGCATCTCAGAAACAGCTTGAGAAACCGGAGCAGTTACCTCACGGTTTCCTAATTTCGTTTTGGTCTGACCTTCAAATTGCGGCTCCTGAACTTTCACGGAAACAACAGCTGTCAATCCTTCACGGAAATCATCGCCATCTATCTCGATTTTTTCTTTCGCTAAAATTCCGCTGTCCGTAGCGTATTTTTTCAACGTATTGGTCAAACCACGTCTGAAACCAGACAAGTGCGTACCACCTTCGTGAGTATTGATATTATTTACGTAAGCCTGAATGTTCTCGGTATACGAAGTATTGTAAGTCAAAGCAACTTCAACCGGAATCCCTTCGCGTTCACCTTCGAAATAAATCACATCTGTAATTAACGGCTCGCGGTTACGGTCCAAATACTGAGCAAACTCGCGTAATCCACCTTCAGAATAGTACAATACTTCACGCACTTTTCCGTCGTCATCAACGTCGCGATTATCCGTAAGCGTAATTTTAATTCCTTTGTTCAGGAAGGCCAATTCACGCATACGTGCTGCCAAAGTATCGAAATTGAATTCCGTAAACTCGAAGATTGTTCCATCTGGCTTGAACGTCACAAACGTACCGTGGATATCCGAATTTCCAACTTCACGAACCTGATAAAGCGGCTTTCCGATACTGTATTCCTGCTCAAACACTTTACCGTCACGGTGAACCACAGCGTGTAAATGTGTTGACAAAGCATTCACACAAGAAACACCAACACCGTGCAAACCTCCGGAAACTTTATACGTGTCTTTGTCGAATTTACCACCAGCGTGAAGCACAGTCATTACGATCTCCAAAGCCGAGATGCCTTCTTTCTTCGTAATTCCGGTAGGAATCCCACGACCGTTATCTTTTACGGTTATCGAGTTGTCTTCATTAATGAAAACACCAATTGTATCACAATGTCCAGCCAACGCCTCATCAATAGAGTTGTCGACTACCTCGTACACCAAGTGATGAAGTCCTTTTACACCTACATCACCAATATACATGGCAGGACGTTTACGTACTGCTTCTAACCCTTCTAATACCTGAATATTATCAGCTGAATAATCTTGATTGTTTTTTTCTTGACTCATAATCTTAGTTCAATGCCTGTCGGACGACAAAGCGTAACAAATATAGCATTTTTAAAGGGTTCTAACGAAAAACGATCCACCTGGAGCGGACCGTTTTATCAACAAAATATTAACGTTGTGAACTATTTCGTAATCCATTCCACAATTGATGCTTCATTAGGCAAAGTTCGCGGTTCAACAACGCGCACTAACTCCCCTTTTTCATCAAACAAATATTTCTGAAAGTTCCACTTTACCTCACTATCCTCTTTACCATTCAGTTTTTTCTGAGTCAGGTATTCATACACAGGATCTATATCCTTTCCTTTCACCGAAATTTTCGACATCATCTGAAAACTCACTCCGTAATTCTTCTTACAAAATGAAGCGATATCTTCATTAGAACCTGGCTCCTGCGACATAAAGTTATTCGCCGGAAAACCGATAATCACAAAGTTACTGTCTTTGTAAGCATGGTACAGAGCTTCCAATTGCTCGTATTGAGGAGTCAGCCCGCATTCGGAAGCGGTATTAACGACCATAACCTTTTTTCCCTTTAATGAAGAAAAGGAAAATTCTTCGCCTGTAATTGTTTTCGCCTTTAAACTATAAAAACCCGAATCCTGAGCACAGGAAATATTAGCAACCAGTAAAAACAAACCCAGTGCGTACGTAACAAATTTATTCATGATAGTTATTTTATATAAACTAAGTGAAGCAAACTTACGTTTAATCTACTTAGTCTGGATTTTATTTTTAGCACAAAAATGGAACTTTTTTTTCCTTAATACGATTAATACATAGTGAAGGCTTTTAGCAACACACGCCTCACAAACAATTCAATAATGAAACACACATTTATCGTCCTGTTTTTACTCACCAGTTTTTCCTGTTTTACGCAAATCACAGGAAACTGGCAGGGGTTCTTAATGAAGAACGGCGAAACTGTTGACCAGGCCCGGATTATATACTTCGAATTCAAACCGGATGGAAAATTTGTTGCAAAAACACGCGAAGAAATCATCAATAAAGAAGGATACTCCATTAAAAATCTGACAGGAGAAATTACGGGAAACAAAGCAACACTGAAGCAAACACAAGTTGTTGAAAAAAAAGACATTTCAGGAAACCGCTGGTGCAACCTCGATTTCACTTTGGAATACACCGACTCAACCGGCTACCTGACCGGCACATTTATCAGTACTGAATGCAGGGGAAATATTGGAAAAATCATTTGCTACAGAAACACCACTCCAATTGAAAGCGGAGCAACAAAAACAGCTTACCAGGCCTGGAGTAAATTCTTTAAAGACGACGTGACACACAATAGAAAAGCCCCTGAAATCAGAGCACTTGAGCGTAAGAATTTCGTTTTCCAGGCAATTTATTTCGACTTCGACAAAACAGAGATCAAACCGGAATATTTCGCCTATTTGAATCGACTGGTTCATGTTGTTGACGGACATTCGGACCTCCGAATCAAGGTTATTGGAAATACAGATTCTGACGGCCCGAATAGTTACAATATAGATCTCTCGGAACGAAGAGCCAAAGCTTTGATTGATTATTTCGTGGCAGCAGGATTAGCTCCCGACCGCATTGTAATAGATTTTAAGGGAGAAACAAATCCTAAAGGAGATAATTCCACAAGCGTTGGCCGACAAGAGAACAGGCGTGTAGATTTCACATTCATTTAAGAGGTAAAGCACGCGGTAATCTTATCCGCTTCAAGCCTTAAAAATCCAGTAAATCCTTCTCAGGAGGACTTACAACCCACACTTTCTTTTCTTCCGTTTCCCCATTCACAATTCGATTAATCCTTGGCTGTAAGAACCAAATAGCAACCGGAAATATCAGTAGGAAAAAGAAATCGCCCACAAAATCTCCAAAAGTAACCTGACGCTGCAATTCTGCCATTTTAATCGTTTTCGCAACTACATAATTGTTGTTTAAGAAACAAAACATCATAGAGAAATTACCAATAATTCCCATTAAAATTAACGTAATAAAGAAAGAAGACGGAGGACGATGACCAGGCTGGAAATTTGCGAAATCATCCATAAACAAAAAAGGCATAACACTTATATAGACAAGCGGAAGAAAGAATGTCAGTTTAAAAAGATTCAATCGTGTTTTTCTTCCTTCTATCAAGATATATCTACGCAGGTTAACAGCTACATTCCACATCCATAACAACTGAGTTCCCACAGACAGAATGGCGACAATTGGCATAAAATAATTTATCCACATCAAATCTTTCAGCCCCTCAGGACCTCCGGAAGTCACTACAGTAGAAACAACAACAACCATAAATACAATCATTGTAACAAAAGGAATAACAACCGCCGGCACAAAGATTTGCCAGTGTTTTGCTCTTAAAAACAAAGGGGCTTTCATCATTTTATAAAAATAAAAAAAATCCCGTCATACCAGAGGCAGACGGGATTCTATATTGAGTAATTCTAATTACTTAATGAAAGACATAGAAGTTTCATTCTCATACTTCAAGAACTCACGATCTTTAGCAGCTTTAGCTTTCCATGCAGCATCTTTAGCGATTGCTTTTTTCAAGTTATCAACGACTTTAGTCAAGTTATTGTTATGAGCAGCAGCAATTGCTTTCAAGTAGTAACCTTGACCTGTTTCCTTATCATTAGAAGCGTCAATTGTTTCTTCAACAACTCCTGGCATATCTTGCAATAATTGACACAATGCCTTGTTGAAACAGCTTTCAGATCCAAAAAGAGCAAGTGCTTCGTTGTATTTACCGTTTTGAACAGCAATAACACCCTGATTGTATTTTGTCTCAGGAGCTCCGCCAGCTTGCGCTAACAGTTGAGTAGCTTTTGCACGATCTCCGTTTACACCAGCAACAGCACCTAAGTTGTTTTTAGTGATTTGGTTATCTTTCAATCCGTTTGCTTTCTCAAATTGAGATTTAGCCTCAGAAACTTTTCCTAATTGGTACAAGGCAGCTCCAACATTGTTCGCAGCACGCTCATCTTTAGCATCTTTTTTCTCAGCCTCACGGTATAAACGCAATTTCTCGTTTACATCTTCCGTTAAAGAGGCAGTGAATAACAATTCTTCTAAAGTCAATTTTTGCGGATCAGAAACAGAGATTGATTTCAACTCTTCGTCAGAATAACCTGTCAAATCGTAAACAACAACCATTTCAGAACGACGCAACAAAGGGAAGATCTCTTTGTCTAACTCAGTAAATACTTTACCAAGATTACGCATATCTTTCTCTTTAGTAGCGTTGTCAGTAGACATATCGATAATACGCAAGATCAAATCTTTATCTTCTTGTTTGATTTTCGTGTTTTTCTCTAATTCTTTTCTGAATCCAACTAAATCTTCACCTTTTGCATTTAAGCTGTAAATCTCTGTTTGAACTTTATCATTCTTAGATTTTTTACCCAACTCAATTGTTGCAGTTTTTGCAGTGTTAGAACGGTCAGTTGACAAAGTGTTGTTTTTGTCTTCTTCACCTTCAGGAGATGCAAAACCTGTAATGCTGATAGATTTAATGTTGATTTTCGGATTAGCCTGAGCTGCTGTCAACCATGCACCTAAATCAACGATATCTTTATCTTTCCACTCGTTTTTACGAACTTCAGATTTCCCTTGTTCGTAGTTAATCTGAGCAACAGTACTTTGTTCAGTAACACGCTTAAAGTTGTCTTTTGCGTAAATAACACGGAAATCTTTGTTTACCAGGTAAGGAGTGATGATTGTTCCTTGGCAAATCGTTGTGTCCTCGAACTTACCTTCTTTTTCTTTACCACCTTTGTAAACTTTACCAGTAGCTCTCAACACTGTGTATTCGAACTCCGGTTTGTAAGCAACAACGTCAGAGTACTTAACAGTTCCTCCTGGTTTGTATTGAATAACGTTTCCGTTTCCAGTTGCTTTTTCCCCCTGAATAGTTACAGGCTTCAATGCAGTATTACCCAACATCGGGGTAATTTCAGCAGATGCTTTCTTCTTAATTCCTTTTTCCGGTAATTTAACTTCAATGTTAACTCGTACACTGTCAGCGTGCATTTCAAGAGGGCAAGGGGTTACAGTATATGTAACATCCTTCAGTAAATCACAACTTGAAACAACCGATCCAGCTACAGCTAATAAAGCTAAACCTTTGATACTTTGCTTTTTCATATTCAATTGTTAGTTTCTATTCGATTAAATAAAAATTCCGTGCAATAATAATCATTTTTTCTTTAGTCCTTAAACTGTTTACAATTTCTTTGCAAAGTCAATGTTTGTAACTGCTAAACGCGCTTCACCCGAATCAGAGCAGTTCAACAAATGCCATTCCATTGTTCGATTCGTCAAAACGTTAATAAATAAGGGATTGAGTTCATTCATCGGCACCAAAACGAACTTTCTTTTATCAAAAAATTTGTGCGGCACATTCAGTTCATCAGTGTTTATAACTTTTGTGTCGACAAATAAGATATCTATGTCGATAATTCGCGATTGGTAGCCCTCCAAAGTTTTCGCCTCCCTCCCCAGGAATTCTTCTATTCCCCGTGTCACTTCGAGCAGCTCAGAAGGCTCTATACGGCAATCAACTTCAACAGCCATATTATAGAATGACGATTTGGTTTCAAAACCCCATGGCGGAGTCTCATAAACAGAGGAATACTTCAGCACTTTCAATCCGTTTGCTTCAAGCTGACGAACAGCAGCGACCAAATTCTCCAGCCGATTTCCCAAATTGGTTCCAAGCCCCAGATAAACACCCTTCATAGCTCAAAAATACTGAAATATGACTCACAATTAATGTGAACAAAATCAGATTTCCACAGCAAGTTTAATCTGTTGGCTATATTTGTTAACTCACTCAATTTGGTTCGCTTTATGACTACAACTGTTAAAGTATCTTTTTGGCGCATTTTCTGGGCCTCACTCCTTTCAGGAATTCTACTTTCTATAATCGGATGGATTTTCTGGCTTGCTGTTTTTTCTTCGTTGTCATCCGGGGAAGTTTCAAAGGACAGAACTGTACTGCGATTAAAACTAAGCGGACAAATTGCAGACCGGACTTCCAGTAAACTTGACAGAACTGCCATAAGCATTGATTCAAAAATTGGTCTTGCAGACATTTTGAACGGCTTTGAGGAAGCTAAAGGAGATAACCGTATTAAAGGAATTTACCTTGATCTGGCCAATGTGAATTGTGGTTATTCAACCGCGAGAGAAATCAGGAACGCAATTACCGATTTTCAATCTTCGGGAAAATTCTGTATTGCCTACCTGCACGGTGAAGTAATTACCCAAAAGCAATATTATATTGCCTCGGCAGCTAAGAAATGTTACGGTTTCAAAGGATCTAATATGGAGTTTCTCGGCTTAGGAGCAGAGCTAACTTTCTACAAAAAACTATTTGACAAGGTTGGGTTGGAAATGCAGATTATCAAAGGCTCCAATAACGATTTCAAAAGTGCTGTGGAACCTTTTTTCAGAGAAAACATGAGTGATTCAAGCCGCCTACAGGTGAACCGATATTTAACTTCGATCTGGAATACTATTTCTATGGATATTTCAAAAAGCCGGAAAATTGGTGTTGCAAAACTGAATACGCTTGCAGAAAACGCAACGATTCGTTCAGTTGAAGATGCCGTAAACCAAAGACTGATTGATGCCAGTTACTATGAAGACGAAGTTGCGGCAATTATTGAAAAAGAAGCCGGAATTGACGATCTGGCCCAAATGGAAACATTCGAACATTATGCAAAATCGAAGTTTAAAGATACCCAGAAAGGTTACAGCGATGAAACCCGCAACCAGGTAGCAGTTATTGTTGCGGAAGGTGGAATATCCGTTAACGGAGACGAGTTTTCTTCAACCAGAGTTTGTCGTTATTTCAAAGAAGTAAGAAACAATAAGAACGTAAAAGTTGTTGTTTTCAGAGTAAATAGTCCGGGTGGAAGTGCCCTGGCATCTGAAGAAATCTGGAGAGAAGTGAATTTGACTGCAAAAGTCAAAAAAGTAATTGTGTCTATGGGAGATGTCGCTGCTTCGGGCGGATATTACGTTTCTACGGCTGCAGATTACATTTTTGCCGAGCCAAGCACTATAACAGGTTCTATCGGAGTTTTCGGAACTATTCCATATACGGGAGCCCTGCTTGAAAACAACCTTGGCTTAACATTCGATCGTGTTCAAACCCATTCTCATGCTGTTTTAAGCCTGAACAGAAGACTAACACCGGAAGAACTGGCAATGGTGCAAATAGGCGTTGATGATATCTATTTACAATTCAAACAACGTGTGGCTGACGGAAGAAAAATGAGTCTGCAAGAAGTGGAACGTTTAGCGCGCGGAAGAGTCTGGACAGGTGAAGATGCTTTGAAGAACGGTTTAGTTGATGAGATGGGCGGATTGAATGACGCTATCGCATATGCCATTCAAATTGCCAAAGTGAAAAAGCCAAAGATTCGCTATTATCCTATTGTTGAAGAAAATGCCATTGACGACCTGCTGGAAAGCCTGGCAAACGACGAAGACCTTCAGGCTTCGGTAAAAGATGACAACATGCAAATTATGACGAAAGAGTGGCTCGATAGAATTAAAGTATTGCAGGAATTCAACGGAATTCAAATGCGTTTACCTTACGAAATCACCATTCACTAATTCCGTTTAACTTTGCGGCATGATTGAAAGAAACTTCGACCTTCGGACACTAAATACGTTCGGAATTTCTGTTAAAGCAAGCGGTTTTTCCGCATTCAAATCAGTTAAAGAACTGAAGGAGTTACTTCCTGATAGAAAAGCATTCAATAACCTGCTTGTTCTTGGTGGCGGAAGCAATATTCTTTTTACCAAAGACGTTGATGCGCTTGTTCTCAGAAATGAGATAACAGGAATTTCAACTGTTGAAGAAAATGATGACTTTGTCATTTTGAAAGCAGGTTCGGGTGTTGTGTGGCATGATTTCGTGATGTATGCCGTAAACAATAATCTGGGAGGCATTGAAAATCTCAGCCTGATTCCCGGAAGTGTTGGTGCCAGCCCGATGCAAAACATTGGCGCATACGGCGTTGAAATTAAGGATGTTTTTGTTTCGCTTGAAGCACTGAATATTGAGAACGGAGAATTAAGAATTTTCACCGCGCCGGAATGCAAGTTCGGTTACCGCGAAAGTGTTTTCAAAAGAGAATTGAAAAATCAGTTCATCATTACAAGTGTAAACTACAGGTTATCTAAGAATCCGATCCTGCAAACTTCGTATGGCGCAATTCAGGATGAGCTTCTTTCCCAGGGCAAAGAGCCAAGCGTAAAGAACATCAGCGATGCTGTAATTGCTATTCGAAACAGCAAATTACCCAATCCGAAAAATTTAGGAAACGCAGGAAGCTTTTTCAAAAACCCGGTTGTATCTGCAGAAAAGGCGGAAAGTTTGAAAGCTCAATTCCCGACCATTCCGAATTATCCTCAGCCTGACGGCTCTGTGAAGCTTGCCGCAGGCTGGTTAATTGAACAAACCGGCTGGAAAGGAAAAAGGGTTGGTAACTGTGGAGTTCACAACAAGCAGGCGCTGGTTCTTGTCAACTATGGTGGCTCAACGGGTTCTGAAATTTACGATCTTTCCACTTCCGTTTTAAGTGAAGTGAAGTCGAAATTCGGGATAGATCTAGAGCGCGAAGTCAATATCTGGTAATTCTTTAAAGAATAATTCACCACTTTCTTTAAAATGAATATTTCATATATTCCAATGAGTATTCTGCGCGTGAGCTTTTTTATATAGTTCATTTTATCGAAAATAGCTATGCCTGCATAATTATTTCATCAAATTCATAACTTGCTGTTTTACAACTATTTCATGAGGAGAATTTTTTCATTCTAAGAACGTTGATCTTTTAACAAACTTGTTTTTTCTAGGTACAAGTCCTAAATTGATTTAAGAAAAATCGGGTTACCAGACCGGGCTTTCCAATTTAGTTACTACTTAAAAAATGACTTATGAAAACGCTACTCACATGGGTCTTTATGACGGGAATATTTTCCAGTGCAATTTGCCAGAAAATGATCCAAACGAAATCAGACTGCGCTATGGCCACACAACGCCATATCGAACAAACTCTCTCCGTTGAAGAGCAGCTTGCACTTCAAAATGATCTTGAGAAAATGAGTATCCTGGATTATGTTTATAGCTCCTCTTACAGCTTCAGTAGTAATCAAATGGTTCTCAAATCTCAAAAAGCATTATTCAACATTGAAAAATATGAACGCATGCGCCAGCAATCATGTAACACAGTCATCTTTGACGAGGCAAGTGGTTTAAGTGTAACACTTTTTTCCCTTGACGAAGTTGACAGGCAAATTTCACAAATCCGGTTGCAGTTTCAGCTGGCTGAAAGTTCTGCAAACAAAACAAACTAATCTCCATTCATCCAATGCGCTACACTACTACTTCTTATAACTCCTGATTTGGCTACACGGATCGGGAGTTTTTATTTCGTGTGATTCCCAAATTTCTAGAACTCTAAACTCAACTGTGCATCCCGCGGGCGCTGAATAGTATCAGAATCATTCTCATCCTGCAATCGGTGCATAGATAATCCTAGTAAACGCAACGGAAGTTCGAACTGTATTTCTTCAAACAAAACTTCAACAGCACTGAATATCTGCGAATATTCAGAAATTCCTTTTTCAAAAGACGTACTTTTCGTATGGATCGAAAAATCGGAATAACGCCACTTTATGGAAAGTGTTTTTCCTTTCACCCCGGAACGTTTCAGTCTGCCCGAAAGTTGTTGCGCAGTCTTATCCAGTTGCTCCAGCATGGCTCTTCTCGAAACCATGTCAGTATTAAATGTTCTTTCAACAGCAATTGATTTACGTTCCCGGTTCGATTTTACGGTGGACTTTTGAATACCTCTGACAATATTATAAAAATGTTCGGCCTGATTTCCGAAACCTTTCCTGAGCTCCTCCAATGATTTCTCTTTCAGGTCTTTACCCGTAAAAACGCCTAAACGTTTCATTTTTACCGCAGTCTTCTGCCCTACTCCAAAGAACTGATCAATGCGTAATTTCTCCAGGAAAGCATGAACTTCATCCGGTGGAACTGTGCATTGTCCATTCGGTTTATTGACATCAGAGGCAATTTTGGCCGTGAATTTATTGATTGAAATTCCGGCAGATGCATTCAGCCCCAATTCATCAAAAATGCGTTTTCTTATTTCTCTGGCAATGACTGTTGCTGAAGTCAATCCTTTTTTATTTTCGGTAACGTCTAAAAAAGCTTCGTCGAGTGACAGCGGTTCAACGTCATCTGTGTATTCCAGAAAAATGGCGCGGATCTGCTGCGAGATTTCCTGGTAACGGTCAAAGCGGGGTGGAACGAAAATCAGTTCCGGGCAACAGCGTGCAGCAATAATACCCGACATGGCGGAACGAACACCAAACTTCCGGGCTTCGTAACTTGCAGCCGAAATAACACCTCCACGGGTACTTCCGCCAACGGCTAAAGGCTTTCCTCTCAATTCCGGATTATCCAGCTGCTCAACAGAAGCATAGAACGCATCCATGTCAATGTGGATGATTTTTCGTACCTCTTGTTCCTTTTCCATTTTCCAGATTCTCCTTAACCGAGCAGAACAAAGTTAAGAATCATCTGCTTAGCCGGAAAACCGTTTTTTAATGAATTCACCGGTCATTGGTTCGCTCATTTTTCAATACATTTGGGCAAAACGATCTATGAAACTGCTTCCATTCATCATTCTATTTACTGCTCATTTTAGTTTCTCACAAGACATTTCGCTGCCGGAAGCGAAACGATTGATTGGTCTGCCGCTAAAATGCGCTCAACAGGAATTCCCGAACAAACTGAGCCAGGTTTTGAATGATACAACGGAATTGAAATCTCCGGCAGAATTACATCCTTCCTTTTATGGTTGTTTCGACTGGCATTCATCCGTACACGGGCATTGGCTGATGATTCGCCTGCTAAAAGAATTTCCGGAACTGCTGAACGATACTATTGAGACTATTCTCAGAACCAATTTAAGCAAATCAAATATTCAGCAGGAAATAGCCTATTTCGACATAAAAAACAATGGCTCTTACGAAAGAACTTATGGCTGGAACTGGCTGCTGAAGCTGCAATTGGAACTCGACACCTGGAAACAGCCATTAGGAGAAGAACTTAGCAGCAATCTTCAACCGCTTTCTGATCTGTTCTGCAAAAAATATGTTGACTTTTTACCCAAGCTGAATTACGCCATTCGGTCGGGAGATCATATCAATACAGCTTTCGGGCTGACTTTTGCTTATGACTATGCACTTGCCACATCAAATGATTCTTTGAAGCTCATTATTGAAAAACGGGCTAAAGACTTCTATTTGAACGACAAGAATTACCCGTTGCATTTAGAACCGAGCGGTTATGATTTCCTTTCCGGCGGATACGAGGAAATAGATCTCATGCGCAGGATTCTGACCAAAGACGAATTTAGAAAATGGTTGAAACAATTCGCCCCGCAATTATTTAAAAAGAAGTTTTCATTAGAGCCGGGAAAGGTTTCCGACAGATCTGACGGTCATTTGGTACATTTGGACGGTTTAAATTTCAGCAGAGCCTGGTGTTTATACGGAATTACTAGAACATTGCCTGAATTGAGCCATTTGAATGCCATTGCAGAAAAACATATTCAAACCTCACTGCCAAACATTGTTGACGGCGATTACATGGGAGAACATTGGCTGGCAAGCTTTGCATTAGTGGCACTTCAGGCGAGATAATTCCGATAAACATCCTCATTGATTCCATGTATAAATAGTATTTTCGCGGAGAAAATCGAACCCAATGAAGTCAATCTTTTTCTGCCTGGCGTGTATTTTTATTACTAAGCAGCTGTACTCCCAGCATACTATACCTCCGCAGAAATATTCTGACACAGCCTATTTTGAGGACGGATCATCAGTTCCTTATTATTCATTTTCAGCCATCAATACTCCTCCGAAACACATCATAAGTTTATCACCGACTACAATTACATTCATTGGCAGGAATAATCCTGCTTCTTTTGGCTGTAATGTGATCTATATGAATCGGGTAAACAACAGACTGTTGATAGATTCGAAATTTTACATTCCTTATTCAAAAAAAGTAGATGCTGTTTTCAATGAAAATCTTCAAAAATCAACTTTTGAAATTGGTGGGAACATTAGTTACAAATTTAAGAAGCGCATAAAACCACGGAAAAGGTCTATTTATATCCTGACTAAGCCTTCTGTAAAAGCAGCCTATGATTATGACAAATACGGACTAGAGTTTCAAATGCCGTATGTCACAAATTTTTATCTGACAGGAGGAGTTAACTTTCTACGTACAGCGTCAATTAACGATGGCTTAGACATAGTTGATCAAACGAAATATGATTATGTACTACTTGGAAACACATCATCTGTCAGTTTGAACATTGGAATCACCCGAGACAGATATACGTACCATATATATTCTTCAGAACAACTA
Organism: uncultured Flavobacteriales bacterium; assembly: GCA_946479985.1. Next base: position 44,927 of record CAMLIF010000015.1, read on the forward strand.
GGCAATAGACCTCATTATAAATACTACCGGGTAAGAAACTACCTTTACTTAACTTATTCTCCGTACGCTTCATATACGGTTATCGGAAGAGACAAGTATAATGACGATTCGTATTCGAAAATCACCAGCGATTACGTTGAGCCATTGAAAATAAAACGATTGGGATGGCGTTTCGGGGCCGAATTTAAAATAGGAAGCGGTTACTTGCACAATCTTCCATATTTCGGAATTGAAATGGGAAGGATTCTGGCTTTGGTTATTGATGATTTTAACGCCCCTATTTCAAGCAGCTATTATCTTGCCCAACAACAAGGTTACATCAGCGGATCATTATATATTCAGCTTAAAGCGGGCTTTGAATTCGGGTCCAGGAATCATAATAGAAAGAATTTCACTCAAAGCAAAAAAGCCGCTCTTCAAATGAAAAACGACTTCAATGTTATTTAGTTCAAGTTCCCTCGTATTGAGCAATTTGCCATTGCTCTGCTCGGTCTTCGCTCTTCGTTCTGTTTTATTCCCTCGCATTGAGCAATTTGCCATTGCTCTGCTCAGTCTTCGCTAGCCTGTCGGCTAGCTCTTCTTTTTGAAAGCATGAATGGCGTTCACAGTAAAATCGGAAAGAACCAAGGTTCCGCTGATTCCGGCTCTTTGTGTCAGTAATTCATCCCAGTTCTCAGTTCCCTGCCAGAAGATTTTTTTCAATTCTGCCATGGCTTCCGTGCTCGATTTTGCCAGTTGAGTAGATAATCGAAGAATTTCTTCGTCCATATCGTCTTCGGTTTCAAAAATATCGGCGAACAAACCACGTTTCATTGCCCAATCGGCCGTTCTCCATTCGGTGGCGTTAATTGCTAATTGCGACATAGCCGACAATCCCATTTTACGCTCAACCGCCGGACCAACCACAAACGGGCCAATTCCAACAGCTAGTTCTGAAAGTTTTATATCTGCATAACGCGTTGCGTAACAATAGTCGACTGCTGATGCAATTCCTACTCCACCTCCAACTGCTTTCCCCTGAACACGTCCAATAATTAATTTCGGACATTTTCTGCATGCGTTGATTACCTGGGCAAATCCGGAGAAGAATACTTTCCCGGTATCCAGATTATCAATTGAGATCAATTCATCGAAACTTGCTCCGGCACAAAAAGCTTTATCGCCCGCCGAGCGAAGAATGATAACTTTTGCCTCCGGATTATTCCCGATCTCCGTGATTGTGTCGGCCAATAAACGAAGAATTTTTCCCGGCAGGGAATTACTCATCGGATGACCAAATTCTATAGTAGCTATGCCGCGTTCATCGATTGAAGAATGAACATGACCCTGATCAATTGCTTCTGACATTCTGAATTGTAGTTTCTTTTGTTTAAGTATTCGGGTTTCTGCGTGGTCTTAATTTACGTTCACCCGGAGCCACACTTCCTTCATCTTTTTTGGGCGCATCTGAGTCTTTGTTTTCCCATGGTTTGCGTTCACCGGAACCAGTATTGTTACTCCATGGTTTACGTTCGCCTGAACCACCTGAACTGGCAGAACTGTTTTCCCATGGTTTGCGAGCTCCCTGATCGTTTGAGCGGTAACCACCGCCTCCACCACCACCTGGTCGCGGTCCACTGTTGTTAAATTGTCTTTTCTGACCGCCAAAACCTCCACCTTTTGGTGCAAATGGTTTTTTGGGTTTGTCTTCCGGTTTGGGTCTGTTCGATTTTGGTGAAGCAATCTTCACATCTAACTTACGCCCGTTCACTTCGAAACCATTTAGGGCTTGAATAGCAGCTATTGCCTCTTCGGCACTTTCCATTTCAACATAACCGAATCCTTTCGATTTTTTCGTTTTCGCATCGAAAACAACGTGTGCCAAATGCACTGCTCCGAATGCTGAAAAGGTTACTTTCAAATCTTCGGAAGTAATCTCCCAGTCAAGATTTGCAATAAAAATATTTGTCATTTACCTAAAAATAAAATAAGAACGCCCCTCATGCGAGAAGCGTTCTTTGATCTAAACTAACTTATTATTTTAAACTGAATGAATCGGAACCTACTACCGACCCTTCACAGAATACTTTCACTTTATAATTCCCCGGCGCCGGCTCATCACCGTTGAAGTCGTAGTAAATAGAGATATCCAATGCTTTGTTTGCGTATTGAACATCACGTTTTGATGAATAAACTACTCCATCTGCTGTTCCGCCTGAACGTCCCTGAAGAACTTTTCCTGAAGGATCAGTAATTTGCAGGTAGAATGTTCTTGGACCAGCTTCAGCAATCTCGTTATCAACTACCGTAAATGATGTTACAGCCTGCACACAATTTTTAGCTTTCGTTGTAGCTTCCGGTGTATCATTCATTTTCATTCGCTGACCGGTAGATTTCATGTTGACACTTTTCAGTTTAGCCGCAATATCTACTTTGGCTTTACTTGCTGTTGCATCATCTTTAAACTGGTCACGTTCTGTTTTCGTTTCTGTCAACTCAGCAGATGTTTTATCTAAGTCTGTTGACAACTGAACGTTCTTCGTATTCAACTCATCGATTTGGCGAACGTAATCCTTCATGATCGAACGCAAAGTTTCGTTTTCACGCTGCAACTTAGCAACTAAGGAAGCCGTAACTTTTCCATTCTTTTTAGCAGATTCCAACTCAGCAACCAAGCCTTTCACTTTGTCCTGCTGCGCTTTCATTGCTTCCTGATCTTCCGGACGACCAAGCTCTCTGATCTTGTCATAATCGGCAATCATATTCTTGAAATCTGCCATCAGATTGTCAGTCATATCCTCACCCATCATCGGCGCCATCATCTCATTCATAGCCGCCATATCCTGCTCCATCTCCTTCACTTTCGCTCTACTTTCTTCAAGCTCCGTTGAAGTGGAATACCACAAGTAAGACATCACCCCCGTCACAGCCAAAAGCAATACAATGATTGCTGTAAATACTGGCTTCAAATTTCTCTCTGTTTCTTCTGACATAACCTAACGTTTTTGTTACAAATATAAATAAGATGCTAAGTTGAACAATTAATATGTTACAAAAGCATCGCTGAAAACAAATTAATGGTTTATTCTGCTTACAATCTGAGGGTTGTTTGTTAAGTTTTTGTAAATATTCACGAAAATTCTACTTTCTTAACAAATTATTCTTCCATTCTGCTGGCAGGTTCTGGAAAGTGATTGGTCGAAGAAACCGCTTCACAGCATCCTGACCAACGGCTGTTTGAGAACTCGAAGAACTTGGAAACGGTCCGCCATGCTGTTGAGCAACACTTACTTCCACACCAGTTGGAACTCCGTTCACAATGAGACGACCTACTTTTTGTGTTAGAACAGAACTCAATGAATGAAAAGATTCGCGTGAATGAGTAAATACGGAACCGGTTAACTGGCCATCCAGAATATACAGCGCTTTTTTAATTTCTTCTAAATGTGGACAAACCACAATACAAACAAACGATCCGAAAACCTCATCATGTAACACCTGATTATTCAAAAACTCAGCATAGGAAACTATAACTGCAGACGGTTTAATGTAATTATTCTCAACTTTTCCATCTAATTCAAGTGGAAAACGTGCATCAATTTCCTTCTTCCGGCGAACATAATTTTCTTTAATCGACTTACCAAGCATACATTGCGGTTCTACCAAATTCAATTTGCCGAGTAATCTGTTGATAAATGCCTCTGATTCTCCTTCCAGAAGAATAATCCCGGGTGAAGTGCAAAATTGACCTGCGCCGGCAGAAATAGATTCCGCCAATTTATCTGCTATTGATTCTGCATCCGTTTTCAAGGCATCAGCACATACAATAACAGGATTTACACTTCCCATTTCTGCATAAACAGGAATTGGAATCTCACGATTGTTGGCTAGTTTCAACAACGCTTTTCCACCTGCAATACTTCCTGTAAATCCGACTGCCTGAACAAGAGAATTGGAAACCAGAGTTTCACCAACTGTATAATCTTGTGCGTTTAAATGTGAAAATACGCCTTCCGGCATTCCGGTTTTCTGAGCTGCCCGTAGAATACAATCGGCAGAAAGTGCACTTGTGTTGATATGCATGGGATGTGCTTTCACAATAACCGGACAACCAGCTACCAATGCAGAAGCCACGTCTCCGCCAAGAGTTGAATAGGCAAAAGGAAAATTGCTCGATCCGAAAACAACTACCGGGCCTATTGGAATATTCTTTTTCAGAAAATCAAAATTACGCATTCCGCTTTTAGACGGATCAGGCGCATCGTGTTTGATTTCCAAAACAGATTGATCTTTTAAACCTTCTGCATATTGCTGAAATTGAAAAACAGAACGATTAAACTCAGTTATAGCACGAGCTTTTGGCAATCCGGTTTCTAACGTCATGAATTGAATCAGTTGTTCTTTTTCCAGTTTAATCTCTTCTACTATTTGAGCAATAAACGCTAATCTTTTTTCGACAGTCAGATTACTGTAAACATCAAAAGCTATAGATGCACGAAAACAAGCATCGTTGACTTCCGAATCTGTAGCTTGAGTATACTTATTTGGAATTTCAGAATTCGTAGTTGGATCAACACCAACAAAAAATCGGCTACCTGCTGCTGAGAGCGAGTAACCGATTCTATTTTTTCCCGAAGGATATTTCATGTTCTAGATTGCAGACACTTCGTATGTGTAGCTTTCCATAATCTGATTCGACAATAGTTTTTTACAAGCCTGCTCTACTTTGTCAGTTGCTTCAGCTTCAGTAGCTGCATCAATAAACAAACGTACGTGGCGGCCAATACGAACACCTGAGATTTCCGGTAAACCAATTGTTGGCATACTATTACTAACTGCTTTTCCTTGTGGATCTAACAATGCGTCTAATGGCATTACATCGATTTCTGCTTTGAATTTCATGCGTTCGATTTTTTTCGAAGTGTGTTATGAATAAATGATAATAACAGGTACAAAAGTACAATAATTGGAATGGACCAAATCAACAATATCGGAATAAGTATTCCACAACTTATTAAGAATATATAGCGAATCTCATTTCCCTGCCACTTAAACGACTTGAATTTCAATGCGAAGAGCGGTAATTCGGCAATCAATAAAAGCGACATAATGATAATAATTGGAATAAGAACCATTGGCTGAACGAGCCATATAATCAAATCGTGTTCCCAGCCTGTCGTATTTCCATACTGTGTTAACAACAATGGAAATGCCATAAAGAAGATAGTATTTGCCGGAGTTGGCAATCCAATAAACGATTCCGACTGACGGGTATCAATATTGAATTTTGCAAGGCGGAACATGGAGAAGAATGGAATGATTAACGCTGCTAATGGTAAAAAATCTATGTCCTTAAAATCTGTAAAGGCGCTTTTCCATTCATCAAATAACATCCAAACCGGAGGCTGATAAATACCGCCATTCCTTGTTTCCACAATCGTTGTAGAAGTAATGTACTCTCCATGCCACATGATGTCTTCCAGATTAACAGGTGTGATTTGAGTAATCAAAACCACCATCATAATAATCCCCGGCGCCAAACCAAATGAGATCATATCCGCCAGAGAATCGAGTTGTTTTCCCAGCTCTCCCTGTTGTTTGAGCAATCGTGCTAAAAAGCCATCAAAGAAATCCAACACTGCCGCCAGGAAAATAAAATAAGGTGCAATATCTATTCGTCCGGCAAATGCCAAAATAATGGCAAACACACCACAAAGCATGTTTCCGGCGGTGAATAAATTAGGAATATTGAACATTCTGGTCATACGAATGAATATTTGATAGTCAATTTAATAGCTAAAAGCCGTAAATTTACGCTGGATTTTATGATTTTGTAGACGCTTAAACAATTTTTTGTCAAAAAACGAGTTTTACGTCAGCAAGCAGTAAACTAATATGAAGCAAACCCTTATTGTTCTTTTAACCCTTTGTACATCGACTGTCGGATTCAGTCAATCATCATTGGCACCTAAGTATTCAAACGAATTTTTAGCGATTGGAGTCAGCGCGGAAGCACTCGGACTTTCCAATGCCGTTGTTGCACAAACACGTGGTGTAACGAGCGGCTACTGGAATCCGGCCGGTTTAACGGGAACCAACAAATGGCTAGATGTGAGCCTGATGCACTCGGAATATTTTGCCGGAATTGCGAAATACGATTATTTGGGTCTTGCTCACCAGATTGATGACAAAAGTACAGCAGGATTATCCATCATTCGCTTTGCGGTAGACGACATTCCGAATACAACACAACTAATTGACAACGAAGGAAGAATAGATTACGACCGAATTTCATCATTCACAGCTTCAGATATGGCATTCCTGTTTTCTTACGCACGAAAGCTTCCTATTGAAGGACTGAGCGTTGGCGGGAATTTCAAACTGATCCACCGGAAAGTAGGCGATTTTGCCAAATCATGGGGATTCGGAATCGATGCCGGGGCAACCTATGAAAAAGGCGATCGCTGGAAATTCGGTGCTGTAGTGAGAGATGTTACTTCCACGTTCAATGCATGGATTTTCACACTGGATGAAAGTACCAAAGAAGTTTTCACACTTACAGGAAACGAAATTCCTGAAAACGGACTGGAATTAACTGCTCCGAGAATTATTTTAGGGGCTTACCACAAAATGCCATTCGGGCAAAAAGGGCTTTACGCATCCGGGGAATTGGATGTTGACATAACGACGGATGGTAGAAGAAATGCTTTGATTCAAACCGGGTTTATCAGTGGTGATCCGCATTTAGGACTTTCCTTCGGATTCAAAGATATTGTTTGCCTGCGCGGAGGAATCTCAAATATTCAGTACATCAAAGATTTTGACGATTCGGAACACTTAACCATTCAACCGAATATCGGAATTGGTTTACATGTAAAAAATGTATTTTTAGATTATGCATTTACTGACATTGGAGATCAAAGTACGGCTCTTTACTCACACGTGATTTCACTGAGATTATTATTAAATAAGCCTGCCAACGCATTAACAAGTGAATAAACTATGAAAAAACTCTACTGCTTTTTACTTCTGTTGTTATTTCCAATAAGTGGATTTACCCAGCAATATGGTAATGAGTGGATTGACTATTCACAGAAATATTACAAGTTTTCAGTTACTCAAACCGGACTTCATCGAATAGATTACAACACGCTCGTCGCTGCAGGAATTCCGGTTTCAACTATTCCAACTGAAACATTCCAGATTTTCGGGAGAGAAAATGAAGTTCCGCTTTATCTTTTCGACAACAACGACAATTCATTTGATCCGGGAGATTATTTTGTATTTGCTGCTAAGCGAAATGATGGCTGGATGGATTCCGTTATTTGTATGAACCATTCAACTATGGCCAATCCGGCGGTAAGCTTGATCAGCGACACGCTGCATTACTTTTTTTCCTGGACAGGCGGAACACCCGGAGAACGCTTCATACTAAACACTGATAACGATTTTGCCAGCGAAGCTCCAATTGCATTTGTAATTAAAGATGTTATTTCCGAGTATAATTTAGAATACGTTGACGGAATTGTCTCAAATGATGCCATTGCCAGTGCCTACACAAGCGGCGAAGGATATAGCAATGGTGCAGTTACAACGTATACTTCAGATCTGACACAAAACAACGGGTTGAATACTCCAAACCACTACAATGGCCTGGGTGCCCCGTTTCCTGTTGTGCATTTCAGAAGTTCAACTGCATCAAATGCTGAAAGCAGCACAGTCTACAATCACCATTTACGGGTGAAAATCAATTCTACACAACTTTTAGACAGCTCATGGTCAGGTTACAAGCAAATGAGAGTAACAAAAGCCCTGCCGAACACCTTGCTGGCTGCAAATACTAACATGGAATTTACTATTGTGACTGACGTTGGGGCTGTATTGGATCGTCAGGCACTTACTTATTATACTATTCGTTACCCGAGAACTACCAATTCGAACGGTGCTGTAATAGACGGTTTTTTTGTTCAGAATAACAGTTCGAGCACGAAATTAAGAATAGATCTTGCAAGCTTCGGATCAAGTAACGCAGTTGCATTTTATAAACAAGGAACTCAATGGCATGCTCAATTTGGCACGGATAACGCAGGAATTCAGCAATTTTTGATTCCAAACAACGGTTCAGGAAGCGGTAGTAATCTGGACGTTTACAGCTTGAATCATACCATATCCGTAAGTGGTCTTTCACCGGTAAATGGTAGCGGAATTTTCACCGATTTCAGTACTTCGATTGCAGATTCCATGCTGATCATGATTACCAATGAAGCGCTGATCAGTGCGGCAAATAATTACAAAATGTATCGTTAATCTGTA
>CAMLIF010000016.1 GCA_946479985.1 uncultured Flavobacteriales bacterium
TAAAGTATTCCGTGTAGTGGTTCAGTAACAGAATCAAAACAAAATAGGAAAGCCCCTGACGAGAAATGTCAGGGGCTTTTTTTATTCCATTATTCAGTTGGAGATGCCAGCTTCAAGCGTTACATTTGATAAAAAAACAGTGATATGTTAATGCCCTTCAATTTACAGCAATGGATCGATGAAAACAGAGATCTGCTAAAACCCCCTGTTGGCAATAAAAATTTGTACAAAGAAGCCGGAGATTTCATTGTTATGGTTGTTGGCGGGCCAAACGCCCGTAAGGATTATCATTTCAATGAAAGTGAAGAATTATTCTATCAACTTGAAGGTGATGTTATGGTCCGCATCCAACACGAAGGCAAGGCAAAAGAAATTCATATCAAACAAGGAGAGATGTTTTTACTTCCGGCACGTATTCCACACAGCCCGGTACGCGGAGAAAACACTGTAGGTCTTGTAATTGAACGTGTCCGTAAAGGAACTGATATGCAAGACGGTTTGTTCTGGTTTTGTGAGAAGTGTAATACAGAATTAAAACACTACCGCTTTGCACTGGAAAACATTGAGAAAGATTTCATTCCAAGATTTAAGGAGTTCTATGGCTCAGAAGAAATGAGAACCTGCAACTCATGCGGACACATCATGGATGTTGATCCAAAATTCGTATAACGTTACTTTTACCCAATTTTACATTACCTATTAAAAATCATGGAAATTTTAAAGACTATTTTACCCATTTTTCTTGTCGCAATTCCAGCCGCAGCAGTATTAGCAATGGCCTATTTCTTTTTGAAAAAATCCGGTGAAAGAGAAATCAAACACTTACAGTTCGAACTAAAAAGAGATCGTCAAAAGCATTTTTTACCCATGCGTGTAGAAGCTTATCAACGTGCAGTTTTATTAATGGAACGTATTCATCCGGGAAGTATCGTTATGCGTTTGCACAACCCGGCTTTACCCGCTAAAATGCTACAATCGGATTTATTAAAATCTATTCGCGAGGAATACGACCACAATGTTTCGCAACAGCTATTCGTATCTCCTCAAGCCTGGGAAATGGTTCGGAATTCGAAAGAAGAAACTATCAAAATAATCAACATTGCCGGAAACCAAATGCAGGCAACGTCAACAGGTACCGATCTTGCTGCAAAAATTTTTGAAGTAGTTGCAGAAATCGGAAAACTTCCGACAGAGATAACTACCGACTATCTGAAAAAGGAGCTGCAGGAGTTATTCTAATTTTTTACTTTAAGATAATCCGAATTTCATCTGAGACTTCAATAATGTCTCCGGTGATTAATTTCGCGCGCTTTCGCATTTCCAATTCTCCATTTCGAATAACTTCCCCGTCTTCCACAATCATCTTCGCATGACCGCCTGTTTGGGCAATACCTGTTACCTTTAACAGTCCGAGTAATTCTATGTAATCTCCCTCAATTGAGAATTCAATTTCTTGCATGAAGTAAAGGTATAAGCTTTCGGGAAAAGAATTGAACAGAAATTAAACATTATTACTACCTTCCTTTCAAAAACAAATGGGTATAAATTGGAAAAAAGTATGGATTAATCTATTGGCGGTAGTGTTATTCCTGTGTATTCCAATACTTACCTCACCCGATTTTGATTACAGTTTCAAACTGTTTTCAGTAAAACCTTTTTTACGTAATTTCAGCGGCTACTTATTCATCATTATCTGTTTCTATATTCACTATTATCTTCTTTTGCCGCGCTTTTTTGCACGAAAAAAAATTGTGTTATATCTGGCATCGGTTGTTGCTCTTTATCTTCTGTTGTTTGCGCTGCAATCCGTTTTCTTTCACCCGGCCTACAATATGATGCCCCCAATGCCAATTTCTTTCCGACATCCCGGACCTCCCATGATACCGGAAATATTAGCGCCAGGTTCTGTAGTGCCCTTCGTTGTGATGATTCTTTTTTCAATTGTCCTGTACTTAAACCAGAAAACAAAACAGATCGAGCTGGATAAATATCAGATAGAACTCCACAATCTGAAATATCAATTACAGCCGCATTTCCTGTTCAACACTTTGAATAATCTCTATTCAATCTCCATTTTGGAACCGGAAAAAACACCGAAATACATTCTGAAATTATCCGATATTTTAAGACATATTTTATTAAATGACACATCTGAGCTGGTTCCATTAAAAGACGATTTGAAATTCTGTCAGGAATACATTTCACTTCAATCGCTCCGTTTTGAAAAAACGGATGACTGGATGATCGAATTCCCCGAAAACACTGAAAAACTGGTTATTTCACCTTTTATCCTCATTCCTGTAATTGAAAATGTTTTTAAATACGGCATACATCCGGATAAACCTTCTCCAATTGAGATCATCTTGTCTGTTGAACACAATACATTGCTTTTGAAAACCTGGAACAATAAACATTTTTCGAATACTAACAGCTTATTGACATCGGAGAAAATTGGTCTTACCAAAACCAGGGAACGATTACAATTGATCTATCCGGGCACACATAAATTGACTATTCTGGATTCTGAAGAATCTTTCGAAGTTCAACTTTCAATTCAGCTGAAACATGTCTAGAAAATTTACGGTTGTAGCTATTGACGACGAAAAATTAGCAACGAAACTCATTGAAAAGTTTTGTGAGTCTCATAAAAAGATCCATTTCGTAAAGAGTTTTAACAGCGCGCTATCCGGGATGGATTTTCTATTGAACAATCAGGTTGACATCCTTTTTTTAGATATTGAAATGCCTGAGATAAATGGTTTGGATTTTGCGGAAAAATGTTCTGCTGACACGAAAATTATTTTCACAACGGCATTCGGGCAATTCGCTATTGATGCGTTCAATTTAGCTGCAACAGATTACCTTTTAAAACCTTTTTCAAACGAGCGGTTTGATGCAGCCATTCAGAAAACAATGCGCCTCCTTGAATTAGAGTTGAAAGAACAGGCATCTCCAGCTCAGAAATCTATTCACGTTAAATCGAATTATGTCAAACAGAAAATTCTTATTGAAAACATATTGTATGTAGAAAGTTTTGGTGATTATGTTACCATTCATTTAGCCAACAACAAACAGATCTCATCACGCAGAACATTGAAAGATTTATTAGAAGAACTCCCCTCCAAACAGTTTATGCGCATACACCGTTCTTACGTAATTTCACTCCAGAAAGTAACGAAATTTCAAAAAACAAGCCTCTTTATCGGTGAGAAAAAAATTATGATTAGCGCGATGTATAAAACTGAATTTTGGAACACAATGAAAACCCGTTAACTAACCGATAATTGCTTAGCGCCGGGCAGATCGTCCGAGATGTTTCTCGACTATCTCTTCCGCGGCTTCGAAAGCCGAAATTTTACTTTCATTAATTGCCTTTTCATTGGCACGAATCAAGGTCTGAATTTCATTGTTCCCGGATAAATCAGCCAACAACAATTCTTTGATGGTTTCGTGCATCCAGTTCAGGTTCTGAATTTTACGTTTGTGCTCAAAACTTCCGTCGGCAATGGAATGCCTGTAGAACCTGTCGATCATATCGAACACTTTCTCCAAATTGGTCTCATCCAGTGAACTGCAGGTATGAACCTCCGGTATCCAACCATTTGAAGTAGGCGGAAAAAGATGAATTGCGTTCTTCAATTCCCGGGCAGCGAGTTCCGCTTTTTTTACATTCTCGCCATCTGCTTTCGTAACAGCCAATCCGTCGGCCATTTCCATAATTCCGCGTTTAATGCCCTGAAGCTCATCACCAGCTCCTGCAAGTAAAAGCAATAAGAAAAAATCAACCATGGAATGCACCATAATTTCTGATTGGCCTACTCCCACAGTTTCAATGAAAATGGTGTCAAATCCGGCCGCTTCACACAGAATAATTGCTTCGCGTGTTTTTCGTGCCACACCACCAAGCGTATTTCCAGCTGCAGAAGGCCTGATAAATACATTCGGATGATGAGACAGTTCTTCCATTCTTGTTTTATCACCAAGAATACTTCCTCCAGTGCGTTCGCTGCTAGGGTCAATTGCCAGAACCGCAAGTTTAGTCCGCTTCTCTAAAACGATCTTTCCAAATTTCTCAATGAATGAACTTTTTCCAACACCCGGCACGCCTGTAATTCCGATACGCAATGAATTTCCTGAAAGCGGAAGACATAAACGAATGAGCTCTTTTCCAATGATCCTGTCATTCGGAAGGGCACTTTCCAAAATGGTTATTGCAGCACTGAGAGCACTTTTATTTCCGGTACGCAACAGTTCAAACAACTTCTCCGCTGTTCGATCCTCACGCATTTTCTTTCGCGAGGCCATCCATTCCTTCAGTCGCTCTTCGTTCATATCAACTCATTCCAAATGGAAACACTAACAGATCAGTAGCTTTTTCAAAAATGAATGTTTTGCCGTTTTGAGCAACAAGAATTAAGCGAATCGGTGATTTCTGACGATTTTCACTTTCAGCAATAACCTGGCGGCAAGCTCCACATGGAGAAACACACTCTTCAGGCTTGATCAGATCACCATTTGCAACTACTACTAAAGTTTCGATAACTCCTTCCGGATGATTCGCTCCAACATGAAACAACGCAACCCGCTCAGCACATAATCCACTTGGATATGCAATGTTTTCCTGGTTATTGCCAAAAAAAACTTCGCCCGTTTTCAGAAGAACGGATGCACCAACGTGGAAATTGCTATAAGGAGCGTATGCTTTTTTAGCTGCAGAATACGCCACTTCCACAAGCTTTTGCTCAAATAGTTCGAGCTCATTGTAGTGCTCAAGGATGCTATATTCTATTGTATGAATGTGCTTCATGGGACCTTTCACAAATATAAGTGTAATAATCTACCGTTTCAGCTTTTATGATTTTTCAGATATTGCAGGATATCTGTTTTCTTACGCCTTGAAACTTCAATCTCAGTAGGACAATTTTTCACATTTACGAAACAGACACTTCCTTTCGAATAGTCAATCAGGTAATCGATATTGATAATTACACTTTTATTCAATCGAATGAAATTCGGGAACATGGAAAGCATTGTTTCATATTCTGCCAGGGTTTTCGGTGAAGTAAAACGAGAATTAGTATCGGTAACAACATTGCTGTAATTACGGTCAGCTTCAATGTAGCAAATGGAATCAATTTTCACCAGGGTTACCTTGTCCTTGGAATGGAATGAAATGCTTTTCAGAAACCTGTTCTCTTCATCTATGGAACGAACAAAATGAATCGTATCATTTCGGTTGTTTTGTATGATGTTAGCAGCAACTTTATCGACCGCTTTAATGAGCTTTGTATAATCAATTGGTTTCAGCAGATAATCCATTGCGCTAAATTCAAAAGCCTGCAGTGCAAATTCATCATGCGCGGTAACAAAAACTATCCTGAACGGAATAGAATCGAACATACGAAGCATATCGATACCGGTTTTAACCGGCATTTTCACATCCAGGAAAACCAATTCAGGCTGAAGTTCATTGATCAGTTTAAAGCCCTCGTCTGCCGACGCAGCTTCGCCCAAAACTTCTACGCCGGAACAATAACGGTCAAGTAGCCGCTTTAGTACCAATCTGTTTGAAACCTCATCATCAACAATCAAACTACGAACCTTTTGCATCATATAATACTAATATTTATCGTTGAACTGATTTAACATACTTTGCGGTAAAACAATATTCACTCTTGTTCCAGCAGGCTTATCTCCATCAAATAAATCTACAATTTCCACTCTTCCACCTGTAGTCTGATATAATTGATTCAAGGTTTCTATCCGGCTAATTATTAAATCTGTTCCTTTAGATTCTCTTCCCTTTTCAAAGCCATTTCTATAATTTCTGCCTACACCGTTGTCGATAACGGAAATAATCAATGAATTGTTTTCAGCGGATACTTTCAGTATCAATTTCGAAGTTAACCTCTGTTCCATCGGTAACAATCCGTGCCAGATCGCATTTTCAACAAACGGCTGAGTAATTAACGCAGGAATGAATGTTTCATTCATGTCTATTTCCGGATCAATATCAAGTTCAAATACAAATGAATGACTAAAACGTAATTGCTCCAATTCAACATATAGACCAATCATTTCCAACTCATTTTTCAGTGAAGCCGACGACTTATTTGAATACTCAAGCAATGAGCGCAGTAACAAACTGAACTTGGCAATATACAAGGTTGCATTATCGGTTTCGTTTTGAAGGATCAAATTCTGAATTGCAGCAAGCGAATTTGACATAAAATGAGGGTTTACCTGTGCCTTAAGGGCGGTTAAACGATACTCGGTAAGCATTCTTTCAATTCGGTATTGGGCTTCCTGTTTGCGGTTTCTCCGGAGTATAATAATCCAGATAAGCAGAACAATAATGGTGATGAACAGAACAACACACAAAACTATAAACCAGGTAGTTTGCCAGAATGCAGGTAAAACAACTATGATTCTTTTATCTATTAGTTTGTCCTAATTTTCAAATTCCAGCTCCGGATATACGGTTAATTGATATTCGCCTGGTGCCAAGTTCTGAAACTGTATGCTTGATCCTGTTACTTTCCCTGAAAACTCAAGCGGTCCCTTCAAAGAATAGATCAAATTCTGGCGTTTTGAATTATATTTCAGGAAATCGTATTCAAATGAGACATTATTCTGATCCGGTTTCAGAATAATTTTCCTTCCGAATTTAATCAGCCTTGCTTTTGCCTTAACCGCTCGCAGATAGAAATGATATTTACATCCTGAACGAACACTTGCCACATCAATTTCATTCAGGCCATTCTTTGTACCTACGTAGAGAATATTTTCAAATTCAGTGGTTTGGGTTATTTCACCGCTAAGAAGCAATTTCCAGTTTTTATTCTTTTTAAAATCTTCATTACTGCAGGTGTATGCACCGGTATTGGTTGACAATACAACCATGTTGTTGCTGGTAAATGTGATATCATTTATGATTGGATGCGGTAACCTCGAATAACGCTTCAGCTTATTATTCAACCCCAAACAAAAGACTGTATTCTCTTTTGTACAAAACCAAATGTTATTCAATTGATCGATTTTCATTTTTGTGATCCGATACTTAAGAAGTGGTTTCAGGTATTTGGGATAAGTGATTTTGTTATCAACTAATCGAATCACTCCTTTAAAAGTGGTGACTGAAAAGAACTCACCCCTATTTCGTTCAATCAGGAATCTCGATCTGGAGGGTAACATCTTTAGTTTTGAAAGTTTTCCCGTCTTCGTATCAATTGCTGTAAGTTCACGGGTATGAATGGCAAGCAACTGATTATTACCTATTGATCTAACTCCATAAATTGGAACCGGGGAGTCTGGCTTTAGTAACCTCTCAGAGATCAGACTATTTGCGTTCACTTTCCAGTAACCACTATGCGCTGCAATGAAATAATCATTATCTGCGTAACACATGTCGGAAATAGTGTATGGTTCAAAACCGAATTTTATGGGTACGAATTTTTTTCCTCTTCGTATCAACAAACTTCCTTCCTTGGTTCCAACGAACAACTCATTGTTCTCAATCTGAATGAATGAGATTCCTTCGGTTAATTCAATCAGCTCTTTATAAAATCTAAGATGTATGTTTGAACAATGGTAAACTCCCTTTCCAATGGTTGACACCCACATTCCGTCTTCATCATCAAAAAGAATGTCCGACACAATTACCGACCCGAAATAGTGATTAACAATTTCAAGTTTTTTATTCAACTCTATCAATCCACCGCTTCTCAATCCAAGCCAAACAAACCCTCTGGAATCTACTTCCATTGCAATGATTTCGTTTTCGATTTTCCTGCGTCCGACCTTTCCATTAGCATATTTCACCAACAGTAATTGGTGATTTGCCAAATACCTGCTTTTGTATCGCTTTCTAAGAATTGTCCTACCATTGAAAGTATTTTGTTTTCGGGGATCCGGTTCCTTAGGAACGATACGATGCCCAAAATACAGCTGATCAGGAAACAGCTTAACAATATTTACTACGACGGGGTTTGTGCTCTTCCCATTTTTAATGGGATATTCGGTTTCGACAAAGGGAATACACCTCTGTTTCTTTGGTATTCCGTCTATGGAATACTGACTGGTTTTAAATTCGAACCATTTATCCAGCGTTGAAAAACGAATAGTTCCTTTACTATCCACATGTAGATTATTAGCAAATATTCCCCCAATTCCTACAATGGTTTTTGTTGCAGATTCAATGCCCTTCACTTTGTATGCCCTGTCATTCCTGATACAGTATACTTTAGCCTTTGAATTAATAAAGAAGATATCACCCGACGGAGCTTCGCATACCCCATATACTTCGCTTTCCTTTAACGAGATGTTTTTACAAACCTGAACAAAGTTGGTTCCGTTGTGTTTTACTATTCCATATTCCGAAAAAAACCACACGTAACCCTTATGATCCTGAAGAACGTTGTATACTTCAGAGGCAGGAAGACCATTATTGACATTCAAATTTTCAAATGTCAATTTCTGAGAATTGCATAAAGACGCAATAACACAAAAAACGAGAGCTGATACGAACCTTTTGCGCATCTTCAAAAATAACTTATTTAACGTCCTTTTCTTCCAAAATGCCCGGGACGTGCAAAAAACTTATCATACGGTAACAATCAAATTAAGGCTATGCCCGAACTTTGTGCCGTACAAAATCTGAAGCTTTTTTCAGGAATTTGTATTTGTGATTTGAGAATTATCCCTCCACCTGGGTCATTTTATTAATCACCATCTAAATCAAAGGTATTAGGCAAGAACGAGCGCTTGAAATTCAGGCGCTCGTTTATTGTTTCGTCAGCAAGTTTAATTCCTTATCTTTGTACCCTCATTTTTTTTGTCGGAATGCAGCAATTCAAAAAAGTAGCTTTTTATACACTTGGTTGTAAGTTAAACTTCTCGGAAACTTCGACCATTTCGCGCTTGTTTGAAAATGCCGGTTTTGCGAAAGTAGATTTCGAAGAAACACCTGATGTTCTGGTTATCAACACATGTTCTGTAACTGAAAATGCCGACAAAAAGTGCAAACAGCTAGTAAGACGAGCTTTAAAGATCAATCCGGAAACATACATCGCAATCATTGGTTGTTATGCACAGCTAAAACCCGACGAGATTGCAAACATTCCCGGTGTTTCGTTGGTTTTGGGAGCAAACGAAAAATTCAACATTGTTGAGCATCTTGAACAAAAGACAAGGCTTGCTGATGAAGAAAAAGCCGTTGTGAGCTTCGAAAACATCAAACAAACAACTTCTTTTGTACCTGCATACTCTATAGGCGACAGAACACGCTCTTTCCTTAAAATCCAGGATGGCTGTGATTATTTCTGTACGTTTTGTACCATTCCGCTTGCACGGGGGAAAAGCAGAAATGCTTCCATTCAGAAAACGGTTAACGAAGCAGAAAAAATTGCTCAAACGGAAGTGAAAGAAATCGTGCTTACAGGAGTAAACATTGGCGATTTCGGCCAGGGAGGCGACGAAAATTTTTACAAACTTGTAAAAGAATTAGATAAAATTCAGGGTGTTGAACGTTACCGCATTTCTTCCATCGAACCAAATTTGCTGAGCAATGAGATCATCGATTATACACTAAACGATTCGGAGCGGTTTGTACCACATTTTCATATTCCACTTCAGTCCGGAAGTAACCGGGTCCTGAAAACAATGCGCAGAAAGTATCTGCGTGAACTTTATGCAGAACGCGTTGAGCATATTAAATCTTTACGTCCGGACTGCTCAATCGGAGTTGATGTGATTGTTGGATTTCCCGGTGAAACAGATGAAGAGTTTTTAGAAACTGTTGATTTCCTGAAGGATCTGGATGTTTCCTATCTGCACGTATTCACCTACTCGGAACGCGCGAATACAACCGCTGTTAAATTAGGAGATCCTGTTCCAAATGCCACACGTGCATTAAGAAGTAAACAGCTGCACATTCTTTCGGATAAAAAGAAAAGAGCATTCTATGAAAGTCAAATCGGAACAAATCGCACGGTACTTTTCGAAGGCGAAGACAATGAAGGTTATTTGTATGGATTTACTGAGAATTATGTAAAGGTAAAGGTGCCGCATCAGGAAAATCTGGCAAACACCATGCGACGTGTTTACCTAAAGGAAATTGACAGAGACGGAATAGTAAAAATCGATTTTCTGAATTAACTATTTGCTGTTAACGCAGCAGATTTACGTGACCGACTAACTCAAAGTACTTTTCAGAAGAAAACCCTCTGTATCGGATTTTCCATACGTAGACTCCATCAGGACAAGGAAGTTCATTGTATTTTCCGTCCCATGATTTAGAAGCCGCATCTCCGGTATAAATTAATTCTCCCCAACGGTTAAAAATGTCCATTCGGAAATCCCTGATATTCGATGAAACAGCAAAGAAATCGGCATTAATACTATTTCCGTCCGGCGTAAATGCGTTCGGAACGTAAATAATCGGATCGTAAAAAATGTTTACATTATCTGATGCTTTACAACCATTCTCATCTGTGTAACTTACAGTATAAGTAAAATTCTGATCCGGGTTAGCAATCGGATTTGTACAAACCACACAGCTTAAGAACTCTGCCGGCGACCAAACGTAAGGCCCTGCTGTAGTTGAGGTCGCCGAAAGCGGTACATTATCTCCAAAAACAGCATAAACATCAGGGTTTGTCTGAATAAAAGGCTGCGGAAAAAGATCCAGGTGAACAGAATCTAAAACCGTACACCCGTATTGGTCAGTTCCTAAAACCGTGTATGTTCTGGGAATCATCGAGGAGGCAGAAACTGAAGAATAATTTGAAACCAGCGGACTAACCTGCGGATTCCATGAGTATGTATTCATTCCCGCCGCAAAGAAAGTAACCGGTTCACCCGGACAAACAATTGTATCATTACCAACCTGCATACTTGGAATAATCAAATCAATATACATCGAGTCAGTTACAGTTCCACAAGCATTTGTGAAGTCGCAATAGTAATACATCTCATTTGTACTGGAGATTGTTACGGTAGGACCATCAACTGTTGAAATTTGTGAATTTGGCGACCAAAGATAACTGTCTCCACCACTCACAGTAACCGTTCCGCTGCCATTCATACAATACTTCAGAGTATCTGGCATTACAGGAAGTGGTGGCGTGAAAAAGACTGTAATATTAACCGTTTCCGAAAGCGGACAGCCGTCAGCAGTAGCTCCTGAAACCGTGTATTGAATAGAATTTGTTGGCGTTGAAACCGGAGTAAAACTATTCGGATCATCCAAATAAGTAGGCGGTGACCAGGTTGCGGAAGCGATTCCGGTAACAAATAAAGGAACACTATTTCCAAGACAAATGGTTGTGTCATTACTGGCATTAACATTTCCACCATTCACAACAACCTGCACCTGCACGGTATCTATTCCACAACTATCAGAAACAATACAGTTAAACAGCGTTGAAGTCGTAACATTCGCAACCGGATTGAAAATATTCGGATTATTTAAGAATTGTGCCGGACTCCAAACATAAGTAGCGCCACCGAAAGCTTCCAGTTGGGCACTTTGTCCCTGACAAATATTTACTTGCGGATTAACAACTCCACCCTGGAAATCACCGATATTGATAATGAACGTCACCGAGTCAGGCGCAAAACACTCATTCGTATCGGTTACAACCAATGTAACTTCATATTGCCCAGGACCGGAATAAAGGTGAGTTGGATTCACCAGCGTAGATTCCGTTCCATCGCCGAAATACCAATGAAAATCATTCCCGTTTGCACTGTTATTATTGAATACTACCGGATCTGGCAAACAAACAAGCGGGTCTGGAGTAGCAATTACCGCTTCTATCGAACTAAGCTCAAACTTGAAGGCTGCCAGGTTACAATTAGTACTTTGATTGGTTGGCGACCATACCCCCGGCGTTGTAGTAAAGCCAAAATCGCTTCCTCCGCATGCACCGCAGACAGCATGGTAAATATTTCCATTCTTATCAAAACGGCTGGTTCCTCCATCTACATGGTTAGAGGATGAAGCTGATCCTGTACCCCCCATGAAAGTTGCATATTTCAGGAATGCCGCATCTGCATCTAAAACCCCTATCCAGAAATTACTTCCTGTGGTAGTCCCCTGGAAAGCATCGGGAGTTACAGGAAAACCGCTACTCGTACTAAATTGAGCCGGAAATCCTGCCATAGAATTGATGTCCCCACCCCAACCAGCCAGGTAAATATCATTACAATTCGAAACTAAAAATGCGGTTGGTGAAATTTCAACATGCCCTGTTCCGGCACCAATAACTGTATTCCAGGTTCTTGTCTGAAGATTTTGAGTGTATTTTGCAACGAACTGACCTGAGTTCGCATTCCCGTAACAACCGGCAGAAATAGGCATCGTGCCTTCTGTTTGACCGTAAACATAAACCTGGTCCAATAAATCCAGCTGTACAAAATAAGTTTGATCGTATTCAGAAGTTCCCATGAAAGTACCGGACATGACAGCACTTGTATTTCCGTTTAATCGGGCAACATAGCCGTCAGCAAGTCCTCCTGAATTTGCCAGAATGTTTCCTGATGTAAATGGTAATGTTGGAGAAGTAGACCCTCCTGCAACATAGACGTCACCAGTACTTGAAGTTTGTAAGCCATTTCCGGAATCAAGACCTGAACCACCAAGATACGTTGACCATGTCATATTTGTCAGAAAGCTATTCATTTTAAACACCACAGCATCCTGCGACCCGTTCAAAGTTGTCTGAGACGCCAAAACAGTTGGGAAATCTGTTGAAAGTGTAGAACTCGCAACATACACGAAATTGTTTTTTACGATAATCTCTCCGCGAAAAGGATCTCCGTAATTATAGAATAAGGCACCCGTATTAATTCCGTCATTATCCGTTCCGCCTACATAAGTTGAGCCAACCAATGCTGTTCCATCTGCACTAAAGCGGGCAACATACAAATCAGTTGCGTTGAACTGAAGTTCATTCGTTAGAATATCAAAACCACCGTTAAATGAGTTGTCATAACAACCAGCAGACATTGGGAAATTGATTGAACTGGTAACTCCCATTATGTATAAGTTACCAAGGTTATCCGTTACTAAACTATGTGCAGATTCATTTCCGGATCCACCAAAGTAAGTGGAATATAACAATGCTGTTCCTGTTGGATTAAACTTAGTAATTGCTACATCAAAGCCACCGATGGCACCTCCCAGAACATATTGGTTTCCTCCGTTAAAAGTAACATCGAAAGAACCTGCAACTGTCGGGTAATTACCCGTTGGACCATTCGGGTTTGCAAAAACAATTCCGGCAGCATACAAATTACCCTGCGCATCTCCGGTTGCCGTCATTCCCCAGTTGTCCATAGTTGAACCACTGAAAGTTGAAAAAACAATATCCGGATCAATAACCAATTCCGCCGTTTCATCATAACCGTTCGGGAAAATGTACTTCAGCACATTATTTTCCAGAACAAAACGAACTTCTACTTTCTTTTTCTGGCCCTCTTTAATAGTCCATGCAACTGGTTTACGCTCTACAATGTCTCCGAAAAGGGTTGTAATATGCAACTCGCCTTCAATCAATTCAACCTTATCAGATCCTTCAATAGTCGATTGGATTAACGAGGGATCAGCTCCGGGATGAACATAAAAAGCATATTTAATATTCTCATTTGTTCCTTTTATTTCAAGGTCAATTCCCTGATAGTATTGATCAAGCAGTACCTTCCCAACCGAATGAACTTTACTTTTCCATTTCGACTGATCTGTTCCAATGTAATAATTTCGGTAATGATCACTTTGGTTTTCTTCCCTGGTTGCACCCTTCCAGGTAGCATTTTTGAAATGAGAAAAAATAACCTGTGCTTTGTTCGAAGTTTCTGTTTCTATCTGTTCTCCATGATGAGAATCAGGAATGTCATTTAGAACATAAGTGAATCCGGATGAATCAATGAACAAACTCCCGTCTGCCATTTCAACCCGGTAAAGGATTTCTTTAGTCCATTGCCCGCGGTTCGGATGCAGCCATATCTGCGCGCACAATTGAGCACCACAAAGTATTGAGGCTAAAACCGTTAAGACAATTTTTATTTTCATTAATCTAAATTAAGAAAAAGGACGTTTAATACCTCCAAATCAATAGAATATTCACCGAATAGGTGTCTACCATTTATTAAACTGTTTTTTTACAAAAAAGTTGCTCGTAGCAACCCAAAGTTAGCCCGAAGTTTTCTTATGAATCGATTTAGTTGTTGTACCTTTGCACCACAGTTTATACAGTTATGAGTGATGCCATAAAACATGAGTGCGGAATTGCACTTGTTCGCTTAAAAAAACCACTTCAATTTTATCTCGACAAATACGGTACTGCGTTTTACGGAGTAACAAAATTGCACTTGCTGATGGAAAAGCAGCAAAACCGAGGTCAGGATGGTGCGGGAGTAGCAAACATTAAGTTGGATATGGCTCCGGGGGAAAGATACATTTCCCGGTACAGAAGCATCGATCAAAAACCAATTCAGGATATCTTTAATCATATCAACGAACGATTTTACCAAATTGGTGAAGAGGACCCGGATAAACTAAAAGATGTTGAATACCTGAAAAAAAATGCCGGTTTTACAGGCGAATTATTTCTTGGTCACCTACGTTATGGAACTTTCGGAAGAAATTCTATTGAAAGCTGTCACCCGTTTCTTCGCCAGAACAACTGGATTACGAGAAACCTGGTGGTTGCCGGGAATTTCAACCTGACAAATGTTGACGAATTATTCGATGTATTACTGGAAATTGGTCAGCATCCAAAAGAAAAATCGGATACGGTTACAGTACTTGAAAAAATTGGTCATTTCCTGGATGTAGAAAACGACGAATTGATCGCACAGTACAAACAACTGGGATACAAAAACCCTGAGATTTATAAGCGCATTGCAGAAAAACTGGACATTGTACGCATCTTAAAACGTGCTTCTGAAGTTTGGGACGGCGGTTACGCTATGGCTGGATTATTCGGACACGGAGACGCATTTGTTTTGCGTGATCCAAACGGAATCCGTCCCGCATATTGGTACGAGGATGATGAAGTTTGTGTGGTTGCTTCTGAAAGACCTGTCATTCAAACAGCTTTCAACGTAAAAGCAGAAACGGTAAAAGAACTGACTCCGGGACACGCTTTGATCATCAAAAAATCAGGTATTGTTTCTGAAGTTGAGATCAACGCACCTCGCGTTCCGAAAAAATGTTCATTCGAACGCATCTATTTCTCTCGTGGGAACGATAGTGAAATCTATAAAGAACGTAAGAATTTGGGTCGTTATATTGTACCGAATGTCTTGAAAAAGATCGGATACGATATTGAAAATTCAGTTTTCTCGTTCATTCCGAATACAGCTGAAAGTTCGTTCTATGGAATGATCAAAGGATTGGAATTGTATATGAACGACCAGAAGCTGAAAGCGCTGATGGCCATTGATGGCAAACCGACAGAAGAACAACTGAAAGAGATTCTTTATAAACGAGCACGCATCGAAAAAATAGCCATTAAAGATGCAAAAGCCCGTACTTTCATTACTCAGGATGATGCACGTGACGACATGGTTGCCCAGGTTTACGATATTACCTACGGAACTGTTTACGACGGGAAAGACAACCTGGTAATTATTGACGACAGTATTGTTCGCGGAACAACCTTGAAACAAAGTATTCTTCGAATTCTGGACCGATTAAATCCGAAACGCATAGTTGTGGTTTCCTCGGCTCCTCAAATTCGTTATCCTGATTGTTACGGAATCGACATGGCGATTATGGGTGATTTCATTGCCTTCACCGCCGCAATTGAACTTCTGAAAGAAACAGGACGAGAAAAGCTTATTCAGGATGTTTACAAACGTGCAAAAGCACAGGTAGGATTGCCAAAAGAACAAATTGTAAACGTTGTAAAAGATATTTATGCTCCGTTTACCGACGAGCAGATTTCAGATAAGATCGCACTAATGCTGACTCCTGAAAATATTAATGCCGAAGTACACATTGTTTACCAGACAGTTGAAGATTTACACAAAGCATGTCCGGACAACCTTGGAGACTGGTATTTCACCGGTGATTACCCAACTCCCGGAGGAAATAAGGTGGTTAACAAAGCTTTCATTAACTTTATCGAAGGAAAAAACGAGCGCGCTTATTAATTCATTCACTTAATATGAAACGAAAACCTGCAGTAGTATTAGTTTATCTGCTTGGGCTTTACGTCCTGTTCCAGTTTGCATGGTGGGGTTATCATATTATCGAATTAACACAGGAAACGAAGCATGCTTCACCTGAAATCAGTAAGCGGGTGCTTATGATTGTTAGTGAAGGAGCTGTTTTTATTTCTCTTGTAATTATCGGCTTGCTTTATATCATTCGATCTATTAAAAAAGATGTCAAAATGGCTATTCAGCAGCATCATTTTATGCTTTCTGTAACCCATGAGTTAAAAACTCCGATTGCTGCAAATAAGCTGTACTTACAAACCTTGTTGAAACACAATCTTTCGGAAGAAAAAGCAAACCAAATCATCCGCAAATCATTGAATGAAAACAATCGTTTGGAAGATCTTGTAAGTCAAATACTTACTGCTGCACAACTGGAACAAGGCTACTTGAGCTCATCGGTTGGAAAGGTGAATGTAGAACAAAGCATTGCCGATCTGATCCGGATTCAGGAAGAACGGCACCAGGTGAAATTCACACTCGAAAGTTCATTCCAGGGCTCAATTGTCACCGATGCTTTCATGTTTAATACAATCCTCAATAATTTAATTGAGAACGCTGTTAAATATGGAAATACAGAACAGGGTGTTTCCATACAGATTGCCAATAACGAACACGGAGTTTTTATTTCTGTGCGCGATTTTGGAAAGGGAATTGATCCTGAAAATATTTCTTTACTCTTTAAGAAATTCACAAGACTCGAAAACGAAGAAACGCGTAGTACCAAAGGAACCGGTTTAGGCCTATTCATCGCTTACGAAATGAGCAGAAAACTGCGTGGTAATCTTCAGTATAAACTTCAAAAAAATCAAGGCGCTTGCTTTCAACTTTATTTGCCTTATGAATAATCAGAAAATCGGACTCATCATTTTAGACGGCTGGGGAATTGGAAATGGCTCTTCATCTGACGCCATCCATGCAGCAAACACTCCCATAATGGATAGTTTACTACAAACTTATCCTAACGCCAGACTAACAGCCTGTGGTGAAGCTGTAGGCCTGCCTGACGGACAAATGGGTAACTCAGAAGTAGGCCACATGAATATCGGTGCAGGAAGAATCGTTTACCAGCAGTTAACACGCATCAATAAAAGTATTCGCGACGGTGAATTCAAAGAAAATTCTGTATTGAAAAAAGCTTTCGGCGAAGTAAAAGCTTCGGGTAAAAAACTGCATCTTTTCGGCCTGGTTTCGGAAGGCGGTGTACACAGTTCGCAGGCACATTTACACGCCTTACTGGAAATGGCAGCTGAATACGGAATTGAGAATACATTCGTTCACGCATTTACCGATGGCAGAGATTGTGACCCAAAAAGTGGTGCTGCATTCATTGAAGCCCTGGAGCAGAAAATAGAAAGTACAACAGGGCATTTAGCCAGTATTATTGGCCGCTATTATTCCATGGATCGCGATAATCGCTGGGAACGGATTCAAAAGGCATACAATTTAATGGTCCATGGTGAAGGCCAGGCATTCTCAAACGGAAGAGACGCTCTCCTTGCAAGTTACGCAGAGGGCATTACAGATGAATTTCTTGAAGCACATGTGAACCCTGCTGTTAACGGGAAAATTGAAGAAGGCGATACGATTCTGTGTTTCAATTTCAGAACCGACAGGCCGCGGGAAATTGTAGAAGCGCTTACACAAAAGGCGTTTCATGAGTACAACATGTCGCCCGTTCCGGTTAATCTGATAACCATGACGAGTTACGATGTTCGTTTCAAAAAGGTGAAAGTTGTTTTTGAAAAAGACAATTTGGATAAGACATTAGGTGAAGTTCTCAGCAAAATGGACAGAACACAAATCCGCATTGCCGAAACCGAGAAATACCCTCATGTAACGTTCTTCTTCAGTGGTGGTAAGGAAACAGAGTTCAAGGGTGAATCACGCATTCTGGTTAAATCACCAAAGGTTGCAACCTACGATTTACAGCCTGAAATGAGCGCAGTTGAAGTAAAAGAGAGCATTCTGGAAGCAATGGAGAAAACGAAACCTGATTTCTTTTGTTTGAATTTTGCCAATCCTGATATGGTTGGTCACACTGGTGTTTACCCTGCAATTGTAAAAGCAGTAGAAACCGTTGATCAATGTTTGGGAGAGATTGTTGAACTGGCTAAAACATTAAACTACGAACTTCTGATTATCGCTGATCACGGAAACGCTGATCTGGCCATTAATGCCGACGGAACTCCGAATACGGCTCATACGCTCAATCCGGTTCCGGTGGTACTTGTGACTCAAAATCAGCACATTCAACTTTCAGATGGGATTTTGGCTGATGTAGCTCCGACTATTCTTTCCAGAATGGGAATTGCTTCGCCGCTTGAAATGACAGGGAAATCTCTGGCGAGCATTAACTGAGAGCGAAAATATTAAAAAAAAGCAGTCGGGGCGAAAAATTTTTCGCCCCGACTGCTTTTTTTTAATTCCGACTTTTTTTATTCTGCTTTCTAATCAATTCTGGTGAAACCAGTGTATTTATGCAGCACCTCCGGGATTTCAATTCCGTCCAATGTCTGATAATTTTCCATGATTGAGGCCATAATTCGCGGTAATGCCAAAGCAGAACCATTCAATGTATGAACCAGGTAGTTTTTCTTGTCTTCAGCTTTGAAACGCAACTTCAAACGATTTGCCTGGAACGTATCAAAACGAGAACAAGAGCTCACTTCGAGCCATTTTTCCTGCGCCGCAGAAAACACTTCAAAATCGTAAGTCATGGAAGAAGCGAAACCTGTGTCTCCGCCGCATAAACGTAAAATACGGTAGTGCAATCCAAGTTTAGCCAACAATCCTTTTACATGGTCGACCATTTCATTTAAAGCGCGCTCGGTGTTTTTCGGATGCTCAATACGTACAATTTCTACTTTATCGAACTGGTGCAAACGATTCAAACCACGTACATGCGCTCCATAACTTCCGGCTTCTCTTCTGAAACACGGTGTGTAACCGGTCATTTTAATAGAGAAATTCTCGTCAGGGAGTAAAACATCGCGGTAAATATTTGTCAATGGAACCTCAGCCGTTGGAATCATATATAAATCATCAACCGGCATATAATACATCTGGCCTTCTTTATCCGGAAGCTGCCCTGTACCATAAGCACTGGCTTCATTTACAACGTGAGGAACAATAAACTCTTCGTAACCGGCTTTTTCCGCTTCATCCAGAAAAAACTGGATCAATGCACGCTGCAGTTTTGCTCCTTTTCCTTTGTAAACAGGGAAACCTGCTCCGGTAATTTTCACTCCCAGCTCAAAGTCGATAATGTCGAATTTCTTCGTCAATTCCCAATGCGGAAGCGCGCCTTTATGTAAAATTGCAGGTTCGCCTTCTACCAGAATTGTTTCGTTATCTTCCTCGTTCTTTCCTGCAACCACTAAACTGTTGGGAACATTCGGAATTTGGTATAAGAGATTTGTTATTGCTGCTTCATGTTCGTTTACGACTTCTCTTGCGGTATTCTCTTGAATCTTTATCGCAGCAACTTCAAGCTTAACGTCTGCAGCCTCAAGCACATTACCACTCTTCATCAACTCACCAATTTTCTTTGCAAGAATATTCATTTCAGAAGTAGCAGCTTCCATAGTGGCTTTAGCAGTTCTCCATTCTTTATCTCTGGTCAGAATTTCGTCGATTGTTTCTGTAACATCGATGTTACGCTTTTTCAATGCTGTGATAATAGCATCTCTTTCAGCGCGAATTCTAGTCATTTCTAGCATAACGATATTTTTTTTCTGTTATTCAATAGTTGGTTTTTGAGGAATCCTCATTCCCAAAAACGATTGGGAAATATAAAAAAAGGCGAACAACTAATGCTGCTCGCCTTCACAAATTATTCAAAATTCTTAAGCCTCAGCAGTCTCAAACGGAACTACCGATACAAACGAACGATTATCTTTTTTCTTACGGAATGCAACCATTCCATCAGTTAACGCATATAACGTATGGTCTTTACCAATACCAACGTTCGTTCCAGGGTGGTGTTGAGTACCACGCTGACGAATGATGATGTTTCCTGCAATTGCAGCCTGACCACCGTAAATTTTTACTCCAAGGCGCTTGCTTTCTGACTCGCGACCATTTTTGGAACTACCGACTCCTTTTTTGTGTGCCATTGTATTTCTTATTACTTCTTTCGTTTAAACGAAAGAAAGATTAACCTTTAATATCTGTTATGGTAATCTGCGTGAAAGATTGACGGTGACCGTTTCTTTTCACATACCCTTTTCTTCTTTTCTTGCGGAAAACAATTACTTTGTCTCCTTTAATGTGGTCTAACACTTGGGCAGAAACCGAAGCTCCTGCTATAGCTGGGGCGCCAATGTTCACTTTACCTCCGTTCTCTACCAACAAAACACGATCAAACTCTACTTTTGATCCTGTCTCTGCATCTAAACGGTGTACAAAGATCTTTTGGTCTTTTTGCACTTTAAATTGCTGCCCTGCTATCTCTACGATTGCGTACATAACAGTTTGTTTTTTTATTATTATTACCTGTCTGGTCCTCAAACAGGGAGGCAAAGATAAAAAACTTTTTCAACAATTACATCTGTCAAAGTTATTTTCTTATCTTCTTCAACAAAAAAACGCCCAATCTTATGATGGGCGTTTCAATATATCTTAGATAGATCTTATTTTTTCTCTTCTTCGTCTTTTTCAAAAACACGTTTCGGACGCATTTTTTGATTGATTCCCAAAGTGATCCAGAAAGGAAGTACAAATCCCATAAGGAATAATAACATCCAAAATGCCATCCCTCCGATCAATAAAAACAATACGATTCCAAAAATGCTCATGACTACGTGTTTTGTGGTGTAAAAGTAATATTTAATTTGAAATTCTTTGGTTTCAGTCAAAAAAATTATTGGCGCCTAAGGATTGTTTAAACAGCTAATAATTCTTTTACTCTGGAAATCAACTGTTCTGTCGGCAATTCCTGTACACCGAATCCGTAGCGGAAATGATCACAGACGCTGATAATTTGACGAATTTCCTGTTCTTGGCTTCGATCTGAATCGCCAAGAGCCGCTAAAACACGTTCTCTGCTTGTATTCTGAAGTCCATACTTTTTCTCAAGTATTTGAATTATTGCTTTCGGTAGAAGAACTGAAATATGATTTGAATCAGACGGATCTTTCAGTACCTCATTCCAAAAATCAGTTGTAACAGCCTCCAGGGCTAACATTTCTTTTTCTTCAATAAGAATAGCCTGTTTATGCTCTTCATTTGAGCGTTTCTTGCGACCAAGCAAAAAGAAAAGGAAAAAGGTACAGGCAAGCCCTGGAATTCCTATTCCCAAATATAGTGGCAGGTTTAATCCCGAATCAGATTTAGCATCTGTCTTTTTAGGAACCGGCCCCATTACAACATCTTTCACATTGGATTGATTGGATGTGTTTCTACCAACGATTGTACTGCTCTTTTTTCCTAATAAAATTGTAAAAGGAGTAGTATGGATATTGATATATTTTGCTTTTCCCGGATCAAAATAAGAAATCCCCGGAGCATCAAATCCAAATTCACCTTCCTGCAATAACTGGATATTATAAATGAAAACAATGGCTCCGCTTACCCCACTTTCGGTAAATTCAAATTCTTCTTCCCTCTCAACATCTCCATACAGCTTACATCCCGGTGGAATTGCTATTTTCGGATCACTTATATTGTGAATGTTACCCGTTCCGGAAACAATTACCTTCAGTTGAAATACATCACCAACTCTTAATTTGGAAACATCGCTTAATTCGCTTTTCACATCGTAAACACCCACTGCGCCAATGAAATTTGCCGGAGCACCTTTCGGCAATGGCTTAACTGTTATAGACAAACCACTTGATTTAATATGGAACGTGCGGTCGAAAATACTGCTATGGCAGCGCAAAGCCATCTCAAAAGGTTTGATTCTGCACTTTCCGGTTGCAACAGGAATGAGTAATTGTTTTCCGTACTCGAAAGTTTGAACGGTTTTGCCATTCAATTTTGTTTCTTCAACATATTCCCGAACATTGGTGAACACATGCTCTTCGGCATTTTTATCGTTCTTGAACGGCTGATACCCTTCTATGTTTACAATCGGATAACGAGATATGACTTTTGCATTTAATAAAACCGGTTCACCTTCGTAAACAGTTGTTTTTTTCGCTTCGATATAACCGAAAACAGGATCGCTCGAGTTAATGGTTGTACCGGCTCCTTTATTTTCTTCAACGGTAATGGTGATCTTGTTTGATTTACACGCCTGTCCTTTATGAGTAACAGTTGCAAAAAAAGTATAGGTTCCGGCCTTGTTGAAAGAACCGGTATTTTGAGTGATATAGTAAGTTTTTAATTTTCCGGAAGGATCCATTTCCTGGCTGATCTGGTGCATTACACCATAAT
Organism: uncultured Flavobacteriales bacterium; assembly: GCA_946479985.1. The sequence goes on from CAMLIF010000016.1 coordinate 22,606, forward strand.
CAACTTCAAATTCTGACGGGAAATCAATATTAATTGGCCCTTCTACATTTGTAGAAACACGAAAAACGATTGTTTCATCAACTTCTGCATTTTTTTGATCTGCAGAAAGCGCAACAACCGTACGCTGTCCGAAACTGAAAAGGCTCGAGCAGCATAAAAGCAAAACTAAAAACGGGAAACTACCAGTCTTTAGTTGTTTTTTTACCAGGATGAGAACCATTTGTACCATTCATTCTTCGTTTTGCGTCCATTTCCTGACGACTTAACTCGTCAAGCTTCCGCTCAGTTTGTTTGTCTTCTAAGGTTCCCTCCGGCTGCCCGTTTGACTGCCCCTGGGAATCTCCTTTCGAAGATTTTTTGTTTTTATTCGCGTTGTTTTGTTTTTTTTGATTTTGACCGTCTTTCTCACCCGGATCTTTCGGATCATTCTGATCTTTCTTATCCTTTCCTTCGTCCTCCTGATCGCCTTTCTCTTTGTCTTTGTCCTTTTCAGCTTCCTCTTGTTGTTTTCTCAAGCGTTTAGCTTCCATGTACAGTTGACGTGCCTTCTCATTGGAAGGATCATTGCGCATTGCCTCTTTAAACTTTTCCTCCGCTGCTGCGTAAGATTCGGCTTTCATACTCGATATACCACTATCAGTTATATGAGTAGAACGCTGTTTAGACGTTTTTGATTTTGCGGCTAAATCATCAAAGCATCTTTCTGCAGTTTCAAAGTCACCGGCTTTGTATGCGGTTTGACCCATTTCCTGAGACAAATCTACTTCTTTTGGCGTGATCCTCTCTGCCGATTTATAATACTTTAACGCTTTCTTATATTGTCCCTGATTGCTGGCATTTCTTGCCGCATTAATCGTGTCCTGATAATGCTGAGAATATCCGCTAAACGCAAAGCTCAGAAATACCAGAAGTAAGGATAAATGGATTTTAAGTTTCATTTTTTTCGATTTACGATTTGTGGAAGAAAAAGATACAGTACAAAGCAACAAATTGCAATAAAAAGCGGGATTTGATAATAATTCACCGAAACATTGAATGTTGTTTTTTTGACGGTCTTGGTCTTTGAATTTTTATAAATACTTGCCAGCTGTCTCAGGTCCGGGTATGCATTAGACGAAAAAATCACACTTCCATTACAGCTTCCTGCCATCTGCCGGATTCCGCTTTTATCCAATCTTGAAACAACAGTAGAACCGTTGTACTTTTTGTAGCCTAGCTCTGGGTATTCAGGATCTTTCGGAACAAGGCCGCCGTTTTCGGTTCCCAGACCCAGAAATGTGAAACCAACTTTTTTCTCCTGTAACAAAGCCAAATTCTTATGCCAGTCTTTCTGATGATCTTCACCATCTGTGATCACTAAAACGTTTCTTCCTGCATCTTCGTCTTTAAACTGTTTTAAAGCCAGTTCGAATGCAGAACCAACGTTTGTTCCCTGATCGGAAATAAGGTTGGTAGAGATTTCAGGAACGAATATTTTTACAGCGCCAATATCTGCCGTCAGGGGTAATTGGGTGAAAGCAGAATTCGCGAAGATGATAACAGAAATGCGCTCGCCATGCAAACCGTTAGCCAATTCGGAAATTGAATTCTTAGCAGCTTCAAGTCGTGATTGCCCCCCGCTCATGTCTTTTGTATTCATGGAATTCGAAACATCCAGACAAATAACAATATCGAGCATCCGCTTTGTTCCGTTCACTTTCCTGGAACCTTTAACGGGCTGAGCAAGTGCGAGAATAGCAAAAAAGAAAACGCTTCGAAGCAATAAATAATGCAGAAATGCACGGACAGTTTTAAAACGAACAGTTAAAATGGCTGTTTTTGCTGAAGTTCCGTATAGTTCCGCCAATTTGCTTTTATACTTCCAATGAAAAACAGATGCAACAAGGAACAAAGGTAGAACAATCAAAAACCAAAAATACTCCGGATGAAGCCAGGAATAAGCTCCCAAAAATTCACCGAACGGATTCAGGAAGAACAAAAACACAATCCAGAAGAAAGCTTCCAGGATTCCTACCCAAAGCAGCAATTGATTATATGCTCTTGACCCACTAATCATCTAAGGTAAATTTCCAGCGTTGTACACTCCAGGCAATGATCAAAAACAAGATTCCCCAAAAGAAAAAAGGAAAAAGCGTCATCGGCGGCTGAGTTCCAACATAATTATCTTCTATTTTCCTTTTTTCGAGCCTGTCAATTTCGGTGTAAACACTCCGCAGACTGTTTCTGTCTGTTGCACGGAAATATTTACCACCTGTTTCTTTCGCAATGGCTTTTAAGGTTGGTTCGTCAATTTCAGCTGCCTGCTGCTGATATTCAATTCCAAATGGGGTGGGAACAGGTGTTGGCGCCATTCCGTTAGAACCTGCACCAATGGTATAAACTTTACAATTCTTATTCTTCGCCAAAGCTGCGGCTTCCATTGGTTCAATGGTCCCGGCATTGTTCATTCCGTCGGTAAGCAGAATAATTACCTTCGATTTTAAACTGTCACTTCTTAATCGTGTAACCGCTACGCCTAATCCCATTCCAATTGCGGTTCCACCTGCAACCCGGTCGGGCTGAATATTGGTTATTTGCTCTTTTAATGCTTCGTAATCTATCGTAGCAGGACAAGCGGAATATGCTTCGCCTTCAAAAACAACCAGCCCCACACGATCGCCTTTTCTGGAATCGACAAATTCTTTTGCTACTGTTTTTGTAGCTTCCAAACGGTTTGGCTCCAAATCTTCGCTGAGCATAGATCCGGAAGCGTCAATCACCAGAATAATATCTATTCCATTTTTGTAATTGATCTTTGGAGGATCAAAGTTGGGATGATACGGCTTTGCCGCTGCGGTAATGAGCATGGTGATTCCCAATCCATAAAATACCGCAATAATTAAGCGAAAAACGAGCACGTAGCCGCCTTTTATCATGGATTGCTCCTGATCTGATCCGGAAAACTTCAACTGGCCCTGGTCTCTTCTATGGAGCCAATCCCAGAAAAAAACTACGATCGGAACCAGCACCAGTAAGTATAAAATACCGGGCGCATAGAACGAATATTCCCAAATGGCTATGTTAAACGTGTTCATTGGCAGGAATATCTAATGGACTCAATTCAACAATTAACTCTTCCAGTTTATTCATACTGGTAATGATCTGTTCTTCGCCTGGCTGCGATTTACCGAATTTGGTAAAATCAGATTCCAGCAACAATTTCTTTACACGGTCTATCACTTGCTGCTCAACACCAAAAACCTTCAAACTAACCTGAGTTTCGAAGCTTGTTTTACCCAAAAAATTATGGTTGTACCGTTCAGAAAGAAAGGAACGCAGAATATGCGAATATTCCACATAATGTTTCTCAACATCGCCTTTCAGCCACAGTTTTTTACCACGCAGAGTTTCCAAACGTTTCAGAGTGATTTTTTTAAGTGTTTCACGATCAGAAAAGGTGGTTTTGTTTCGTTTATTCCACAAATAAAACCCTGTGGGAATCGCGAGTACCAGCGCAATAATCCACCAATAATCTTTCAGCCAGCGCCAGGGATCATTTACTTCTACTAGCGGAATTTCAGTAATTGATGTGTCGACATGTTTCTTTTCAAAGACTACGGCAAGTTCGGGAACCTTCGCAAACAAAGTACTGTCTTTCGTTTTCCAGTCTTTGGAGTACAATTCAAATGACAACTCCCGGATTTGATAATTGGCAGTATCCCAAGCCATAATATCTGCAAGAATAGTGAAGCTGCGATTTTTCTTGTTGTAATCTTTGGAGACATGAAAAACTTCTATTTCACCCTCTTTTTTATAAAGTTCTTCTCCCGTATGACGAATTTCGATATTCGTTGCACTTACAATCTTCGACCATTTCATTTGTTCGGGGACATCGGTAACAATGATTTTCAGAATAGCGTGTTTACCCACTAAAACAGTATCGTGTTCCCAAAACGCACGCGCTTTTTGAGTAAAGCCTGCAAAGGAAAACAACAACCCGATTCCGACTAAGAGAAACTGTTTCATTTTCTATGGCGGAATAAAGTGACTAATTGGTTGTACGGATCCTGACTTGTATCGAGCGCAAGGAAATCGAGCTGGATAGAATGAAACAATTGCTGAATTTCCAGATCCCGTTTCTCCTTCTTGCTTTCAATTTCTTTTCGTGCAACGCCTGAAGAGGTATCAATCCAGGATGTGCTTTGTGTTTCTGCATTGTACCAGCGAACAAAACCTACTTTTGGAAGTGTTCTTTCGCCTTCATCACTCAGTTGAATGCCGATTACATCGTGTTTTTTCTTCAACTTCAGCAAATCGTCTTTCATTCCTGAAGGATTTGGGAAATCACTCAGAACGAAACAAATACTTTTCTGTTTGTGTAGATTGAGCAACAATTTTATACCGGCAGAAAAATCGGTTTTTTTACTTTTCGGATTCAAATTCAGGATTCTGCGAATAATAAAATGAACGTGATCTGCGCCTTTTTTCGGCGGAATGTAATCTTCTACCTCATCAGAAACCAAAACTACTCCTACTTTATCGCCATTTGTTGCTGCTGAAAAACCAAGCGTTGCAACCAGTAAAACAGCCAGACTTATCTTTGATTGGTTCGACATCCCGAAATACATGGAACCCGATACATCAATCACCAGGAAAACCGATAATTCTCTTTCTTCCTCAAAAACTTTAATATGCGGTGAACGAAAACGTGCTGTGACATTCCAATCGATACTTCGTACATCATCGCCGTATTGATAGGCGCGTACTTCACTAAACGACATACCCCGGCCTTTAAATGCACTTTGGTATTGACCAGCAAAAACATGCTGCGCCAAGCCACGCATTTTCAATTCGATCTTTCGAACCTGCTTGAGTATTTCGGAATGATCCATTTCGTTATGGAACTTCTACGCGTTGCAACAATTGTTCAATCAGTTCGTCACTTTTAATACCATCGGCTTCTGCTTCATAGTTCAAACCAATTCTGTGACGCAAAACTTCCAATGCAACCGTTCGAACATCCTCCGGAATAACGAATGCCCTGTTTTCCAAAAATGCATTTGCTTTAGCTGCCAAAGCCAAATTAATACTGGCTCGTGGTGAAGCTCCGAAAGAAATATACTTATTCAATTGGCTTAAACCGGCTTCATGCGGGAAACGTGTTGCATGCACAATGGAAACAATGTATCGTTCAATTTTCTCGTCAAGGTAAATGGATCTAACCAGTTTACGGGCAGATAAGATCTGATCTGATGTTAAGATATTGGAAACTGAACTCAAGCCTTCTGTACGAACATTCGAACGGAGAACCAGTTGCTCTTCCTGTTTTGTCGGGTATGTTAACACTACTTTAAACAAAAAACGATCGACTTGTGCCTCCGGAAGCGGATACGTTCCTTCCTGTTCAATCGGGTTTTGTGTTGCCAGAACTAAAAACGGTTTCGGCAATGGATGCGTGCTGTCGCCAATAGTAACCTGACGTTCCTGCATTGCTTCCAATAATGCCGACTGAACTTTTGCCGGTGCGCGGTTAATCTCATCAGCCAATACGAAATTGGCAAAAACAGGACCTTTCTTCACTGCAAACTGTTCCGTTTTCTGATGATAGATCAATGTACCAGTAACATCGGCGGGAAGTAAGTCGGGTGTAAATTGGATACGCGAAAAATCACCTGTTACAGCATCGGAAAGTGTTCGGATAGCAAGTGTTTTAGCCAAACCGGGAACTCCTTCAAGTAAAACATGTCCATCGGCAAGCAGTGCCAGTAATAAAGCGCGAACCATTTTATCCTGGCCTACAATTACTTTTCCAATTTCCTGGCGTAATTGTTCGAATGAAGCAGCTTCAATTGTGACCTTTTGAGCTAGTTCGTGCAGTTGTTCAGACGGTGTTAGCGGAATTGTATCCATAGTGTAAATTAATCGTAACTCACAAAGATGGAAAAGAAAGCCCGCTGGGGTTTACACGCGTTGTTAATTTATGTTAACCGCCAGATTGTTTATTTTATCTCAACCTTTTTCTGAATTTCTTTATCGTCAAGAGAAAGCGCCAATGAATGTGCTGTTTGACTGTCTTTGTTTGTGATTTTCAAATCAGCGTTGGCATTGATTAGTGCCTGAACCATTTTCATATTCTGGTTCAATACCGCATACATTAACGCCGTGTTCCCATCCGGGCCCTGGTGGTTTACTTCAGCTTTATTATTCAACAGGAAAATTGTGAGTTTCGTGTTATTCTGATATGCAGCGGCAAGAAGCGCGTTTCCTTCGGGAGATAATCCGTTTACATTTGCTCCTTCATTCACAAGAAACTGAGCGCATTTGGTCTCGCCGCGATAACACGCGATCATTAATGCATCAAATCCCATTTCATTGGTTGCTTTCAGCGTATCAGGGTTCATCTCAATAAGCCGTTTAAGCTGTTTGATATTTCCTGTCCGTGCAGCGTCAAATACGTCCTGGGTAAAACCTGAAGAGGCAACCAACAAAGAAAATACTGCTAAGACTATCTTAATCGACATAAATACGAACTATTGAAAGTTTAGAAGATCGCTCAACTGCAACTATGTATACCCCTGTTGGGAGCTGATTGAGCTGCGTTGCTGCCTGTTCAATTTTCTGAACAAGTTTTCCGTTCAAGTCTCTTACTTCTCCCGAAGTAAATGCCGCTTTGATTATTAGTGTAGTCCCATTCCATGAAAATTCGCTGGCACTAAGTTCTTCCAATCCTGATTCCAGTACTGCTCTGAAATTCCATTCCGTGATATCTGAAATCCCGTCAAAATCATTTCCGCTCAAATCTTCAACAGCATCCCCGTCAATTAAAACATGCAAATGAGCTTGGAGCTGCAAATCTGTTGGATTCAAAGTAATCACATTGTTGTTTACAGTAACATTTCCAGTTGTTGAATTAAATGTTTGCGTAGTCACATTGTCTTCATCGACCAAAAGGAAATCTCCTGCACCTAAGACCACATTTTCACTGAATGTGATTGTTAAATCGCTGGTTAAGTCTACATTCTGCTGATCATCTGCCGGACTAAGTGTTACAATAGCCGGAGCAGTGAAATCACCCACGGAAAAATTCCATGTTGTATTGTCTGAGATTCCTGCAAAATCGTTCGCCATTAAATCCTCAATAAACCCGGCAGTAATATGCACGTAGTAATCTGTAGATTCTGTCAACGGATTTGTTGGAGTGATGGTAACCGTTGGTCCGGCAACTACTAATTGCGCAGAACCTGTTCCGAATGACTCGATCAATGTTCCACCCTCATTAAACAATTCAATTGCGCCAATTGCAGAAAGCTGAACATCTTCGTTGAATGTTACACTCAATGTTGCATTCGGTGTAATATTGACTGCATCATCTGCAGGAACAAAAGGTGCAACAAGGATTGGAGCAACAATATCATTGGTATTGAAATTCCAGGTTGTATTATTTGCAATACCGGCATAATTATTTGAGCTCAGATCCTGAATTGCCGTACTCGCGATATGCACATAATAAGAAGTATTGATTGTTAAGTCAGTTGTTGGATTGATAGTAACTACAGCTCCTGCAACAGTTAATTGAGGACTTGTAGCAACATCAAACGATTCTACAATTCCGGAACCATCAAATAATTCAATTACACCCGTTCCGAATTGTACCGCCTCGCTGAATGTTGCGGTAAGGGTTTGGTTCAAACCAACTCCGCTTGCATTATCAGCCGGAACAAAAGGAGAAGCAGTTAAAACCGGAGCAACAATATCATTGGTGTTAAAGTTCCAGGTTGTTTCATCTGAAATTCCTGTGAAAAAGTTGTTTGCTGCATCTTTGAAAGCTGTTGCATCGATTTGTACATAGTAATCGGTATTCAGCACTAAATTGGCAGGCGGATTATACGAAAATACTGCTCCGGAAATCGTTGCCTGTGCATTTCCGCTGGAAACCGTTTGAATAACATTATCATTACCATCGTAAAGAACCAATGAACCCGCTCCCCATGAAATTGGTTCGGAGAATACGATATTGATGTTTGAACTAATACTTACCCCATTAGTATTATCTGCCGGAGTTTTAGAATTTATAACCGGTGGCGTTGTATCTAAAGTTACCCAATTACGCACAATTCCGCTTGCTCTGTTGGCTGCTCCGTGATATTGCAATTGGTTGGTGGCGCTTGGTCCTTTTGCCCAAAACAAGTTTTGTGTTGTAGAGGCAAAACTGAATGTTGCATCGTTCGCGTCTCCTGTGCTTAAAGCACGGGAAGCGACAATGGTCCTGTTTCCGCCGGAAACGTCATTTGAAATCACGGTCCAGTCTTGCTGCGCATCTACAGTTGGTTCATTTCCCTGTCCGATCATGCGATGATCACGAAGCTGCAGCGGAGCTACGCCGGTTCCGAGTGTTGACCAAATAAGCGCATCATTTCCTGTTCCCATTCCTGTTCCGAAACCAAACGCTAAAAATCGGTCGGCAGGACCCTGAACTGTAACTGTAATTGTTGTAGGAGTCATTTCCGCGCCAAAAAACATTCCGCTTCCTGAAGTAAGTTCAGCAAAAGCAATTTGTTTTACCTGGTTAAACCCGGTGAATGGAACGAACAAAAGAATGAAGATGTAGAATTTAGACATAATGAAATATTTGCGATATCAAATGTATTCTATATTCATCTAGAAATCAAAGTTATTGATCTAAATTGATTCACTTTTGAGAAAATAAACTATTTTTCTTGATAGAACGAAATAATCCAACAAAAGAATGCAGGAACGAAAATGCCAGGAATGCGGTCAGAAGTTGAGTGGCAGAAAAGACCAAAAGTTCTGCTCAGATTACTGCCGGAACACTTATAACAATCGGCTGAACGAGGATTCAACCAAAATGATGCAGCGCGTAAATCGCATACTACGCAAGAACAGAAGAATCCTTGAAGAGCTTAACCCGAAAGGCAAACGAACTGTGGACGCTATCACTTTGGCGGAAGAAGGATTCAATTTCCATTATTTCACCAATACCTATTCAACCCAAAAGGGAATGGTTTATTATTTCTGTTACGACCAGGGCTATACAAAATTGGAGAACGAGCAATTCTTCTTAGTTCAGAAACAGGATTACGTGAAGTAATTGAAAATTCCAAAAATTGAAAAAGGAAAAAGAATGGAAAAATTCATTTTTTCAATTTATTTCCTGAATGAATCTTAATTTAAGATGCATCCTTAATAGAAGTTCAACCTTAATGATTTTCAATTATCAGAGTGTCCATTTCTCCTTGAAAACTTCCATTTTAGGATGGTCTTTCAAGTTCGGCGAACCAACGAACAAGACTTTCTTACTCTTGATTCTTTCCAGAAACAATGATAAATGAGATAACGCAACGTTCAATGTTCCACTTAGATCAATCTTATGAATTGCAATCTGATGCTTTTCATAATGGTCTCTGATCTCCACAATTCGTTTATCCAAATTGTGATTATCGTGAAAAAGAACAACAGCGTCAACGGGAATATCATCATCCATAATTGGATCAATGAGTTCCACCGTGAACCCTTTTTCAATGAGTGTAGATTCTATAGTAGTAGTAAATGCTGATTTTTCTTCTAAGAAAATAGTCAATTTTTGCATGTATCCTACGTGTATTTTTAATTCCCGTGATTAACTTAATGGGTCTTTTTTTACTGCTGAAATGATTCTCGTTCACATCAAAAGCGGATGCAAAAGTAATACAAAGTTTAACAGTAGAATAGCAATTGACACAAGAAATTTAACCAAATACTAAAATATTAATGATATCCGAGTATTCTAAGGAAGTCGGCAGCGGTTTGTTCTTGTGAAAATACTTCGGTCTGAATCTTACCCTGATCATCTCTGCGAATGAGTATGTGCTTGGGTTCCGGAATTAAACAATGTTTCAATCCACCAAATCCACCAATAGTTTCCTGATAAGCTCCGGTGTTAAAAAAGCCAATATAGAGCGGTTTGTTTTTATCAAACTTTGGCAGGTAAATAGCATTGGAATGTTGCTCAGAATTGTAATAATCATCCGAATCACAGGTTAAGCCCCCTAATAATACACGTTCATAATCGTCATTCCACCTGTTAATTGCAAGCATGATAAAACGCTGATTGATTGCCCAGGTATCCGGAAGGTTTGTCATGAATGAGCTATCAATCATATTCCATTTCTCGCGATCGTTTTGCTGTTTCTGGTGCAGGACGTTAAAAATGGCCCCTCCGCTTTCTCCAACGGTAAACGATCCGAATTCCGTAAATATATTCGGTTCAGGAATATCATTGTCTGAACAAACACGTTTCACCTGCATCAGGATCTCTCTTACCATGTAAGCGTAGTCAAAATCAAACTGCAGCGATTTCTTGATCGGGAATCCACCGCCGATGTTCAATGAATCAAGCGACGGACAAACTTTTTTCAGATCCGAATAGATTTTCAAACACTTCGTTAACTCATTCCAGTAATACGACGTATCGTTAATTCCTGTATTAATGAAGAAATGCAGCATTTTGATCTCCACTCTCGGGTTATCCTGAATAAACGCTTTGTAAAACGGAACTATTTCACGGTAGCGAATTCCTAAACGGGAGGTATAGAACTCAAATTTCGGCTCTTCCTCGGAAGCAATTCGAATTCCGATCTTGATAGAATGATCGCCTGTCAAATCAATCAAATCATGAATTTCGGTAGTATTATCCACCACCGGAATCACGTTTAAACGATCCATATTGATCAAATCTGCAATATTCTGAATGTACTCTTTCGGTTTAAAACCGTTGCAGATCACAAAACTTCCATCTTTCAGTTTTCCATCGGAATACAGCTTCTTTACAATATCGATATCAAAAGCCGAAGATGTTTCAATGTGCACATCGTTTTTCAAAACCTCGTCCAAAACGAAAGAGAAATGAGAGCTTTTGGTACAATAGGAATAAAAATAGTTCCCGGAGTAACCCATATTGTTCATGGCTTCCCGGAACCAACCTTTGGCCCTTTGAATGTTGTAGGAAATCTGCGGAAGATAATTGAATTTTAACGGCGTGCCGTATTCTTCAATCAAACGCATCAAATCAATTCCGTGGAATAATAATCGCTCTTCGCGAAGCTGAAATTCGTCTTGTGGAAAATCAAAAGTTTGATCAATCAGATCAATGTATTTCGTTCTCATCGGCTACCTTGAGTGGGCTCTTACGAGCGTCCTACAAAAAAGTTAACAGTTTACCAAAAAATATACGCCCGCGCGGATAATCGTGGCAAAGGTAGAGAAAGATTAGAGAGTTGGGGCTAAAAAGATGTAAAAAATATCATGGAATAAAACCGGCTATTTTCCGGCTGAATATGGAATATTTAAAATCAGCTTCGCACTAACGATCTGATTTTCCAATTGCTCAGTCTCTACCTTATACGTCAATATGCCATGAAGTTTTTCATCGGTACGACTGAAGTTCTGAGAAAACGCGGCAAAAGCGTCTGAATAATTTTCAGTTACACGCGTGGTCCCAATTACGTTATGCGCCATGGTACAAACCAGCCTATCGGACAAAGAAAAGCTTATGTGAAGCTGTTTCGGGCCGTTTTTACCTCTTAATTCCTTTTCTACCAGTTCTTCCAAAAACGAAAGAATCAGTCCGTTCGGAACTTCTATGGAAGAATCCGGAACCGTTGATACTAGTTGAAAGTTGAACTCCCGCACCTGCAAACGCACCATATTCAGGTAGGTTATCAGAAGATCTGTTTCTGCACTGAGAGCTACGAAATCTTTTTTGGCAAACAAGATCGTTTGTTCAGTAAAGTGCTTGTAATTCGAAATAAATTCTTCTGACTGATCTGTTTTTCCTTTTAAGGTCAAATCATTGATCGTATGAAAAGCCTCTTCCATTTTTTTGGACCCAAGAACTAACTGAAGTTTTTTCCATTGCGCTTTTTCACGATCAGTTTGTTTCTGATATACCTGTTCCTGTCTGAACCTGACCTGCTTGATGATCCGGGAAAAACCCAGGACAATTAATACCAGAATTCCGGCAATAAACCACCAGCGTAGATAAAACGGCTGCGGAATTGCAAACGCATAGGAAATCGTTTTACCAAATTTCCCTTCGTTCTCATTTCTGACTAAAAACTCGTAGTTTCCCGGTTGCAAACCGTTATAGGTAATGACATTCTCATTGAATTTTGCTACCTGCCAAAACTCGTCGTAACCGTTCAATTTGAAGTGATAATGTGAGTTATTCTTGTTTCTCAATGTTGGCAGCGACAACACAAACTGAACCTTGCTTTGCCGGCTTATTTCTCCGTCCAATTTTGGAACCTCTTCGTTATTAACCAGAAGCTTAGAGATTCTCAGTTTCACAGTTTCGGAAGCAGGAACGTGATAATGGTAATTCAATTCCTGAATTCCTCCATAGTGAGAAACCCATAATTTATCTGATTGAACGGTGAAATCAAACACACGTTTTGAGGCGAAACTATTAGTCGTATGTAATGAGTTTACGAGGCTTCCGTCTTCTGTGAACTGGAAAAACCCGTTTGATGTAGCAGCAAAAAGATAATGGTCTGAAAAAATGAATTTATTTATTGATTCAAGTTCACCATCAACCTTCGGAAGAATGCTTCCTGAAATCCGATTATTCCGGAATTTAATGATTCCGTGCTTTCGGGTTGCGGCGCACACTATTCCGTCGATCGTACAAAAGTCATCTACAAACAACTGCTGATTTTGATAGCGTACCTCCTCAATTTGATTTGCACGCATGCGCAGTAATCCTTTCGCGGAAGAAATATAAAGCGTAGAACTTTGTTCATCGTATCCTAATGCATACACCCGGTAATCAATTTTCTTCACCAATGTGCAGTTAAACGACTTGTCGCCTGTTCGTTTCACAAAGAACAAACCTTTGTTAGTAGCCAAATAAAACTCTTTATCAGAGACAAAAACCACATCTTTCAGGGAAGCATCCGCAATTTTTATTAACTGCCGGGTGTTTTTTAAAAATGCCAGAACACCTCCGTTTCCAATAATTAAAAACGAACTTTCATTCGAACCGTAAATCCCTTCTATTGCCCTATCAGACAATTCAGACAACGGAATAAGCGGACTATAACGATTCTTTTTTCGCACCACCAGTTCTCCCAAACTTGTCCCGAAAACAAGGCCTAGATCTTTATCGCTATACAAGGCCAATACTTCTCCGCTGCTGAATGATGGAATTACACCCGGGACTTTCAAATCAGGAATAACTACAATTCCATTATCAAACGTGCCAAGCAATATATTTCCTTCTTTATCCTCAAAAACATCTGAAATAAAGAAATTGTTAAACAAGGTTTGCTCTAACGGAGAATTAAAATTTTCCGAATACAATGTTACTCCAGAAGTTCCGCTTGCACCCCAAATGTGCTTACTTGTCTGATAAAAGCGAAGCCTTTCTGAAAATTGATGTTTTCCTCCAAGCTTAAAAGGAATGAGGACATTTTTGTCAAAATCGTAACGATATGCCTTATTTTTACTGTTCTCAATAACAAAGGCATCTTCCTGCAGCTGCACCAACTGGAGATTCTTGGTGTCAATCGTAGTGTTTAATGTTTTTGCAGCAAATTTCCCGTCTTTCAATCGCAATACCTTACGACTTTCTCTCACCCGAAACAAAACACTTTTGTCTTTCATTTTACTTATCAACGAAAGAAATTCGTTCGGTTTGAAATAAGACATGATGCGTTTCCCTTTCGGATTAATTACCTCAACTCCTTTAGAGACAATGATGAGATTACCTTTTGCAGTTGTTTCAAGTTGAATATCCGGAACCGAATAATCAGACGGGACTTCATAAAACAGTTTACAGGTTTTGTTACTGATCTGGAATATCTGATTGGCAATATTGTGACAATAAATCGTGCCATTCGGAGCAACAACAAAGTGGAAAACCGCATTATTCTTGGTGTTTTCTGCCTCAATTTTTTTATAAGAATAGAAATCGTAGAGATAGATTCCTTCGTCGGTTGAAATCCAGTAATTCTGATCTTTATCCTGAACAACATCATAGATCTGAACACCTTTAAACTGTTCCTCTCCGAGTATAAAATAGGCAGGTTCCTGACTGAAAGCCGATTCATATCCCAAACAGGCAAACACCAAAATAAAATATGTCAGGAAGTAGCGATGCTTCAATTGCAAGAACTTTTTATTGAAACGAAGTTAGGAAAAACAGGCAAATTGGGAATAACTCATTGAAAGTAGTTTAAAATTGATTGAGATTTTCTTTTTGTTCACGTTCAAATACATAGATAACAAAGAGTTGTCCGGTGAAATATTATTCGTTTACCGATAGAAACTAAAACCCCTAACAATCAAAAAAAATCGATTCTTTTCAATTTTCGAGGCAACAGTAGTGATAGGAACTACGTTTTCCCACAAACTAGAAAAAAATGAAAAAACTACTACTTTCAATTGCCCTTTCTCTTGGGGCAGTTTCGATTTCGCAGGCACAGTGCAGTGTGGAAGTAAATGACAGCCTTCTGGCGAATTATGATTACGTCCTGAACGCTTTCAATCAAACAGGAACCGGGCCATTTGTTTACAACTGGACTGTTACTGACGGGAACGGAATGCCGATTACTTATACCTCAAGTACGGGCTCAGACAGCATAACAATTGATGCAGCCACCCTGCAAAACAGTTATGGTTGTATTATCTATCAATTGTGCATGACAGATATGATGGGATGTACTACTTGTGCCGGAGATACGGCGATGGTTACTGTTCCGTTTCCATGTTACTCGCAATTCAGTTCATCGATTACAGGACAAAACCAGGTTTCTATTACGCTGAATTCATCTATACCGCCATTTATGATTACAAGTCAATATGTAACATGGACAGATGGGAACGGTCAGGGACAAGGAGTCCCATATATGGGGCCAGGAACGATTGTTAATTACGTACCCGGCTCGAATCAATCAAACAAATTCTTCTGTTGCATCTTAACCAATACCGTCAATGGTGGTTGTATTTCATGTGATTCCATTCAATATACCAATTCAGGTTTAGGTATTCAGGAGTTGGGAAGCAGAGATCTTCGAATTTCTCCGAATCCGGCTTCAGCGAACGCAACAATTGAATCTACTGCAGCAATTGAACAGATTGCAGTCTACAACGCGTTTGGTCAACTGGTTTCCGTAGATTACACGCTAGATAACAGCACAGCGAAACTTACTGTTTCAGGATTAGCAAAAGGAATTTACATGGTTCGTGTGAGCACCTCATTGGGTATATTCGAAGAACGGTTGGTGAAAGAATAAAGCAATTTTAAGGAAGCAGGTCTTTGATCAAAATCGGAGGCCTGCCTACTATTGCCTGATCGCCGCGAACTACAATTGGCCGTTCAATGAGAATGGGATATTTCATCATAGCTTGAATCCACTGCTTGCGGCTGCGTTGCTTTCCGGCATATTTCTCCTGAAAAATGTCTTCTTTCTGGCGAATAATATCGAGTGGTTTCGCTTTCAGCAGTTTCAACAAATGATCCAATTCTTCGTAGGTTGGAGGCACCAGTAAATAATCGCGAATCTCAATATCGGCGCCCATTTCTTCCAGTACACAAAGCCCCTCCCGGCTTTTGGAACACTGACGATTGTGGTAAATGATTGTTTTCATAAAGACATTAAGACTTATAGACTGAAGACATCAGACTGATTTGAGAACGGACTTTACAAGTCTTGTGTCTCTGGTCTTTTGTCTACAATCTCATTAGTTTCCGTACATCATCAAATAAGACTTCAGGAAAGGTTGTAAATCCCCGTCCAACACTTTGTCAGTGTCATTTACGGTGTAATCTGTTCTATGGTCTTTCACACGACGATCATCCAAAACGTAACTTCTGATTTGGGATCCCCATTCGATTTTCTTCTTCCCGGCTTCAATTTGATCTCTGGATTCGGCACGTTTACGCAACTCAATCTCATATAATTGAGAACGAAGTAATTGCATTGCTTTTTCCTTATTGGCCAATTGCGAACGCGATTCCGAGTTCTCAATAATAATTCCGGAAGGTGCGTGACGCAGACGAACAGCAGTTTCAACCTTGTTCACGTTTTGTCCACCAGCTCCACCTGAACGGAATGTTTCAAAACTAATATCGGCAGGATTAACATAAATCTCGATTGTATCATCCACAGAAGGATAAACATATACCGAAGCAAATGATGTCATCCGTTTACCTTGAGAATTATATGGGCTCACACGTACCAGGCGATGAATTCCGTTCTCGCCTTTCAGGTAACCAAATGCAAATTCACCTTCAACTTCCAATGTTACAGTTTTAATTCCCGCAACATCACCTTCCTGAAAGTTAAGTTCTTTTACTTTGTAACCGCTTTTCTCAGCCCACATCAGGTACATTCGCATGAGCATTCCAGCCCAGTCACACGCTTCTGTCCCTCCTGCTCCGGCGGTAATCTGAATAACAGCACTTAACGCATCTTCTTCACCGGAAAGCATATTTTTCAATTCCACTTCTTCAACAGTTGTAAGCAACGATTGATAAGCTTCATCGCATTCAGATTCTTCTGCAGCTCCTTCTTTTACAAATTCAATCAACACTTCCAGATCATCTGCCTGTGATCTCAATCGGGAGTATGACTCAATCCAAAACTTCAGTCCCCGGATTTCTTTCATTTGCGTTTCCGCTTTTTTAGGATCATCCCAAAAACCCGGATCTTGTGTCTTCAATTCGCTTTCACGCAGTTGCATTTCCTTTTCAGGAATTTTCAAATAATTCGCAATTGCTTCTATTCTTACATTAACTTCTTTAAGTTGGTCGCTGTTTACCATGCTGCAAAGTTAATTGAAAATTGAAAAGAAAGGAATCACTCAAATTAAGCTGAAGGACACAAATAAGTCTTTAAACAAGGTTAATTGTGAAGTTTTCGAATTTTGGAAGCATAAAGTGAAGTGAAAACCTAAAAAAAATTACATTTGCATCAAGAAAACGACTTTAAAGAAAAAGAAGATGAATATTCCAGCAAATTTAAAATACACAAAAGATCACGAGTGGGTAAGCGTTGAAGGCGACATTGCTACAATCGGAGTTACAGATTTCGCTCAAAGCGAATTGGGTGATATTGTTTACGTGGAAATTGAAACTGTTGGTGAAACATTGGATCAGGAAGAAGTTTTTGGTTCTGTTGAGGCGGTAAAAACGGTATCTGATCTTTTCATGCCTGTTTCAGGAGAAATTTTAGAGTTTAACGAAGGATTGGAAGCAAACCCTGAAGCAGTTAATAAAGATGCATACGGCGAAGGCTGGATGATCAAAGTGAGATTGAGCAACCCATCCGAAATTGACGGATTATTGGATGCTGCAGCATATCAGGCGCTGGTAGGATAATTTCTGCCAGACGTTTATTAACATTGGGGAGGTGAAAGGTTCATACTCCCCTTTTTTTATGGCTCATTCCTTGCAGTATTTTTGTAAGTATGAAAAGTTTTCTGTTTGCCATATTTCTTATTTCCGCTGCTGTTTCCACACAGGCACAAATGCTCGACAATTCAAAAGGCGCAGCTTTTACTGATGTTCCGTTTTTCAATAAACAGTTTATTCAGGCAGCTAAGATTAAAGAGATCAAAGGATTTTATACTTTCAAAAAACAGGGCGATATTCTTCGGGAATCCAAATATGTTTACGTATATTCTTTTGATACGCTTGGACAAATTATCCGTCATTATGAGACCGCTTCTGGAGATCTGGTAACAGATACCGTTGTGAAACTCTACTATTATGACACTAAAGGAAACTTAACTTCCAAACGCGTTTCGGAGAAGAGTGGATTCCTGACAACCTACTATACCTACAACGACAGCAACCAGGTTATCAAAGAGGAAGTTTGGCGCGATATTGACACGCTGCATTCCTTATTAACGCCAGTTATTGAACGCAGCATGCTTTGGAATTCTGAAACCATGAGCTACGAGGTATACAACGGACAGCACAGGAAGAAAACCTACAATAGTTACGGAAACTTGTACCTGGAAGAAACCAGATTGTTCGATTCACTTGGTTACTTATCGAAGATAGAACAGCTCTACACGATCACAAGAAATCAATTAAAAACGTTTTACAAATACACTGACAAAGGTTTGATCGGCAGTATCCGCACTTATAGAAACGTAGATTCAATTCCTTTGTCAGAAGTGTTTTTTGAATACGATGCTTACGGGAATGTGAGCGCGAAAAAAGAATATAAAAACGGCATTTTTACCACTGAATATCAGGTAATTTACAGCGGAAGAACGGGTTTGCTTTCTTCCATTCTGATTAAAGAAGTAAGCACAGGTTTCTTATCTATTATTCGTTTCCAGGAGGCCAGCTTTTGGGATGTTCCCGAAAAAACGGAAGGTTCTTCAACCGATAAGAAAAAGAAATATTAGGGCCAGGCTGCGACGAGAGTTATGTACAATAAACACCCAAATACATTTTAGTGCTTCTTTGCGAAGTGTTAACGTAGCCAATTCGCGAATTCGCGGCAAGCCTATATCCCGCGAATGCACGAATTTCGTGCTCGCTAACGCTGCGCGCTTCAGAATATGAATCTAACAATCATAACTAGTTTTGTGGTTTGGGTGCGTATAATACATAATACCCGCTGCGACCTGCCCTTACTATTTTACACAGTATCAATTTGGAAATCTATTTCAGCAAAAAAGGGTCGTTTTTCAACGACCCTTCTCAATTCTATTGTTTCAATTAACGCGCGATTCCAACTTCTGACAATCTGCGGTTATCTGTTACTTCTAATTTTTTCATCAAAGCCTGACGTGCCTGACCAGCAGCCTGACCTTTCAACTGAGCCAATAATGCATCACGCTCTGTGTCGTAGCCTTTAGCTGCAGGAGCTTTGGTTGTTTTGTTTAAGTGAATCACATAAACACCAGTCTTACCAACTAACGGAAGCGTAGTTTTCTTATCAGCCAGGTTAGAGAATAAAGATCCAACAATCTCCGGCTCGTAACCTGCTCCCTGAATACTTGGATTAGCAAAGGTAACATCTGCTTTCATCACAGTTGTTTTTCCTTTTTTTGCCAATTTCTCCAGGTTTCTTTCTTTACCGATTTCTTTCTTGAAACGGTTTGCTTTCTTCTCTTTAATTGCTTCAACACGCATTTTTGTGTAGCAATCTTCTAAGGTAGGAACTCCTTTTTCACGAATAGATGTCAACATTGCAATAACGTATCTGTCTTTATCGAAGATTGGAGAACCACATAAGTCACCAACTTCAGCTTCCGGATCAAACGCTAATTTCAACAATGCATTTTCAGCCATTTTAGTCTGGAAACCATTTACTTTAGGAGCTTCTTCCAAAAGTGTTAAGTCTCTTGAATAGTATTCAGCTTTCTTAGCAATCGTATCGAAAACCTGCAATTTAGCCAATGGATCAGATTTTACTGAAGTCTTATAAGTAATCTTAGCAAGAAGACCAGCTGCTTTAGCTGTTGTGTTGCTTTTCGTTGTTTCCGAAGGAACCAATGTGCGCTGTACAACTGCCAATACGGGGAAACGTACCGTTTTACGATCCATTACCTCAATAATATGGAATCCGAATTCTGTTTGAGCAATTCCGATAGTTCCAACTGGTTTTTCAACAGCGAAATCAGCAAATGGCTCCACCATTTCGTAATCCATAAAGTCTTCGTAAACTCCACCTTTCTCAACAGAACCCTGATCCTCTGAGAATTTAGTAACGAATTCCGTAAAGTTATCTTTGTTAACCACTTTCAGGATACTGTCTGCTTTTACTTTTGCCTTCGCGATTTTGGCATCGTCTCCTTTTGGTGCACCAATTAAGATATGACGAACCTTCATTACGTTCGTATTGAAATCCAATACTTTCGCAATTCGTTTTGTTCCGTTATCATCGTATGGCCCGACAATTTGTCCAACTGTCGCAGTTTTGAAAACCGTATCCAATTCCTGAGGATATGTTAATCCTTGCTGCGCTTTTTGATCTCCCTGCGGACGGAATGTCGCCTGGTGATTAGAACGGTAGAATTTAAAATCGGATTTTGCAAGAATATACAATGAATCGTTTTTCGTAAGAGCAAATTCATTTTTCAATTTAGTCATTGTATCGTTGAAGCTTCTGATGTCTGCTTTCGACGGTTCCAATGCGATATCGAAATAACGGATATTTCTACCTGCCAATACTTCGTATTCTTTTTTCTCTTTGTTGCGTTCGTAGAAATCTTTGATCTCAGCTTCCGTGATTTTCACATCCTCATCAGGAATATCGCGGTAATTGCGCACAACAAATGAAATTGATTTGATTGTATTCTTAGCAAGGTAATCTTGTTTTGCTTCCAATTTGGTCACATAAATACCCTGATTCAGGATCTGATTGTATTTCTCCTGCGTTCTTGCTTTACGAATGCGCTCTTTTGTTTTTTTCCAGTTAGCACCTTCTTCTCCGGCTAATTTATCCTGATCAGAAAGAAACTTCTCAAATTCCTGAGATTTGAATTTCCCTGTTAACGGATCAGTATACTGCTGCTGAACATCGCTCATCAAAGTAAATCCTTTTTCTCCGAAAAGATAATCGTTGAACTCGTTATCCGAAACAGATACTCCAAGAGCATCATACTCGCGCTGCATTACTAACTGCTCAACAGTCATTTGCCACGCTTTGTCTTCCGATTGTGTTGTTTCACGTTCTCCGTACTCACGTTGCTGCTGCTGTGCCTGTGCTTTGTCTTCATTTGTTGCTGCGGTTACATTCTCAGCGTATAAATTCTGGTCAACAAGGTCACCGTCAATTGTGCCTAAATTCCCTCTGTCTCCCGATCCACCCGGGTTATCAAAGAAACTTTGCGCAATAAAAAGCAACAATGCTATTCCAATAATTCCAACTAATACGTAACGACCTTTGTCTCTAATGGTTCCAATAATTGCCATTGTAATTTTTCTTTAAGGGTGCGAATATAATTAGATGAACCGAGAATTAAAACAATTTTCTTGTTTCAATGCTTTCTTATTGGATCTTACCTGTTCCAAAAGATGAATTTTTGTTAATTTCAGAGAAGCAAAAATCCGAATTTGTGATTCTTCCGTTTGTTTGATGAAAGATTTGAAATTATGAAAAATTTACTTGTAATTATTACCGCTTCTATTGCCCTTCTATCTTGCGCTCAATCTACGGATGTAAAAGCTAAAAATCCGGTTGCCGGCAAGGACATGGACTCCAGCCAGGTTGCCTATTTCGCGTCCGGATGTTTCTGGTGTGTAGAAGGTGTTTACGAATCGGTAGATGGTGTTTTGGAGGTAGAATCGGGTTATTCTGGCGGACACATTGAAAATCCGACCTACGAAGAAGTTTGCACAGGAAAAACCGGACACGCCGAAACGGTAAAAGTATATTACGACTCAACCAAAGTTTCTTACAAACAACTAGTTGAAGTTTTCTTTGGGTCGCATGATCCTACAACCTTGAATAAACAGGGGCCGGATTATGGTACACAATATCGCTCAGCCATTTTTTATGAAAACGATGCGCAAAAGAAAATTATCGATTCCTATATATCGGAATTGAAGAAAGATCTTTATAAAAATTCTACTATCACAACAGAGGTAACCAAGTACACGGCTTTTTATAAAGCAGAGGATTATCACCAGGATTTTGAACGCAGAAATCCAAATAATTCATACGTGCAGGGAGTTTCTGTTCCGCGAATCGAAAAATTCAAATCGAAATATCCGGATTGGCTGAAAAAATAGTAGTCCTGAAAATTGCTGATTCCGGAATTTTCGAATGATAAAAATCACTTCTAACCGAATTTTATAAATTCGGAATTCGAATCTTCGGAACTTTTCGAAGAACTCCTGATTTCATTGAGATTCAAATGGGTTTAATTCCTTCTATCCGGAAAAGCGGAACGAGATATAAGTTCCATTTTTTCCAAATAAATAAGATTGGATCTCACAAATAAAACTACTAACGGCAGTGTTTTTCTTTTCATCAATTTGTTAAAATTTAGTTCAATTCGTTGTAACTTCTTAAATTTAGGACGTTAATCGTGGGAAACACATAGTTAATGGCAAAAAAAATCGAAAATTTAGCTGGCATTTTATTCCTTTTTTTCTTGAGCTCATTCGTGAGTGCACAGGACAATTTATCGACCACTATTGATAGCATTCCGAGCGAAGTATCAACAAAAAAAACCATCGAAATCCCGTCATTTCAACGCATTAATCCGGATACCATTGCTTTAGGCGAAAATGATATGATCATCACGGATTCTTATACTGCCCAGGGACAACGCTATGTTTACGATGCATTACATTCTTTCAATAGCCGTAAAATGGATCATTTTGGCGGTTATCTGAATGTGAAGATCAATGAAGGATTGGCAGAAATCCGTCAAAAAGGCTATAATTCCGATGTAAAAAAGCTGTACATACAAATTGATCCGGCGACATTAACTGTGCATTGGACTGCTGTTGTTGGCCCGAGCACCAACGGAAAATGCTGTGTTGCAGTAGATAGCCGCGGTTCTGCGGGAGGAGGGTTACCCGCAGTATTGAAACAATGTCCCCGAATGCATAATATTCATGCCGGTTTGAGTCCGGAATTGCTTCTTGATTTCAACGATAACGTGGTTCAATGTTACGATTGGAATGGCATCAAGCTAGATACTGCTATTGGTTATGTAAACATTCAGCAGCATTTCTACAAATATTATGACCCACAAATTGGTACAAACGTTTCATTGGCAGAATCAGTGAAGCCTGAATCCACTGCGTCATCAGTTTCAACTGCAACAACAACTACCATTACCTCAGCACCAGCAGTAAACGCAGTAAAAAAGGTGCCGGCAAATACCAGTTATCGCAAATACAAAGTAAAATCGGGTGACACGTTATCCGAAATTGCGGAAAAATACCACACAAGTATCGCGAAGATCAAAAAGGCGAATGGCCTGCGTTCGGACATGATTCAGGTAGGTCAAACTCTGAAAATTCCGGGTTAATCTCTTTGTCAGGAATTATTGATTTACAGATTCCAATTCCAGAAGCACCTCTTCGATTGTATTGAGTTCTAAAGAACATCGGCCAGCGCCGCAAACTCTGAAAAATTCAGAATCAACGTAAACAGCGAGTAAAAATGGCGAGATAAGATAAATTACTTCATCTTTTTTGTTCTTTGGAACCTCCACTGTTCTCAAACCGTGTTGTAATCTCAATAACAACAGCGCCCAATTAGAATATCCTGATCCGTACATTTCCATTCCCTCCAGCATATTGTGAAGCATTTGTACAGCCTGTTTTTCAAATGCATACTCATTATTCAAATGGCTTAAGCTTAAAAGATTATGTGCCATAACACTATTTGTTGCGGGCAGCACGTTATCATTCAGTTCCATTTTACGGGCTATGAGTTCGGTTTCTGAAGAAGAAAAGAAATACATCATGGTTTTTTCGTCCAGGAACAACTCGCGTGCAATTTTTTCCAGTTCAGCGGCTCGCTCCAACCAGGTATGGTCACCCGTAACTTGCTGTAATTGAATGAACGCTTCTATTGTAAACGCATAATCGTCTAAAAAACCGTCAATGAAAGATTTCCCGTTTTGACGTGTATGCCATAATCTCCCGTTGTCCTGAACTTGAAATGAAATGATCCATTTACCGATCTGCAGCGCCATTTTCAGGAAGGATACATCAGAAGTTGCGATAAAAGCCTGGCACAATCCTGTAACGGTCATTGCATTCCACGCAGTCAAACATTTTGTATCAGTTCCGGGTTTAATCCGTTTTTTTCGAACGTCGTATAACGAATCCAGGCAATGCTGGATTTTTTGAACGGAGATATCCGGATTCTTCTTTAAAAAAGACTCCCAGCTTTCATTGCGAATCAGAACCCATTGGTTTTCTTCCCAAAAACCTTTGTTCTGCGGATTAAAAAGTGAGTTAAACCAGAGATAATCCTTTCCCAGTATCGATTTCAACTCATCCTGGTCCCAAACGTAATATTTTCCTTCTACACCCTCAGAATCGGCATCCTGAGCAGCAAACAAACCTCCTTCCGGACTTGTCATTTCACGTTCCAGCCAGCGCAAAACAGATTCTAAAGTGCGTAAATACTCAGGTTGCGGATCATAGCGGTAGGCAGCGGCGTAGGTTCCAAGCAATTGTCCGTTATCATAGAGCATTTTTTCGAAATGTGGAATCTTCCAAAGCATATCCACAGAATAGCGCGAAAATCCACCACCAACCTGATCATAGATCCCCCCCCACGCCATTTTATTGAGTGTTAGAGAAACATAATTCAGAACGGTTTCATGAGAAAAAATTACACCGTAGTGGAGCAAAAAGTCAAAGTTAGAAGGCAGCGGAAACTTGGGAGCATGGGTTGGCCCGCCTTCCGTGAAATCCATTTTAGGAATCCAGCGTCGAACCAATTCATCTAGTTTTTCTGCCGGTAAATCTCCAACTGCAGCAGCTTGAAAGATATTTTCACTTTTGGCAATTCCGGCTGTGAGTTCCATTCCATATTCAATCACTTTTTCTTCATTGGTAGCATAGGTATGCTGCAGCGATTTCAAAATATGCATCCACTGTTCCTTCGGGAAATAAGTTCCGCCGTAAACCGGTTTTCCATCCGGCAGTGTAAAACAATTCAGAGGCCATCCTCCCCGTTGAGTCATGAGCTGAACGGCAGTCATATAAACTCCGTCAACATCAGGCCGTTCTTCTCTGTCAACTTTGATGCACACAAAATGATCATTCATCAACCCTGCCACTTCTTCATCCTCAAAACATTCATGTTCCATCACATGACACCAGTGACAAGCCGAATAACCTATAGAAACCAAAACGAGTTTATTCTCTTTTTTCGCTTTCTCAAATGCTTCAGCAGACCAGGGAAGCCATGATACAGGATTGCGAGCGTGTTGTTGTAAATAAAGGCTCGACTCGTGAATTAAAGCATTCGGTTTTCCCATGACTTTTCGTTTTAAATATAAAGGTAACCTTTCGCGAAAAGTTAGAAGAGGAAAACTGAAAGTAATCCAAATCTTTCCTCGTTTTGATCTTTCGTCTTTTCCTCTGCAAAATTTGTAATTTTGCATCATGGTTGAAACGCAGCAAGAAGTTCAGTTTAAAGACCTGGGTCTGATCGATTACCAGGAGGCATGGGATTTTCAGGAAAAACTATTTGCCGGTACAATAGCCCGTAAAATTGAAGCCCGTGATAATCCGGGAACTCCGCCAACTGAACATTTTCTTTTATTCTGCGAACATCCGCACGTATACACTTTAGGAAAAAGCGGAAGTGTTGACCATCTTTTGGTAAACGAACAACAATTAGAAGATCAGGATGCCAAGTTCTATAAGATCAATCGTGGTGGAGATATTACCTATCACGGCCCGGGACAACTGGTTGCCTATCCTATTTTTGACCTGGATTGTTTTTTCACCGACATCCACAGGTACATGCGCTATCTGGAAGAATCGGTTATTCGAACTTTGGCGGAATATGGAATTACCGGAGAACGTTTTTCAGGAATGACGGGCGTTTGGTTAGATCCGGAAGGACCAAACGCCAGGAAAATCTGCGCCATGGGAGTAAAATCTTCACGTTGGGTAACTATGCATGGCATTGGATTCAACGTGAATTCCAACCTGAGTTATTTTTCCAATATTGTTGCTTGTGGTATTGAAGATAAATCTGTAACTTCCATGCAAGCCGAACTCGGAAGAGAAGTTGACATGGACGCAGTGAAGTCTAAATTGAAAAGACACCTCGCTGATTTGTTTGGCTATCGTTATCACCAATAGCTGTTTACTATGACTAAAATTCTGAAAAAAGGCCTCAAGATTCTTGGATGGTTCGTTCTTGTTGTGTTTATTACCCTCAATTTATTTGTCATACTAAGCGGAAGATTCTATTTATACAAAGGTGTTTATTACACATACCTGCAGGGAGAAACTTCACCAACCATATACGACAAGGAAAAGTTCTATAGTTCCGGCGTTGCTCATGGGAAATCGAACCTGGAATGGAAATTCCGGAAAGATAAAGGTGATTTTAAAAAATACCTGAAATATGCCGAAAAGTGGAGTACTGCTTCACTATTGGTTGCCCATGGTGATACAATTTTATTTGAAAAATACTGGGGTGATCATCACCCGAAAACAGTTTCCAATTCCTTTTCCGCAGCCAAAACCGTGGTGAGTATACTAATTGGCTGCGCCGTAGAAGATGGAAGTATCAAAAGCCTGGACGATAAAGTTTATAAATACCTGCCAGAATTCACAGGAAACGGAAAAGAAAAAATTACCATTCGTCATTTATTGATGATGGCTTCCGGGCTTGATTGGGGTGAAAGTGGTACAAACCCTTTGTCGGAAAACGCCGAATCATATTACGGAACCAATTTATGGGGCCTGGTGAATCGACAAAAAGTAATTACAGAACCCGGAAAAGCATTTGTTTACCAAAGCGGAAATTCCCAGATTCTCGGATTTATCCTTGAAAAAGCAACGGGCAAAGATTTGTCAGCCTACGCATCTGAAAAATTATGGAAGCCCATTGGAGCAGAATCGGATGCTTTCTGGAGCCTGGATAAAGCAAACGGAGATGAAAAATCGTTTTGTTGTTTGTACAGCACTACCCGCGATTTTGCAAGGATAGGGTTGCTCCTGACTCAAAAAGGCAAATGGAACGGAAAAACCGTGATTCCGGAATGGTATTACAATGAAATGATTGCCAATCCGAAGATGAAAACCGACGAAGGAGTAGCCAATACACGGTACGGATTACATGTCTGGACATATTTTTATGAGGGGCACCAGGTAGTTTATTGCCGCGGAATCAAAGGGCAGTATATCATTTCAATTCCGGACCTGGATCTGGTAATTGTAAGAACAGGTAACAACCGTGCTCCTAATGTAGAATTTCCTGAAAACAAATCGATTTCTGCGAAATTGAGAAAAGAACTCACTCCAAAAATCGGTCATCCGGAAGATTTGTTCGAGTATATAGAGTTCGGGAAAAAGGTGCTTCAGAGTGTCACTCATTAACTGCAGCTGAAAAGAAATCATATCTAGTTCCGGAAAATTTTACTGATATGATTCTTTTCAATTCTCACTCTTCACCGAACAAGAAAAATCTATGGCTACAACAATTCGCCACTGCGAATCTTTATCAAACGCAGTGCTTTTTCTTATCTTTGCAACCAAATTTCTGATTGATGCGCGAAGAATTGAAAGGTCCTGTAGTTGAAAATGTACGAGTGGTTGTTATTCCTGAAACAAATGAAGAAGGAGGAATTCAGCATTACGTTTATTTATTGAACCTGCGTGATGATATCATGGAAGGAATTATTATCACAAGTCGTGGCTACGGAATGAACGTTGAAACCGAAGAAAAGATAAGCACATCTACTCTACGTCATTCTTTGGAAGTTTTACTTCCGGATGAAGCGGCTAAAATAGAGCCCATTATGGAAGAAGTGTTTGGTTTAACCAACGAATATTGGGTGAGTTTTTGGGCAGATGATGTGATGTACGACAAAAAATTCATCTTCCTTCCTGAAACGATCAACGAAAAAAACATGACCGAGATCCCGAAATTGGGTAGAAAAGGAATTATGGTCGGTTAAGTAAGCATACAATTTCGGTTCAAAACTTACTTTTCAAAAAAACAAAAGACCATCCGCCTAAGGCGGACAGTCTTTCATCTATAAGCTTGTGTCAGCTTGCCTTAAAGTGTTCCTCTCTTCGCTTGTTCTCTTTCAATTGATTCGAACAATGCTTTGAAGTTTCCGGCACCGAATCCTCTGGCTCCCATTCGCTGAATAACTTCAAAGAAAACTGTCGGACGATCCT